>JAAYED010000258.1 GCA_012728955.1 Chloroflexota bacterium
ACAAGGAAGGTGCCCAGCCAACGCTCCGTAGTGCGGCCGTACGCCTCGACCTCCCCCCCGTTGTCCGCGCCGCACGTCGCGGCGCAGAGGGCGATGGCGATGATGTCGATCAGCTCGTGTTCACACAGGTACCCCTCTCGGGGTCGGGGACAGTGGCAAAGCAGCGCAAGACGCAACGGTCGGCATGCTCACTCACCAAGGCGGGGCCTTTGTAGTCAGGATGCCCCCATCCTACCATCCCCAGCCCGAGTATGCGATTGCCCTGCAAATGGCCCTGGGGTATAGCGCAGATTCGGGGGTCAGGCGCACGCCTGCCAGACACGGTCGAAGCGGTCGCTGTGGAGTTCGCTGAGCGCACTGAGCATCGCTTGCCCCGTATCGCGCCCCCAGCCCCGCCCAGACCGCTTCATGCGCCGCTGCACGCAGTTCTTGCAGCCGCTCTCCACCGTGCCGCTGCCGATGGGATAGCCTTGGTCGCGGTAGCGGCCATAGTCCATGTGCCCCAGGTGCTGCGTGAAGTACGCCCTCGCCCGCCGCGCCTCCGCGCTGTGGGGGAAGTCCGCCAGGGCGGCGATGATCTCCGCCCTGCGCCCCTGCCAGAGGCGCTCCACCTGGGTTTCGGCCCACCGCCGCGCCGCCTCCGTTCCCTCGCCAAACAGGCTGTGCGCCACCTGCCATACCCGTCCCTGAGCGTGAGGCCAGTCCACGATCAGGGCCGCCTGGGGGAAGTTGTCCGCCGTGATCCAGCGATGCGAGCATCGCAGGATCCAGGCCGCGGCATCGTTCACGGAACCCAAACGCGCGCACGCCGGCGCCCCGCACCGCAGCCCCTCCACGTACTGGTAGCGCGCCATGGTGTCCGCATCCCACAGCCCCGCCTGACAGCTGTGCCGACTCAGCTGCACCCGGCGCTCCGGGTCCTCACTGGCGGCGCACTGCGACCAGACGGTGAGCTTGACCTCCTTCCAGCCCTCCTCGCACACCAACATCATCACCCCGTCGGTGGAGACGTTGCCCTGCCCGTCCAGGGCGTCGACCACCGTCAGCCCCGGCGCCTCCCCCGCGCGCAGGTCGTAGGCCCCCGCGACCTCCGCCTGGCGCTTCTCGGCCACCCCCTGGCCAAAGCCCTCGGTGAGGCGCCGCACGCTGTCGCCCGAGATGCGCCCGCCCACCGCCCGGGCGTAGGTGTGGGCCGCCTGATCGAAGGAGGGCGCCTGCAAGCCCTGCTCCGCGGCCACCTGGGCGGCACCCTCACTCCAGGCATCCGCTCGCAGCCGCAGGCGGTGATCCAGGGGGGAAAAGCGTCTCCCCGCACCCCTGCGGGCAGACGTAGTAGACGCGTTCCAGCACGCTCTCGCCCTCCAGCCCTCGAATCGTCTTCGGGCGGTAGTCATGCAGGGCCATCTCCGCCCCGCACCGGGGGCACCGTGGCGCGGCCGCCTCCTCCGCCCCGGTGCGCCGACCGTTGATCACCACCTCCAGGGCCTTGCCCATGAGTTCCCGGCGTTGTTTCCGCGCCTGCTGCTCGATCTCGGCGAAGGTCGCCTCGGGATGCTCACCATACCAGCGGTCCAGGGTCTCGAACGCCTCGAGGGCGTGCTCCAGGAAGGCCTCCCGACGCTGCGCCCGCGACATACGCCTCACGATCACCACTCCTCACGCTACTATCCGCCAACCTCCCCGGACTCTACCTATTACGCACCCTGCTGCAAAAACTCACCCACGAATCTGCGCTATACCCATGGCCCTGCCTCCGCTTGACGCCCCACCCCACCTCGCCTATCATTCGCCTGCCCTCAGCCCGCACGACCTGCGGACGCGAGGGCTGCGGACAGAATCCGCATGTACGGGACCGCCGCGAGTCCTGCGGACTTGGCGAGACGCGTCGCCCAGAGGCTGTTTTGGTCTGCGTGTTATTGGGGCTTGTTTCCTCTTCCTTATCACCTGTTGTGCTCCTCTAGCCGAGAGCGGGTGCTGTACTTAAAATCCGCTGGCCG
>JAAYED010000259.1 GCA_012728955.1 Chloroflexota bacterium
GCCTGCGTACCGTGCCCATGATGCTGGGCCAGCCCCAGGCAGAGAGCAGCTTCCGCGAGGCGCTGGACGAATTGGCCGCCACCGGGGCGCTGAGCGATGACAAGCGGGTGGAGAAAATCATCATGGCCTCCTGCAAGCAGGCGGTCAAGGGGGGCGAGCGGCTGCCCGACGAGGCGCTCATCGCGCTGGTGCGCGGCGTGCTGGAGGGCAATGTGACCCCTACCTGCCCGCATGGGCGGCCGCTGATGATGCAGCTGACCCGCACGGAGCTTGAAAAGCGCTTCCAGCGCATCCCCGGCTGATGGACAAGCCTGTCGTTATTGGCCTGGTAGGGCCCACCGCCGGGGGCAAGACGGCGCTGTCGCTGAGCCTGGCCGCGCACCATCCCATCGAGGTTGTGTGTATGGATTCCATGCAGGTATACCGCGGCATGGACATTGGCACCGCCAAACCGACGGCGGCCGAGCAGGCCCGCATCCCCCACTACATGCTGGATGTGGCCGACCCGGCGCAGCCCTACAGCGTGGCGGAGTACCGTGAGGGGGCGCTGGCGGCCATTCAGGGCATTCTAGACAGGGGGCACATGCCGGTACTCGTTGGCGGCACCGGGTTATACCTGCGGGCGCTCAGCCAGGGGCTGACGCTGGGCAATACCCCGCGAGACGACGAGGTGCGCGGCAGATATGAAGAGATGCTTGAGGTCGAGGGAAAGCAAGCCCTGCACGACCACCTGCGTCGGGTGGACCCGGTCAGCGCCGACAGGCTGCACATCAACGACACCCGGCGCGTGATTCGCGCGCTGGAGGTATGGGCCGTGACGGGCGAGCCCTTTTCGGCGCAGCGTGTGCCCGAGGGCCAGGAGCCCTATCGCTTCTTGCTGTACGCGCCGGATTGGCCGCGCCAGGTGCTGTATCAGCGTATCGACAGCCGGGTGGACCAAATGATGGCCCAGGTGCTGATGGGTGAGGTGGATGGTCTGTTGCGGCGGGGCTTGACTGCTGACGTGCAGAGCATGCAGGGCCTGGGCTACAAGGAATTGGTGCCCTGCCTGACCGGGCGGGCCGATATTGGGGAGGCGGTGGCGCTTATCAAGCGCCGCACGCGCAACTACGCCAAGCGGCAGCTTACCTGGTTTCGGCCGGATGGGCGCATCCGCTGGCTGGCCCCCGAGGGCATGGAGGAGGCGCTGCCCCAGCAGGTGCGCCTGGATATGGAGGAAAAATGACCATCGCCGAGCGTATCGCGCGGGCCGAAGCTGCCTGCGCGCCTGTATTTGAAGGGATAGACCGCCGGGAGCTTCAGAACACCAAGCGGGTATTGGAACTGTTTCAGCGCCATCGGGTGGCCGCGCGACACTTTGCCGGCAGCGAGGGGTATGGCTATGGCGACATCGGCCGGGATACGCTGGAAGCCATCGTGGCCGACCTGTTCCAGACCGAAAGTGCCATCTTCCGCCCCCAGATTGCCAGCGGCACCCACGCGCTGAGCCTGGGCCTGTTTGGCCTGCTGCAGCCGGGCGATCACCTGCTCAGCGCCTGCGGCCACCCCTATGACACATTGGCCGATGTCATCGGGCTGAACGGCCCTGTGCCCGGCTCCCTGGCCGAGATGGGCATCACCTATGGCATGGTGCCGCCGGGGGGCGATGGCGGCATCGATGTGGAGGCCGTGCTGGCCGCCCTGCAGCC
>JAAYED010000002.1 GCA_012728955.1 Chloroflexota bacterium
CTATGAAAACTGGTGCGATCGCGAGGTGCCCCCATGGACCCGGCCACGCCCGGGACACGCCGATCTTCCCGGAGCCCTCAAGTACGGCCTCTCTGACATGCGCCTTGTGGCTGAGCGGGCCAGCGCCATCAGGCGCGTCTCAGGGGGGGCATAGATCAGGTCGAACAGGGGGATGCCTGCGGGATAGGCTACACCAGCGGGCCATGGACACTGCTGATCGTGAGGCGACATGCCCACCAGGGTGCAGTTTACGATCAGATCGGCAAGTTGCGCGTACCTGGCGACCGTGTCGGCATCGAGCGGGGCCGCGTCTACCGAACTGCCCGGCAGCACCGTGGCGAGGTCGTTGGCCAGGCTGTCGGCACGGGAGGCAGTTCGGTTGAGGATCGTCAGGGAAGCGCCTTCCCGCAGCAGGGCATACCCCACGGCGCGTGCCGCTCCCCCTGCCCCCAGCAGCAGCGCGTGCCGACCGCATGGGGTAGTGCCCGTCTCTTGAAGCGCGTTGATAAAGCCGATGCCATCGGTGTTGTGGCCGGTAATCCTGTCGCCAAACAGCAGCGTGTTCACGGCTCCGATGGCGGCTGCCTCTGGTGTCAGCTCATCCACCAGGTCGAGCAGGGCCTGTTTGTGGGGCACCGTGGCGTTGAGGCCACGGAGGCCGAGGGCCCGGGCGCCGGCCACCGCTGTGGCGAGCTGCTCCGGTGGCACGGCAAAGGGCACATAGCACCAATCCATCTGCAGGGCTGCAAAGGCGGCGTTGTGCATGGGCGGGGAGATGGTGTGTCCCACCGGCCAGCCCAGCAGGCCCACCAGCGAGGTATGGCCCGTGATGGTGTGGGGAGCATTCTGAACAAGGGTCATGCGCGGGCACCTCCAGCGAGCCGAGCCATGGTCGCCTCAAAGCCCGGGTACGAATCCGCGATACGTTCTGCATCGGTAAGCACCGTTCCTCCCACTGCGATCAGCCCCGCCACGGCGATGGTCATGCCCAGGCGGTGGTCGGCAAAGGAATGCAGTTCTGCTCCTTTGAGGGGCGTCGGCCCCATTATGTCAAAGCCATCGGGTGCCGGCTCGATTTTGGCGCCCAGAGTGCGCAGCGTAGTGACCGTGGTGGCGATCCGGTCTGTCTCCTTGACGCGCAGTTCGGCAGCGTCCCGCACCCGAGTGTGGCCCGAGGCTTGCGTGGCTGCCAGGGCCAGGATGGGGAACTCGTCGATGGTGCGTGGAACCAGATCCCCCCCGATCGACACACCCTGCAGGTCAGAGGAGCGCACGCGTAGATCTGCCACAGGCTCGCCCCCCTCCTGCCGACACTCTTCCAGGGTAATGTCCGCTCCCATGGCCAGCAGGCTGTCCAGCAGGCCGGTACGGGTGGGGTTGATTCCCACGTTTTCAACGACGATGTCGCTGTGGGGGACGAGGAGCGCGGCGACGATCGGAAAAGCGGCGGAAGAAAAGTCTCCTGGAACGCGCACGTCCAGCGCAGAGAGCCGTGGTGCGGGGCCCCGCAGGGTGTGAACCAGTCCCTCGCTGTGCACGGGGACCCCTCGGGCTGTGAGCATGCGCTCGGTGTGGTCGCGGGAAGGGCCGGGCTCCTGCACAGTGGTGGGGCCCTCAGCATACAGTCCTGCCAGCAGGATGGCGGACTTGACCTGAGCACTGGCCATGGGCAGTACACACACAGCGCCCCGCAGAGGAGAGCCTGTGATGGCGAGCGGGGGAAAACGATCTCCCTCGCCACCGCTGATACATGCACCCATGGAGCGCAAGGGCCCAATGACGCGATCCATCGGCCTGGCCAGCAGCTGCTGGTTGGCGGTGAGCACGCTGTCAAAGGTTTGCCCCGCCAACAACCCGGCCATGAGCCGCATGGTGGTTCCGGAGCGGATACAATCCAGCGCCTCTTGAGCTGGTGCCAAACCTCGCAGGCCCTTGCCATGCACCTGCAGGGTGCTGCTTGCCGGTCGCTCGATCCGTATGCCCAGCGCCTGCAGGCATCCTATGGTGGCGCGGCAGTCGCCGCTGTCCAGGAAACCGTCGATGCGCGAGGTACCATCGCCGATGCCCCCGAGTAACAGGGCACGGTGGGTGATGGATTTGTCTCCCGGTACCGACACGCGGCCGGAGAGACCGGTTACTGGCCTAGTGTGCAGCTCCATGATACAGCCTCCGCCGCCGTGCTGCGGCCTGCTCCAGGGTGCGTTGTATGGTGTCCATATCCCCGCTTTCCAGGCAGGCGATGAGCTCGCCGAGCTGATCCGCTGCCTCGTGCAGCGCATGGAGAATCGGGTCACGATTGGTCG
This sequence comes from Chloroflexota bacterium, assembly GCA_012728955.1. GTDB lineage: Bacteria > Chloroflexota > Anaerolineae > UBA1429 > UBA1429 > JAAYED01. The sequence goes on from JAAYED010000002.1 coordinate 2,304, forward strand.
CGAGAATGTCCATCATCATGGGCACGCTTCCTGCTGCTACGCGGCTGGTGTCCCGGAAACCGCCGGCTGCCAGCGTCCAGAGCAGGGGATCATCCTGGCCCAGGGCTGCTGCCGTCTGCACCAGTGTGGTCGCCAGCATAGCGGGAAGATGGCTGATGGCCGCGACCAGCCGGTCATGGCGCTCTGGCTCGAGATAGGTGGGCCGCGCCCCAACGGACCGCACCAGCTCTTCAGCCAGTTGGCGCGCCTCGGAAGAGGTGCGCTCCAGAGGACAGAGCACAAATACGCGGTCCTGATACAGGTCGGGCTCGGCCATGGTCAGTCCTGAGGACTCTTTGCCGCACATGGGGTGCCCCCCCACCGGTTGGACGGCAGCGGGCAGCCGTGCCAGAGCGCTGCAGATGGCGGTCTTGGTGCTGCCCACATCCATGAGCAAGGCCCCCGGCTTGAGCCACTCACTGATGGCGGCGATCTTGGCCAGAATGTCGCCCACCGGCGTGCACAGCACCACGATATCGGCCTGTGACACACCCTCTCGCAGGTCCGTTGTTCCGCGATGTACAAACTGCAGTGTAAGGGCTGTGTTGAGGCTGCTCTGGCGACGAGCGATCCCTACCACCTCGCGGCAGGCCTGACGGGATCGGAGGGCGGCCCCGAGGGAGCCGCCCATCAGGCCCAGCCCTGCGATGGCAACCTGTGCCTCTGCCAGTGCTGTCACGTTGTTTACAGTGTCCGGCCGACGGCGGCCGCTACCTGGCGCACATCGCCAATCAGTGTGGTGTAGGCCTCCGGCGAGATGGACTGTGCCCCGTCAGAGAGCGCTTGCTCCGGATGGGGATGCATCTCGATCAGCAGCCCGTCCGCGCCGGCAGCAATAGAGGCACGGGAAAGGGCGTTCACATACCTGGCGCGGCCCGAGGCATGGCTGGGATCCATCAGCACCGGCAGATGGGTCAGTTCCTTGAGGACGGGCACCGCGCTGATATCGAGCGTGTTGCGTGTGGTGGTTTCAAAGGTGCGGATACCCCGCTCACACAGAATCACCTGTTCATTCCCGTTGGACATGATGTACTCGGCAGACATGAGCAGCTCTTCGATGGTGGACATCATACCACGCTTGAGGAGCACGGGTCGCTCGGAGCGCCCTGCGGCGTCGAGCAGGGCATAGTTCTGCATGTTGCGTGTGCCAATCTGGATGATGTCTGCCACACCGGACACCATGGGGATCTGATCTGGTGACATGACTTCGGTCACAATGGCGAGGCCATAGATGGCCTTGACCTCTGCCAGCCAGGTGAGCGCCTTTTCACCCAAGCCGCGAAAACTGTAGGGCGATGTGCGTGGCTTGTAGGCGCCACCCCGAAAGAGGGTTCCTCCGCTCTCTTTGACGACCCGGGCGGCCTCAAAGAGCTGCTCATGGCTCTCGACGGAGCAGGGACCGCCGATAATCACCACGGAATCAGCACCGATTTTGGTGCCATTGACCTGTATCACGGTATTTTCCGGATGAAAGTCGCGGCTGGAGAGCTTGAACGGTTTGAGCACCCGCACCACTCGCTCCACACCTTCCATCATGTCAAAGACGGAGACGTCCAGGCGGCGTTCGTCACCGATCACTCCGATGATGGTGGTCTCTTCTCCCGCAGAGATATGTGGTTTGAGGCCCAGCTGATTCACTTTGTCGACCACGGCTTGAATATGCTCCTGTGGTGTGCGGCTGCGCATGATGACGATCATGAGTTCTCCTTCGGATGGTTGAAAGTGGACAGATCGGGACGCAGGACAGTGGCCCCTGCCTGATAAACATGGTGGATCTGATCGGCTGGACGGTCAGTGTTCCACCAGAGCAGAACGCGGATGCAGCGTGGCAGGCTGCCCGGAACGGGGATTTCCAGGGCATCTATCAGTGGGACGTGCACCCAGCCCAGCTGACGGGCCGCTCGCGCGGGGAAGGCGGCATCGAGGTCGGCTGTAACGGTAAAGAGTACGGCCGCCAGCTCCTCCTGCTGGACGCCGTTGACCGTGACGATTTCTTGCAGCAGCGTGCGGGTCCGCTCCAGTATCTCCTCCTCTGTGTTGACGGTAACGGTGGTAGCGCCCCGGATCCCTCGTACGGGCATCGTCCTCTCCTTTCCGGACATCAGGTAACAAAAAAGCGTGGGGCTTGCGCTCCACGCTTGTCTTGTCGCTTTTTATGGTAAGTCGCCTATGACTCCCCGGCGCGCAGCGCGCAATTGCCCACTATGGAACGAGCATAATAGTAGGTAAATCGCACGCTGGGGATCGCAAACACACGCACCAGGGTCTCTGGCTGGGATACGGACTGTAAAATGCGTACTGTCCGACCGGTGTGCATTGCGTAACTCCACCGAAACTGTGCCAAGCATAGTGAGGAGTGCCCAAGCCGTCAAATCGGAGGAGCGGATCGCACGGCGGTGGCAGCAGGTATGGTACAATGAGGCGTGTAATACAGTGAAAGGTGATCGCGTATGGCCAGAGTATTGGTGGGAACGTGTAACTGGTCGGATCACAAGCCTTTCTACCCTGCCGGGTTGCCATCCAACCAGCAGATCAGCTACTATGCGCAACGTTTTTCAGTGGTCGAGGTGAACTCCACCTATTATCGACTGATGCCGGCACGCAATTTCACTCTGTGGGCTGAGCGCACGCCGCCGGGATTTGTGTTCGACGTCAAGGCCTTTCAGCAGTTGACTTTTCACGATCGGAAGAACGCGCCACAGGCCGAGACGCATGCCGCCTTTAGTGCATCGGTACAGCCCTTGCGGGATGCGGACAAGTTGGGTGCCCTGCACTTTCAGTTTCCCCCGTGGTTTGTGTGGACCGGACAGAATCTGGCGTACCTGAGGTCTTTGCGGGACCTGTATCCTGATGATCTTCTCTCGGTCGAGTTTCGGCACAGCAGCTGGTATGGACCGCAGGCGTTTCCTGAGGTTGGGGAGACACTGCGTGGTCTCAGGATGGGGTTGACGGTGGTGGATGCCCCGCAGGTGGGCACGGGCACGGCGCCCATGCGGCTGGAGGTCACGACGCCGACGCTCTGTCTGGTGCGTTTTCACGGGCGGAACACTGGCACGTGGTATGCCCGGACTCGCACCACTGCGGAACGTTTCGATTACCTGTACGCCGAGTCCGAACTGCGCGAGTGGGTGCCCCGCATTGGGCAGCTGGCAGCGCTTGTGGACGTAGTGCATGTGCTGTTTAACAACAACATGCAGGACTATGCGGTGCAAAATGCTGTCCAGTTGCGCATGCTGCTGCGCCAGGGGCAGCCGGAGTACGAGGTGGTCGCATCACCGGAGGAGCAGGGTGCAGGGCAGCAGCTGCCGGGCTTTGACAGTGCTGCAAGCGGCCGCTAGAATGACCTATCAGCCGCTGCAGGGCGGTGCGTTCATTGGAACAGATGTTTCACGTGGAACAGGGAGCCTACTCGGTGGCAGATCAGCATCGCAACGGCCCGCGCATCATCGATTACGAAGACTCTACCTATCGGACGGACTTTTGGCAGGGCCAGGGTCGTGAGTACGAGGATGCCGTAGAGCGAATCGCCATTGGCAAGATGCTGCCGTCCCGTGGAAGGCGTGTGGTGGATATCGGCGCGGGCTTTGGCCGGCTGGCCGGGCTGTACGGCGCCTTTGATGAGGTGGTGCTGGTCGATTACTCCCGCTCCCAGCTGGAGTTTGCCCGTCAGCAGCTGGGCGATGAGCGGTTTGTGTACGTGGCTGCGGACCTCTATCGTCTGCCACTGGCCAGCGGCGCTGCCGATGCAGCGGTAATGGTGCGCGTGATGCATCACCTGCTGGACGTTCCCGCCGCCGTGGCGCAGTTGGCGCGCATGATTACAGCCCAGGGCACGCTGGTGCTCGAATTCGCCAACAAGCGCCACCTGAAAAACATTTTTCGCTATCTCTTGCATCGCGGCCTGAACCCCTTTGATCGAGAGCCTGCCGAGTTTGCCGATCTGCACCTGGATTTTCACCCAGCCTGGGTGCGCCAGCGGCTCACAGAGGCGGGGTTTCACGTGGAACAACAGCGAGCTGTGTCGATGTTTCGGCTGGGCATCCTCAAGAGGACTGTTCCGGTGGCCTGGCTCGCCGGCTTGGATGGGCAGTTGCAGCGTCCCCTGGCGCCATTGACCCCGGGGCCCAGCGTGTTCCTCAAGTCGCGTCGACAGGGCGCTGCAGCAGGCGTGCCGGTAGATCGGTCCGCGCTCTTTTGCTGCCCCGATTGTGGTCACGAGCCACTGGTGCCCGCAAATGAAGGCGTTCGTTGTCCCGCCTGTGGTAGCAGCTGGCCCATTGTGAATGGCGTGTACACCTTCAAGCCCCAGGACTGATTGACCGTCACCGGCAGGGCGTTTATACTGCCTCTGCCAGCTCATGAGGAGGAAAGGACGATGAGGGTTTCCTGTACACAGGCCAACCTGGCCAGGGGTCTGTCGATAGTGGGGCGTGCCGTGGCCACGCGCAGTACGCTTCCGGTTCTCTCCAACATCCTGCTTTCCACCGACGAGTCGCGGCTCAAGCTCTCGGCTACCAACCTGGAGATCGGCATCAATTGCTGGATCCCCGCCAAGGTCGAGCGCGAAGGCGCCACCACCATTCCCGCCCGTTTGCTGGCAGATTTTGTCAATTCTCTCTCAGGTGAGGTGGTCGATCTGGAGTTGATCGCGCGCACGCAGACTTTGAACGTCAAGTGCGGGCGCTCAGAGGCCAATATCAAGGGGATCGACGCCCAGGAGTACCCCCTGATTCTGGTTCCGGAGGATGAGGAGCCCATTCGCATCGGTGCCGAAGAGATGCAGTTGATGATCGATCGGGTGGCCTTTGCCGCGGCCACCGATGAGAGCCGCCCAGTGCTGACCGGCGTGCAGGCCGAGCTCGGTCCAGACGCTTTTACCTTTGCCGCCGCC
>JAAYED010000260.1 GCA_012728955.1 Chloroflexota bacterium
GGGCCACCCACCAGCGTTAGTGGGGGCAGCTTGGACGATTGGCGACCCATAATCTGCGCGCCCATTAGCCGCAGGGGTTGCACTACCCGATCCATAGGCCGCCGCAAGAGCTGGGCCTCGCCGCTCAGCACGCTATAGAAAGACTGGCCCGCCAGCAGCCCGGCCAGCAGGCGCATGGTCGTGCCAGAACGGACGCAATTCAGCACGTTCTCCGGCTCTCGCCAGCCGCGCAGACCCATCCCGTGCACCGTCAAGGTATCCTCCCCCACTTGCTCCACAGACACGCCCAGAGCATGCAGGCAACCCATCGTCGCGCGGCAGTCGCCGCTATCCAGGTAGCCCCCAATGCGGGAGTTACCAGACGAAAGGGAGCCTAGCAACAGCGCCCGGTGGGTAATGGACTTGTCGCCGGGCAGGTCGATGGTCCCTCGCAAACCAGAAACAGGTCGCACGCGCAGGTTCATCAGAACATCTCCAATCTTCTATTGCGGGCCGCCAGCATGGCCTTGGCCAGTCCCTCCATATCGTTGCGCTCCAGACGCTCGGTGAGCTGGGAGAGTTGGATTTTCGCCTCATGCAGGGCATCCAAAATGGCAGGGCGGTTGGTCATCAGAATATCTGTCATCATGCGGATATCTCCGGCAGCCACGCGGCTGGTGTCGCGAAAACCACCGGCAGCCAACTGCCACATCAGGTCATCCCCATCGGCCAACGATTCCACCGCGTTGACCAGGGACACGGCCAGCATATACGGGAGGTGGCTGATGGCAGCCACCAGGCGGTCATGACGCTCAGGATCCAGTTGGACTTCACGAGCGCCGATGGCCTGCACCAGGCTCTGGGCCAGCCTCAGCGCGGCGGGTTCCGTGCGCGGCAGCGGAGCCAGCACAAACACCTTGTCCTGATATAGCTCCGGCTCGGCCATCGTCAGCCCGGAGCTTTCCTTGCCACACATCGGATGCCCGCCCACCGGCTGCACGTGGCTGGGCAGCGCGGCCATCGCCTCGCAGATGGCCTTTTTCGTGCTGCCCACGTCCAGCACGACGGCGCCCGGTTTGAGCATAGGGCCGATGATCTCGAGCTTGGCAAGGATGTCTCGCACTGGCGTCGCCAGGATCACCAGATCGGCCTGCCGCACCCCCGCCTGCAGGTCGGTAGTGCCCTCGTGGATAAAGCGCAAATCCAACGCCGTCCTCAGCGTTGACGGGCGGCGCGCCACGCCAATCACCCGCCGACAAGCCCCCCGGCTGGTCAGCGCGGCAGCCAGCGAGCCGCCCATCAACCCCAACCCCACTATCGTTACCTGTGCATCCGCAAACCCCGGTTCCATCACAACGCTCCTACAAGCTCCGGCCCACGGCCTCGGCAACCGCCCGTGTCCGCCGAATCAGTTCGGTAAAGCGTTCGGGCCGTAGCGATTGCACCCCATCGGACAGGGCCTTGTCGGGATGGGGATGCACTTCGATTAGTAGGCCATCCGCCCCGGCGGCAACAGCAGCCCTGGACAACGGTTCCACCCATTCCCAGTTGCCGGTGGCGTGACTGGGATCCACGACAACGGGCAGGTGGGTCATCTGCTTGAGCACCGGCACGGCGCTCAGGTCCAGCGTGTTGCGGGTATAGTTTTCAAACGTGCGGATGCCACGCTCGCACAACATCACCCGATAGTTACCATGCGAGAGGATGTACTCCGCCGACATGAGCAACTCCTCCATCGTGGACATCATCCCCCGCTTGAGCAGTACCGGCTTGCCCGCCTCTCCCAGGGCGTGTAGCAGGTTATAGTTCTGCATGTTGCGAGTGCCCACCTGCAAAATGTCGGCATACCGGGCCATCAGGGGTACCTGCTCCGGGGCCATCACCTCGCTGATCACCGCCAGCCCGGTCCGCTCCTTGACTTCTGCCAGCAGTTCCAGCCCTTGCGCCCCCAACC
>JAAYED010000261.1 GCA_012728955.1 Chloroflexota bacterium
GAGGCAGCGCATGTACGTGCCCGGCTACGGTATTGGTTATGCCGGCGATACGGGCAGCGGCATTCACGATCTCCACATCGACTTGTGTTACGATGACGACAACCTTGTGCACTGGTACCGCTGGGTGGATGTCTATCTGTTGACGCCGGCGCCGCCTGCCAGCCAGATTGCCTGGACTCTGCCCAATAGCCCCGTAGAGCGCGAGTAACGCAGGTGGACGTCCACGAGCTGCTGCGCCGGTACAACCTTCGTCCATCCAAGGGACTGGCCCAGAACCTGTTGATCTCCGACTGGGCCTATGAGCGCATCGTATCAGCCAGTGAACTGACCGCCGACGACCACGTCCTGGAGATCGGGCCCGGGTTGGGCACGCTCACGAGGCGGTTGGCCAGCTCCGCAGGATACGTGACGGCGGTGGAGCTGGACCATCGCATGGTGGAGGTGCTGCAGGATACGGTGGGCGCCCTGCCCAACGTCACCATCGTGGAGGGGGACATTCTCCGCCTGCGGCCCCAAGACCTGTTACGGGCGGGACGTGACCCGTCGGCAACGTACAAGGTTGTGGCCAATCTGCCCTACTATATCACCTCCCGGGTGCTGCGCCTGTTGTTGACCGCCGCTGTGCGACCTGCCCTTTTGACTTTGTTGGTGCAAAAAGAGGTTGCGGACCGGGTCGTGGCGGGTCCAGGGGAGATGAGCCTGTTGGCACTCAGTGTTCAGGCCTGTGGTGCCCCGAGGCGTGTGGCTACGGTGCCCGCCAGTGCCTTTTATCCGCAGCCCAAGGTCGCTTCGGCGATTCTGTCTATCCGCACCTATGCCCAGCCGTTGGTGCCACCAGCACTGGAGCCCTGCCTGTATCGCATCGCTCACGCGGCCTTTGGTCAGCGTCGCAAGCAGTTGCACAACAGTCTCACAGCCAATCTGCCGGTGGAGCCCGTTCGCATCGACGAGGCCCTGGAGACTGCTGGCATTCTGCCTGAGCAGCGTCCCCAGTCGCTGGCACTGGCAGACTGGGTGCGCCTGGCAGAGCTGCTCTGCCCCCATATGCACGGATCTACGGACGCGCAAGCGCGCAGCACCGTTTGAGCCTGTTTCGGCCGGTGTGGAGGTCCATGATAGAATTCAAGGTCGAACGTTCGCGTTGCCACAGTAGAGAGGATTGACCGTGCTCGAACAGCTCATTCACCATGGCGTCATTGTACCCGATCCGCCAGAGGCGCCCGGCCTGAGTATCGTCCTTCGTGGGCAGCAGATTGCTCTGACGCCCGCCCAGGAAGAGATGGCGTTGGCCTGGGCTGCAAAAAAAGACACCCCCTATGTCCAGGATCCCGTGTTTGTGAACAACTTTCTGGGTGATTTCGCAGCAGCCCTGGGTGTGGCGGGAGAGCTGTCCCTGCAGGAGATTGACTTTTCTGCTTATGAAGCCCTGATCGATCGCCAGCGCGCGGTCAAGGCCGGTCTGTCCAAGGAAGAGCGGCGGGACGCTGCGGCGGAACGCAAACGATTACGCGAGGCGCAAAAGGCCGAGTTCGGGTACGCAATCGTGGACGGACAGCGCGTCGAGCTCGGCACGTACATGGTCGAGCCGAGCGGCATCTTTATGGGGCGGGGGCAGCATCCTCTGCGAGGGCGCTGGAAGGTGGGGGCGCGTCGCCAGGACATCACTCTGAACAGCAGCCCCGATAATCATGCCGCCCTGGGCGAGGGGTGGGACGAGATCGTTTGGCAGCCCGAGTCGTTGTGGGTTGCCCGCTGGAAGGATCGTCTCACCGACAAGCTCAAGTACATCTGGCTCTCTGACACCGCGCCTGTCAAACAGGAGCGCGAGGCGGACAAGTTTGATCAGGCGCTGCAACTGGACAAAAAGCTGGCCGAGGTCCAGGCTGCCATCCATCGAGGGATCCAGTCAGACAATGAGCGCCAGCGCATGGTGGCGACAGCCTGCTATCTGATCGATGCCCTGTGCCTGCGCGTGGGCGATGAAAAGGACGCCGATGAGGCAGATACAGTGGGCGCTACCACGTTGCGCCCCGAGCATGTGACGCTGCATGCCGATGGTGTCGCCGAGTTCGACTTTCTTGGCAAGGACTCGGTGCACTGGCACAAGAAGCTGGACCTGCCGCCGCACGTCTATCGCAGCTTCAGCGAGCTGATCGCCAATGCGCGGCCATCGCATGCGGGAGAGGACGATACATCGCCCTCGGCGGGCCTCCCACAGCTCTTTCCGGACGTCACCAGTTCACAGGTCAACGCGTTTTTCTCACGAATTCTGCCTGGCCTCTCGGCGAAAAAGTTCCGTACCTACTATGCAACCGTCACTGTCCAGCACAAGCTGCAGCGGGCACGGGTACGTGCGAGCGACCCCGAGTACAAAAAGTGGCAGGTGGCCAATGAGGCGAATCTCGCGGCGGCCGAGCTCTGCAATCACACCAAGCAGGTCAGCGGAAACTGGGAGACCACCCAGGGACGCTACGAGGAGCGCATTTCCAAGGCAACCGATCGCGTAGCAGCAGCCCGGAAAAAGCGCCGCGAGGCAAATAGTCAGCTGCGCGCGCTGCAGGAGGAGGCGCAGGAGGCTGCGGCGCAGGCATCCGATGACCGGCGTGAACAGATCGCCCTTCGCTATGAGCGGCGTTTGGAGGTGGCCAGGCGCCGCGTGGAGCAGGCCGATCTGCGTGTGGAGCGTGCGTCGCAGGCAGTAGCCAAGCTCAAGGCACAGTTTGACATTGCTCGCCGCAAACGGCAGTGGAACACCAGCACAAGCCTAAAGTCCTACATCGATCCCCGCGTCTATCAGCGCTGGGGGGAAAAGGTGGACTATGATGCCTTGGGCAGTTTTTACCCCACCGCACTGCGGCGCAAGTATGCCTGGGTGCGAGAGATCGACCTGGAGGTACCGGGGGAGCACCTGGTGCGACCCTGTCTGCCAGCTGACCTGGAGCAGGTGGTAGAGCTGTTGCAGCGCGCATCGGGAGAGGATTGGACAGAGGAAGAGGTGGGCACGCGGTTCCTGCCCGTGCTGGGACAGGCGTGGCGCGTCGCGTTGGTAGCCCTCAACCAGGAGGATGACGTGCTCGCGCTGGCCACGCTGGGTCCGGTGTTTCAGCAGGGCCAAGCGCAACTGGTGGATTGTTTTGCCGTGGTGGACGAGGGGGCGCGTACGCCGGACCTCTCGGAGCAACTGGCGGCAGAGCTCACTCGACAGTTTGAGCGATTCTGTCTCGATCATCCCGTGCGCCGGGGGCAAGAGCCTTATCGGATCTCCCCGCAGGACGAGCGCTGGTACCGATGGGCGCCCGGTCTGCCAGAGGCATTGGGCCTGCTGAAAAAGCCTGATCAAGAAGAGTGTTCTGCAGGCGAGGTGGCCGATGGTTCCCCATCGGAAGCCGTTGCGCAGTAAGGGATCTCGGGGCTTTTTGCCCTGTAGATGGCCTGTGGTATACTGCCCGTTTGTGATACGTGATGAAAGGTGGTGGCCCGAGATGTCCGATAAGTTGAACGGCTGGAATCCAGAGCTCAAGAGCCAAGCGGCCGACCTTCGCCCCGGGGATACCGTGCGCGTTCATCTTCGGATCGTCGAGGGTAACCGCGAGCGCATCCAGGTGATCCAGGGTGTTGTCATGCGCATGCGTGGCGAGGGCGTGGATGCAACCTTTACGGTGCGCCGCATCGCCGCTCACGGAATTGGTGTTGAGCGTACCTTTATGTTGCTGTCGCCTCGAATTGAGCGCATCGAGATTGTGCGTCGCGCCAAGGTGCGCCGGGCGCAGCTGTACTTTTTGCGCAAGTATCGTGGCAAGGCCGCTCGGCTGCGTGACGATCGTTCCGCCTTGGACAGGGTGCGCGAGTAACACGGGTAGCGGATGGGGGCCGGATGAAGTACGGATCCGGCACGGATGCGATGGACAGGCTCCCAAGCCTTGGCTATGAGCAAGATCTTTGGGGCAAGGGGTATCGCATCGTCGCAGGGATAGATGAAGCCGGTCGCGGCGCATGGGCAGGGCCCGTGGTCGCGGCCGCTGCTGTTTTTCGAGCCGAAAGTGCAGAACACTGTCTGCGTCGTGGCCTGGTTCGCGACTCGAAACTGCTTACGCCACGACAGCGCGATCGCTGCTATGATCTCATCCTGGAGAGTGCGGATTACCTGGGCACAGGCGTCGTCTCATCTCAGGAAATCGATCGGCTTGGTATTCTTGCTGCCACCCGTGAGGCCATGCGGATAGCGTTGCTCGCACTGCCACATCCACCCGACCACCTTCTGATCGACGCGGTGAGGCTGAGAGAGGTGCCGTTACCCCAAACGGCCATCATTCGCGGGGACCGAGTGTCCCTGTCCATCGCCGCAGCCTCTGTGGTTGCCAAGGTCACCCGTGACAGGCTGATGCGCGAATGGGATCGCCGATTCCCCAGCTATGGCTTTGCGGCACACAAGGGCTATGGCACCGAGCGGCACCAACGGGCGCTTGCCCTGTGTGGGCCTTGTGCTATCCATCGCGTGTCCTTTGCGCCCGTTGCAGCGTCGAGCAAAACCGCCCATGGTTGACCTGAGCACCCCTATTGAGCAGGCTCCGCTCTCTGTGGTGGATGTGGAGACCACAGGGCTGGACCCAACCCGTGGAGACCGTGTGATAGAAGTCGCCCTCTTGGGGATCCAGCAGGGCGAGGTAAGGGTAGAGTGGCAGCGGCTCGTCAATCCGCAACGTGCCGTCAGCTGGGGCGCCTATCGGGTTAATCACATCTCGGACGAGATGCTGGCCGATGCCCCCATGTTCGCCGAGATCGCCGACGAGCTGCTCAGCCATCTGCATGGCACCGTGTTTGTGGGCCACAACGCACTCTTTGACCTGGCCTTTATCAAGGCCGAGCTGCAACTGGCTCAGAGGCCCTTTCCTTCACTGGTGGCGGTGGACACCCTGCGCCTGGCGCGGCGCAACGTCTCCTCCGGTGACTATTCGCTGCGTGCCCTGTGCACCAGGTATGGCATCAACATGGACAACGCCCATCGCGCCGCTGATGACGCCTGGGCCACCTACCGACTCTTGCAGGAGTTGGTGTCCCGACTGGCGCGGCGAGGGGTGCGCACCGTCGCTGATCTCATCCAGGCACAGGGGGGCATCCTGCGGGAGCGGGGAGAGGGGGCCTTGCGTGTGCCCGCCCCTCTGCGAGAGGCCATGCGGCGCAACAAACTGCTGCGCCTTTCCTATCGGGATGGCTATGGCGGGATAAGCGAGCGCGTGGTGCGTCCCATCCAGCTCGCGGATCGCTTTGGCACGCTCTATCTGGTGGCCTACTGCTACCTGCGCCACGGGCGACGCACCTTTTCGGTGGAGCGCATCCAGAGTATGACGGTGCTGGACGAGCCCGCTCCGCTGGAGGAATAGCCATGCCCGAACTGCCGGAACTGGAGGCGCTGCGCATTCGCGTCACGCCAAGGCTGCTGGGGCAGCCAGTCACCGATGTGTCGGTGCATCGCCCGCTGGTTTGGAGGACGCTGTTGCCTCCCCCTGTGGATGCCTCTGTGCTGGTGGGCAGACGGGTTACCGGGCTGGGGCGCCACGGCAAGTTTCTCCTGTTCTGGTTTGATGATCTGGCTCTGGTGACCAACTTTATGCTCGCCGGTAACCTGACCTGGCTCTCCACCGCTCAGCCACCAAGGCGCCGTGACTATTACACCGTCTCCTTCCCCCACCTGGCCATGCGCTATGCCGACCCTCGCGGTATGGGAAAGACCTATCTCGCAGACGATCTTGCCGCCATCCCCGGGTTGGACCTCAACACGCCCGATGGCCTGTCCCCGGATCTTACCCGTGACCTGTTTCTGGACAGATTGCGTTCTCAGACGGGCGAGATCAAGGGGGTGCTCACCCGTGAACGGGTCGTACTGGGCGTTGGCAATGCCTATGCCGACGAGATCCTTTGGGCGGCGGGGATCTATCCCTTTGCCAAGGCGCGCACCTTGAGCCGGGAGCAGCGCGAGCGCTTGTACGACTCCCTGCGACAGGTGCTGACCGAACGCGTGGCCTATTTGCTGGATCAATGGCCTCCCGACATGGATCTGCACTGGCGGCAGGGGTTGCAGGTTCACCTGCGCGGCGGATTGCCCTGCCCGCGATGCGGTGCCGCCATCTCCGAGATCACCGTTGGCAAGCGCCCCACTAGTTACTGCCGCAACTGTCAGCCAGGCCTGCTCGTTCGTAACTAGGGTTGGAGAACGTCCCTGCGTTCGGTATACTGCCCATGAGGCTGGTGGATGCGTGCTGTAATGGCTTGACGAGCCGATCGGAGCGGTAGGAACATGACACGCTGGCGTTGGGAGGACCGTGTCGAGGCCCTCGCCAGGGATACCCGTCTGGATGGGGAAGGGTATCTCTATGAAGCAGTGGGCCTCTTGAGCGAAGAGGTAGCGCGTTCCGTTCCTCAAGCCTTGGAGGCCTATCGCACCTGGCTGGTGCGCCGAGGGCGGCGCCTGATCGCCCTGGGCCGTGAACGTGCTGCTCTCTTTCGCGTGGTGGACGGCCTGATGTGGGCGGTGGACCAGACTGTCAGTGCCGCCGACATGCGCAACCGTGCCCTGCTCTATCTCGAGAACGTCCGTGAGCGACGGGCCGCGACGCAACTTGCCCTCGTTGAGGAGGGTGCCGAGGCACTCGCTCTCTACAGCGCCATCATGGTGGCAGGGCGAGATGGGGCCTCTCGCTCCGCTCTCACCTTGTTGGGCGAGCGAGCGCTGGCTCCGCGGGTCTATCTCGGAGAGGGCAGGCCCAGTTTGGCGGGCCTGACGATGGCTACCGAGCTTGCCTGGGCCGGCGTGAACGTCACACTGGGCAGCGACATGGCGCTCTTTGGCTGGCTCAGCCGCGTGGAGGCCCTGTTGCTTTGCGCAGAGAGCATCTCGGCCAAAGGGGTCATCGCCGCCCGAGGCGCGGCTGCCCTGGCGGAGGCCGCCTACGCCCGCGAGCTGCCCGTCATCGTGCTGGCAGCGCGGGGGGACTTGATGGCCGCCGAGTATGCCGCCGGCATCGAGGCGGCGGCCGGGGATCCAGACCAGATTCTGTCGCATCCCCACGAGCGCATCTCTGTGCGCAACGAGCTGTGGGACACCACGCCGGTAGAGCACGTCACGCGCGTGATCACTGAGGATGGGATTTTGGCCGGTGACGCGCTGTTGCAGGCCCTGCGCAGCGTCCGCGCGCATCCCGCCCTGGCGGGGCGCTGAGCCCGCATTCGCTGTGCGCACAGCAACAGAATCAGCGGCCTGCTGACGGAACCTGTGGCAGGCCTTGAACGAGGAGCTTGATGGAGCAAGGCGCCCACGTAACGGCCGATATCGAAAAAACCATGCGCTCGGCATACCTGAGCTATGCCATGAGCGTGATTACCTCACGAGCGCTCCCCGATGTGCGCGACGGGCTCAAGCCTGTGCAGCGCCGCATCCTGTACGCCATGGGAGACATGGGGCTGTACCACGACCGGCCCACCCGCAAGAGTGCTCGTATCGTTGGAGAAGTACTGGGCAAGTACCATCCGCACAATGACACCGCCGTGTATGATGCCATGGTGCGCATGGCTCAGGATTTTACCATGCGCTACCCGTTGGTGGACGGGCAGGGGAACTTTGGCTCTGTGGATGGGGACGGGGCCGCCGCGGTTCGGTACACCGAGGCCCGTCTGAGCATCATGGGCGACGAGATGCTCGCCGATCTGGACAAAGACTCGGTCGACATGGTCGACAACTTTGACAGCACGCTCAAAGAGCCCACGGTGCTACCCGCACGGTTGCCCAACCTGCTGGTCAACGGCGTGGGCGGTATCGCGGTGGGCATGGCCACCAACATACCCCCCCATAACCTGGGTGAGATTGCGGACGCTGTGGCCTACCTGGTGGACCATTATCACCAGGTGGATGATGTCACACTGGATGACCTGATGCAGTTCGTCCAGGGGCCGGACTTTCCCACGGGCGGCATGATCCTTGGGGATGAAGGGATCCGACAGGCCTATGCTACCGGTCGCGGTCGCATCGTCATGCGCTCGCGGGTGCACCACGAGGAGCTGGGCGGCGGGCGACAGGCGCTCATCGTCACCGAGCTGCCCTACCAGGTCAATAAATCGACCCTCGTGGGACGCATCGCCAGCCTGGCTCGTGAGGGTCGGGCCGACGGCATCGCCGACCTGCGCGATGAATCTGACCGCATGGGTGTGCGCATCGTCATCGAGCTCAAACGTGGCGTCGAGTGGGAGCCCATTCTTGCGACACTGCTCAAGTACACCCAGCTGCAGGCGACTTTTGGCGTCAATATGCTGGCCCTGGTGGAGGGTGAGCCGCGTACTCTGTCGCTAAAGCGTGCCTTGCTCCACTATATCGACCACCGCTACTCGGTGGTAGAGCGCCGCACCAGGTTCGATCTCGAACGCGCACGGCGGCGAGCCCATATTCTGGAGGGCTTGCTCATCGCCCTCGATCATCTGGACGAGGTGATCGATATCATCCGGCGCTCGCGCACCGCGGACAGCGCCAAGACCAATCTGTGCAAACGATTCAACTTTACCGAGGTGCAGGCCCAGGCCATTCTCGATTTGCAGCTGAGGCGACTGGCTGCTCTGGAGCGCCGCAGGGTGCAGGAAGAGTACCGCGAGGTGGTGGAGCGCATCGCCTTTTTGCAGGACTTGCTTTCCAGCGAGGACAAGTTGCGGGCCGTGGTGCGTGACGAGGTGCTCGAGCTCAAGCGTACCCACGGCGATGTGCGGCGTACCAGCGTTCGTGATCTGGACGTGTCCACCAGCGTCTCGGCCGAAGACCTGGTGTCCAATACCGATGTGGCGCTGCTGCTCACCACAGAGGGGCGCGTGCGCCTGAGCCCTGCGGGCAAGGACGGAGGCGGCTTGGCTCAGCTGCTCACCGCCGGTGGGGCGCCGATCGCCATGGCCCGCACCAGCGCGCAGCGCAAACTGGTGTTTGTCAGCAATCGGGGCCGGGCTTTTGGTCTGGCAGCCCACCAGATTCCTCCCGTGGGCCAGCAGCCCGACGGCGTGCAGCTTCAGGACTTGGTGCTCTTGGAGGACGGCGAGCGCGCGATCGGTATGATCGCGCTCGAGGAGGGGGCGGAGGCCACTGCCATGCTGGCCACGGCGCAGGGTCGGGTCAAGCGCGTCACCCATGCCGATCTCCAGTCACTGGGGCGGGATGCGGCGGTAGTGTTTGGTCTCGACCCGTCTGATCAGGTGGTATCGGTCCAGTCCGTACCAGCCGGTGGCGACATTTTGCTCACCACTGCCGGTGGCCGGGCCATCCGCTTCCCCGCAGAGGACGTTCGGCCCCAGGGACTGCCCGCTACGGGCATGCGCGGCATAGACCCACGCGATGGCGACATCGTGGTGATGGGCACCGTACTGGCCGGCGATGGCGAGCTTGTGGTTGTGACCGCGAATGGATTCGGCAAACGGGCGCCCTTGACCGAGTACAATCCGCAGGGGCGTGGCGGCCAGGGCTCGTTGACGGTAGATGTTTCCAAGTCTGCCATAGCCGGGCCCCTCGTGGCTGCCATTCCGGCGGTGAGCACTGCACGGGTGGCGATCGGCACGAGCGATGGTCAGGTCCAGACCTGTTCCTTGGGCGACCTTCCCCGTTTGCGTAGAGACACTTGGGGCAGGGTCGTCACACGCACCCGGGCTGGGGCGGTGGTACAACTCGCCGAGGGCGTGCAGGTTGTTTCCTGCCTGATGCTGCCCGTGGAAGAGCGTCCCGAGCCCGGCAACGCTGGAGCTTCCCGCCCGGCGCCTGGCGCTGTCACGCCCAAAGCAGCCACCAGACGGCGATCAGCAAGGCCTTCTGCTGCGCAGCCCGAGCTCCCTGTTACCGAGGCGGCGGAGGTTGTCACGCGGTCTGCAAGGCGACGGACAGCCGGTACAGCGACCAGCAGGGGGGCCGAATCTGCGCCCGAGGTGCTGGACAAGCCGGCTCGCACCAGACGCACCGCGAGGGCTCAAGAGAGCGCCACAGCAGGCAGTGAGCCTGCCGATGGCGCGACGACAGTGACCCGGCGGCGGAGGGCCCGGCCCGCCGCTGAGCAGCCTGCAGCCGCAGCAACGCAGGCAGTGCCGGACGAAAAGACCGGCAGTCGTCGCCGTGCCTCCTCTCGCAGCACCAAGCCAGCGGCAGAGGCGGGGAAGGTTGACGCAGCGCTCTCACAGGAAGCGGAGAGCCCTCGCACCCGTAGAAAGGCAGCCACCGCTCCGGCCCCCCCAGAACCAGCGGCACCCAGGGGTACCCGTCGCAGCCGCCAGACGCCGGAAAAGCAAGAGCCTGGTTCAAAGACCGTTTCGCCGTCGGAACCGCCGGCCGCATCGCCCGCGCCCCCTGCCGATGAGGGGCAGAGCACGGGCGGTACAGGCCGGGCACGTCCCACGCGCAAGGCACCACAACGCAGACGCACGGGAGGCTGATGCATGTCGAATGGTCAGGACGAACGCCAGCGCATTGCCCACTCGATCCAACGGGTGGTCAATATCGTGCGTGTGGTGGCGGTGATCGTGCTGGTGGCCATCGCCGCAACGGGGGTGGTGCGACTGGTCAGGTTCTACAGCCGAGACGTTGGGCTGTCTGCTCCCCGCGCCATCGAGACCTATGTCCGCGCCCTGTATGAGGGTGATGCGAACACCGTCTACAACATGACAGATCCCGATAGTCTGGTGGATCTGTACGGCGCGCCGGTGGATCGCCTGTCCTTTATGCAGCAGGTCTCTGCGCTACGGGGCGACGCGGCGCCCGCCATCACCTCGGTCTACACCAAACGGTTGTTTGAGAGCAAAGACACCTTGTACTGCATCGTGGAGCTGACCCTGGCGGAGGGACGCGCCAGCCGGCGTTTCCTGTTGGAAACGCGCAACATGGATGGACGTTGGGTGATGACCTGGCCCTTTGGCCTTACACGCTGACAGGCGGGTACGACATGGATAGACCGCTGGATGGGCGTTCACGGCGAGCACACACCGGAGAGCCCGGCCCGATGCTCGACTATATGGCCGACCCAGACGCGCGTTCTCTTGCGCAACTGATTGTCTCTTTTGCCAACGCTTCAGGGGGGACGATCATTATTGGGATGGACGCCGATGGTCGGGTGCAAGGGGATGTGGCCGAGCATCTGGAGCCGGTGCTCAGGCGGGCCCTGCTGTTGTGCCAGCCACGCTTCGGTGAGGCGGACTTGAGCTGGTACTATGAGGATCTCCCCGAGGGTCAGGTCGCGGCTATCATCGTCCGGCCCACACCTTACCAGATGAGCATCGAGGGGCGTGAGGTCTATGTTCGCTCCGGTCGCAGTAACCTGCGCCTGGAGGCGGATCGGGCCGAGCGTATCACCAGCGCATATCCCATCTCCTTTGAGGACCAGTCAGTGGCAGGAGCTACCCTGCAGGACCTGGACGAAGAGATCGTCGAAGAGTATCGACAGAACCGTATCCGCAGGGGGCCCAGTGCCAATACGCTCTCGCGGCAGGAGTTGCTGCGCGATGCCGGCGCGCTGGACCCGTCTGGTAATCCTACCGGTGCAGGCATCCTGCTCTTTGGCAGGAACCCTCAGGAGTTCTTTCCGCAGGTTGGGGTGGTGATCGTGCGCTTTCGCGGCACCTCGGTGCGCGAGTCGGCGCAAGGGGCCGAGCGATACAACCGCAGGATCGAGCTCAGCGGCCCTGCGCCCCGCCTGGTGGAGCGGACCTGGCAGGCACTGTTCGACGAGATTCACGCCAGTTCGGTTACCAATGGTCTCGAGAGGCAGGAGCGTTACGACTATCCTCCCGAGGCGGTGCGTGAGGCGGTGGTCAACGCCATCTGCCATCGCGACTATACCTCCACCGGCCAACGGATCGAGATTCGCCTCTTTGACGACCACATGGAAATCACCTCCCCGGGGCGTCTGCCGGGGCACATCACGCTGGACAACATGCTGGATGAGCATTTTTCCCGCAATCCCAGGCTGGTGCGGGGTCTGTTCTACTGGGGCTATATCGAGGAGCTGGGCCAGGGCATCGACATCATGATCGACGCCATGCGCAGGGAGCATCATCCCGCGCCGGCCTTTACCGAGGGAGCTCGCAGCTTTACCGTCTCTTTCTCCAACGCTGTGGATCGCCTGGAGATCGAGTATGGGGAGGACCTCAGCGCCCGCCAGTTGCTGGCATTGCGCTTTCTCCAGGAGAACGAGCGCATCACCAACCGCGAGTACCGCCAGTTGTGCCCCGATGTCACCGCGGAAACGCTCCGGCTCGACCTTCGCGACCTGATGACCAGGGGGATCATCATCCAGGTGGGGAGCAAGCGGGGCACCTACTATGTGCTCAAGTAGGGCAGTGTCCCGTCGCACTGGGCCCACGTGGGCGGGATGGTTCCTGCTTTTCCTCCTCGCAGCACTCCTGCTCGGATGTGACAAGGCTACAGACGAAGCGCCTCTCACGCCCACGCCGGAGCCGAGTGCCACCCCGGGCGCCCTGGCCGCTCTGGACGGCCTTGCCTTTGAGATCTCGTTGGATGGCGAACCTGTCGCCAGCGAGGTGCTGGAGACACGGCTTGCCGATGGTGCCCTGGTGGTGGACAGCGTGGTGACCTGGCTGGGCGGTGCGGACATGGTGGAGCGTCGCACCGTCGTGCTCTCGCCGATCCTGCACCCGACCAGTTACAGCTATGAACGTCGTGTCCGCGGAGTTCCTTCTACGTGGTATTTGCAGAGGCAAGGCGGCCAGGTGGAGGTGCTGGCCAACAACCAGGCTTGGTTTGGTCCCGTGCTTTCGGACGGGCTCGACGCGCCCGGCCTGGTGTGGGACAGCTCACCCTCCGCGTTGCCTCTGGTGTTGGCAGTGCTGCAATTCACCGAGGGCAAGAGCGCCGCGCAGCTGCTGGAGCCGATGCAGGTGCCGGTACTGGACGTTACCGCTGATCTGCTGACTCTCGGTTCGCTGCGCATGGAGCTGGCTGGTGATCAGACCAGTGCTGTGATCGGCACCATGGCGCTCGAGGTGAAGCTCACTGGTCCCCATCCGCAGGACCTGACTCTATGGATGCGCCCCGACGCCCGCCTGTTGTTCAGTGCCGAGTTCCCCTCCTGGTCCTTTGACTGTTGGCAGAGGTTGCGCGATCCAGCCCTTCCAGAAGGGGGCCATTTGCGCATCGAGCGCGTGCGCGAGGGACGAGCTGCGCAGCAGACGATAGGGCCCTCCGGGCAGGTCCTGCGTCTGGGCGATGACGGGTCGTTGCAGGGCAGGCTGCTGCTTCCAGAGAATCCGCAGGGCTTTCCGGCAATGGTCTTGGTGCAAGCCTGGGACCAGCCGGGCGTGCTGGCCAGTGCCGAGGCCTGGGCTGCCCGGGGCAGCGCGGTGCTTGTGCTGGATCCGGTCGGTGTGGGCTCCAGTGAGGGGCCGTTTCAGCGTGGGCCCAGTGCCCAGGCGGCGCAGGCTCTGCGTGCTGCGGGGCGAGCGCTTGCCGAGATGGATGGTGTGGATGCAGACCGCATCGCTTTGGTGGCCGTTGGAGACGTGGCCTATTCTGCCGCCTTGGCGCTGGCCGATCCAGTGGCCTCAGATGTTACCGCGGACCAGCCTTTTACTGCCGCAGTGCTGGGGGCCTTTGCGACCGATGGGAATCCCCTGGTGGAGCTGGCATCCGATCGCGTGCTTGCCCTGGCAGCCTGCCATGGCTGGAACCAGAACCAGACCGTGTCGTATCTGCAGCGGAGCCTGTATGCGTGGCAAGGTTGGCTCGGCTCCGGTGATGAGTATCTCAGCAGGCTGGGACGCAGGGTGCCTTTGAGTCCCGTGGCGGATTGGGAACGCGTCGACCTGGCACAAACGCTCTCCGCTGCAAACCTCCCTGTACTGATCCTGCACGGGGACGATGACCATTGGACCCCGGTGGATGGCGCCGAGCGGCTGGTAGAGCGTCTCGCGACGTCCGGCAGCCAAGGCCTGACGCTGCGCACCTTCCCGGGACTGGGCAACACTCTGGGGCAGCACGGCGACTATCTCTGGTCAGATGCGGTGGACAGTGCTGTCTGGGAGTGGTTGGAGAGCTTGACGCGCTCAAACTGATGTTGCTCAGGGCTGAGGATGAAATTGCAGCGTTTGCAGCGATGGCTCGCGCAGCCAGCCAGGCTGCGGGCACCTCACGCAGGTAAAGAGATGGGCAGGGCAGTGGCAGTCAGATGACCCAAAGTCTGCCAAGGCTAGCTCGACCTCCGGTATTGCGCCCAGTCGCGCTGCCCACTGGCACTCCAGGTGTCGTTTGTGCTCGAGGTACCAGATCGCATCCAGGCGGGACGTCGGCAGGAAATAGTCGATATGCCAGTGCTGGTGCGCGGATCCCCGCAGGTAGCGCGCCAATCGCGCGCGCAGGCCACCCAAGGCGCTGCCCACATACAGGTAGTAGCCGCGGCCAAGATCATGCCATCCCAGTGCACCGATCCGCACACGTCGGGGGTCGGAGAGGTACATCACCAGCACATAACTGCCGGCTCCGCCCGGCAGCGTGGCGATCGTCTGCTCAGTCACGGCAGAATCAACGCTCTGTTTGCAGGAATGTGAGGCGATTGGCATCGAATGTGGGATGTGGTATACTGACCTCTGACCTGTTACCAAGGGAAAGAGGTGATCGAATGGGTAGTGTCATCAAAAAGCGTCGCAAGAAGATTGCCAGGCACAAGTATCGCAAGATGCGTCGCAAGATGCGCTTCCAGCGTCGCAAGTAGGCCGCGCCTCAGGGCCGGCACGGGCGACCACACCAAGAGATAGATAGCCAAGGCAACGGTATGCCGGTACCGTTGCCTTGGTTGTTTTCAACGCCTACCGCTCCGTCTCCAGGGCCTCCACCAGCGCCCTGAGGTTGGCTTGAGGGATGGCTGCCTGAATGTTGTGTACGGCAGCAAAGACAAATCCGCC
>JAAYED010000262.1 GCA_012728955.1 Chloroflexota bacterium
AGTCCTGTGGATTGGCTGGCGGCCCCTCTACGGACATGTCGGCACCGCCACCGCGGGCCCAGGCGGGAGCCTTGACGACACTCAGCAGGACGTTGAGGCCGGCGGCATTGGCACCGCCAACGATGCGGTCCAGATCGCCCCACTGATAGTCGCCCTTGGAGGGCTCCACCAGCTTCCACTCTACCTGCTGCTTGATCCAGTTAAAGCCCATGCCCTGAATCAGGCCATAGATCTGGGCATCGCCACCATAGATGTGGGCCTGGATGCCGTACCCAAAGTAGCTGCCGGTGCGGCCGGCGGGAGGCGCTACGGGCATCGGAGCACTGGTAGGTTCGGGTGTTGCCGTGGGCTCGACCTCTTCTGTAGGCGTCGCCTCCTCGGTAACGGTCTCCTCAGGCGTCTCCGTCGGGGTTACTTCCTCGGTTGCCGTAGCCTCCGGCGTTTCCTCCTCTTCCTCCTCCGCCACCGGAGTGGCGGTCGGCTCAGGGGTACTGGTCGCCTCGGGGGTGGGGGTGTAGGTGGGCGTAGGCACCGTAAACTCCATCGCGGTAACCATCACACCTTCGGTCCCCAGACCGTCCGAGAGCGATCCGCTCACTTCATACAGCCCCGGTCGCTCCGGTACCACCCAGGCAAAGCTGCCATCCTGGAGCGGTGCGTCAACGCTACGGAAGATGTTGCCTTCGGTGTCCTCCACCTGCCAGTGCACCATATAGTTCGGTGCCGCAGGCTGGGCCTGCTGCCATTCGGCCACCAGCGGCAGGATGCTGCCATCGTTCCCCTTGGTCAAGGCCCCTTCCAGGAGGGCGCCACCGGGTAGATAGTTATTCAACAGTTGGAGCTTGCGTACCACGCTGTTGGCGGTCTCCATCCACACTGTGTGGGTCTCGTCCGAGCTGTCACGATAGGCAAACCAGTTCACCTGGGTAGCAGGGTCTACTTGGAGATCCCGCGTGTCCTCCGGGTCTTTGCTCAGCCGCAGCGTCTCTCCAGGAGTGAGGTACTCGGTGGGCTCTTCAACAGCGATATTGTCGATCAGCAGCTCCAGAGCCTCGGCATAGGTGATCGGGACGATCTCCTCAGCCATGGCGTCGTGAGCGTAGGTCGAAAGAATGGGTACCACGCGCGAGCGCTCGACATTGGCCACGGCATAGCTCAGCAGACTGTCGATCGGTCCGCCCGCCACAAAGGCGGCAGGATCCGCGGGGAGCGGCACGCGCAGCTGGTCGGCAACCTTGCCCAACGCCGTCCAGTCAAAAGCCCCGGTTTGCCATTGCCCACCGCTGCGCGTGGGTGCATCCGTACGGACGGCGACCACCGCGTTTGCCGGCAACATGGCCTTGAGCGTGGTAACCAGGTTGGTGAAAT
This sequence comes from Chloroflexota bacterium, assembly GCA_012728955.1. Classification (GTDB taxonomy): domain Bacteria; phylum Chloroflexota; class Anaerolineae; order UBA1429; family UBA1429; genus JAAYED01. The sequence goes on from JAAYED010000262.1 coordinate 1,369, forward strand.
TGGCTCGCTGGGCGTCGCTCGTGCCACGATAGGCCAGCTCGACGCCAGCAAAGCCTTCTGCCTTGACGCGATCCGCAATGGCCCTGGCGTGCGCCTCCGCAGACTCTTGGCTGGCCAGGATCTGCGCCACGGCTGCCAGGCCCGCCTCATCCGTCTCATTGCTCAAAGAGGCAATCGTGCTGGCCGGCTTGGTAGTTGGGGCGCCCTCGGCTGCAACGAGCCCACCGTCCGCGTCGAGCTTCCAAACGGCGACAGTTGCCCGGTCAGGAACTGTCTGCCCGTCGGCGGTCGGTTGATCATCCACCCCGACGTTCACCTGCAGCGAACGGTCCACCGGGGTTCCCAAGGCCACCAGTGCCGGCATGCCTGTAAGTTGCGTCTGTACCGACGTACTGTCGGCAACTGCCATCGCCGGTTGCCACTGCCACCCGTGCCCATTCCAGGCATACACATCCGCCAGGGCAATACGCTCGATCTCGGCGGGCACCGGCATCGTCAAGGTTGCCTTTGCCGGCACATCGCCAAAGGATTGAACACGGTAGATGGGGCTAAAGAGCCTGGTACCGGCGGGAAGCGCGGCCAGAGCGGCCTCGATGTCGGCATCCTTGGGAATCCCACTGATACCGCTTCCGTCGCCGTCGATCAGCGAGTCTGCGCTGGCCATACCCACCGTTCCGGTGGCATCCAGCGCCTCGAGTGACACGCGCATGTCGCCGGTCACGGCATCTGCCGGTATCTCCAGTCGTGCACCGATGGGGTGCTCAACCAAACCGTCCGCACCGCTGCTCAGGCGCGGCACACTCCGGTGAAATAACCGGTTACCAAGGTCGACCGGTGGCATCCACAGGAGCGCCAGTACCAACAGAATCACAAAGCCAATAATGGCTATTCCGCTGGGTCGCTGAAACCAGCGTCCATCACCCAATCTACGCATGTCCGTTGCCTCCAACGTAGGGTCGTTTCTGGCTCATCCGGCAGGGGCTCCCTTCATTTGTGATGACTTGGCCTCGCTGTACAGGGCATAGAGGCGGCGATCTGGCGCGAATCGGTACTGATTTCAGGACCTGATGGCGATTCTAGCATACGGCACAAGGCGTGACAAAACAGATCGGGTGCGAACCGCTGTGTTGGGAAGGGGAGTGAGGGGTGATACAATCATCGTAACTCTTGTGGGGAACGGTGAGATGATTCGAATTGGCGACCTCGTTAGCGCCACATCTGCTCAGCTGATCGCCGGTGACCCGGCCGCGTGGGTTCAGGGCTTTTGCTTTGATTCGCGACTTGCGCGGCCTGAAGAGCTGTTTGTAGCTGTGGTGACCGATACTGGTGACGGCCATGCCCACATCCAGGACGCTCTGAGGCAGGGGGTAACCGCCGTTATGTGCCAGCGTGCCCCAGAGGGGCAGCTGGATCCCTCTGTGAGCTGGTTGCTGGTGGACAACAGCCAGCAGGCCTTGCTGGACTATGCCGGCTGGGTTTTGGCCGAGCGGCAGGTTGCAGTGATCGGGATCACCGGCAGCCTGGGCAAGAGTTCCACCAAGGAGGCGGTGGCTGCGGTACTGGCGGCCAGGGAGCCCGTGTTTCGCAACCCTGGAAGCTACAACGGTCGCTACGGTCTGCCCATCGCCCTGGGCGGCCTGCAGGATGAAAAGCTGGCGGTGCTGGAGATGGCGGCGGACAGCCTGGATGAGATTCGCCTGCTGGCCAGGCTCACCCATCCACAGGTTGGCATCGTCACGGCGATCGGGCACAGCCACGTCGCTGATCTGGGAGGGTTGGATGAGATCGCCCGCGAAAAGGCCCGCCTGGTGGAGGCGCTGCCTGCGGATGGCCTGGCGGTGCTCAATGGTGATGATGCCCGCACTCGCGCCATGGCAGAGCTCTGCAGCGCAGCCGTCGTGACGGTAGGAGTTGGCACGGGCAACACCTATCGTCTGGAAGACATCGCCACGGGCCTTGAAGGTACGACCTGTGTCGTGGCAGAAGGTGATGGCCGGGTGCCTCTGCGACTGCCCTGGCTCGGCCTGCACCACGCCTATACCATGGGCATCGCCTACGCAGTGGGGCGCCACTATGGCCTCGATCCATCGGAAATTGCGGCCCGGTTGGCAACGGCAGTGCCTCTGCCGGGCCGCCTGGTGCCCTTGCGAGGCCTGAACCAGAGCCAGCTGCTGGATGACACTTTCAGCGCCAGCCCCGAGTCCTTTGCTTCGGCGCTGCGCACGTTGCAGGCGCTCCCCGCCAGAAGGCGCTGGGTGATTGCTGGCGACATGAGCGATCTGGGGGGACAATCGGAGAGCTTGCATCGGCAGGTGGGTAGCACCATCGCCTCAGTGGCGGACAGGCTCGTGGCCAAAGGCGACATGGCCGCCTGGATGGCCTCACAGGCCCTGCGGGACGGTATGGATCCCTCGGCGGTGCACGTGGCCTATACCGACAGGGATGTGCTCACCGCCGTTCAGGCTCGGCTGGAGCCGGGCGACGTGGTGCTGGTCAAAGGCAGTGCCGCTGGCAGATTGGAGAACATCACCGCAGGTCTGATGGCCGAGCCCGCGGAGGCGGCGCAGCGCCTGGTGCGGCAGAGCCGCGGATGGCAGTCGGTACAGCTTCGACAGCCGGGCAGGCCTACCTGGGTTGAGGTGGATCTGGATGCTATCGCCCATAACACGCGCCTCACGCTGCAGCGACTGCGCCCCGGTACCCAGCTGATGGCTGTGCTCAAGGCGGATGCCTACGGGCACGGTGCCCGCCGTGTGGCACGCACGGTGCTCGCCAGCGGTGCAACCTGGTTGGGAGTGGCATGCCTGGGCGAGGCGATAGAGCTGCGCTCGGCAGGCATCCAGGCCCCTATCCTTAATCTGGGCTATACGCCGGCCTGGCAGGCCCGTGACGCCGTCCGTCACGGTGTGGTTTCCACTGTCTACAGTGTCGAGTCGGGAGAGGCGCTGGCGCGAGCCGGGCGCGATCTCGGGAGGCCCGCCGTGGTCCATGTCAAGCTGGATACGGGCATGGCGCGCCTGGGCGTGACTCTGCAGGAACTCTTACCCCTGCTGCGCTCTTTGAGCGCGATCGAGGGGCTCACGGTCGGTGGGCTGTTCAGCCATCTCGCCACCGCGGACGCCGCCGATCCGAGTTACACCGATGAGCAATTGCGTCTCTTTGCCGAGGCGGTGTGTTCACTGCGTGCAGAGAACCTCTTGCCGTCCCTGGTACACATTGCCAACAGTGCTGCCACGCTCAAGCGGCCTGAGAGTCACTATGATATGGTGCGTCCCGGCATCCTGCTGTACGGGCTGGCGCCCTCCGAGGATACGCCCCTCCCGGCGGGCTATCGGCCGGCGCTCTCTTTCAAGTGCCAGGTTGCCCAGGTCAAGACGATCCCTGCGGGCGCTTGTGTGGGATACGGCTGCACCTTTCGCGCATCTCGTCCCATGCGCATCGCCGTGCTGCCGGTGGGCTATGCCGATGGTTTTCGCAGGGCTCCGCGCAACTGGGGACATGTACTCTTGCGCGGTCGGCCGGCGCCGTTGGTGGGGCGGGTGTGTATGGACCAGTGCATGGTGGACGTAACGGATATCCCCGGTGCCCGGCAGGGGGACGAGGTGGTACTGATCGGCTCGCAGGGCGGGGCAACTCTAACCGCAGAGGCGGTCGCTGAGCAGCTTGGCACCATCAACTATGAGGTGGTGTCCGAGATCCTCGCCCGCGTTCCCCGTCTGGTCTAGAACGTACCATCGGGTATACTCTGAGCAATGCAACGACACCATACGCGCCTGGCAGAGGCGCTGGTTGGGAGGAACTATGCCTGCGATTCAGATCAAGCCTGGCATCTATTGGATAGGGGTGAACGATCGAACCACGGACCTGTTTGAGGGTGTGTGGCCCATCACGCAGGAAGGGGTTTCGTACAACAGTTACCTTGTGGTAGGTGAGAAGATTGCTCTGATCGACCTTGCAGCGGCGCATCATGCTGCCTCGTTTATCGAGCAGGTGCGCGCCATGGTCGATCCCTCCAAGATCGACTATGTGGTGCTGAATCACATGGAGCCCGATCATACCGGGGCTGCCACACTGGTCCGACAACTGGCCCCGTCGGCGACCTTCCTGGTGAGCGCCAAAGCCGAGCCCATGCTGGCCGCCTATTTTGGCATCACCGGGGGCGTGCGGGTGGTCAGCGATGGCGAGACGCTCGATCTGGGCGGCGTCACCCTCCAGTTTCACATGATCCCCTTTGTGCACTGGCCCGAGACCATGGCCACCTGGGTGCCCGAACACAATGTGCTCTTTTCCTGTGATGCCTTTGGTGGCTATGGTGCCCTGCCCGGCAGGGTCTTTGACGATCAGTGCCAGGACATCCTCTGGTATGAGCGCGAAGCCCTGCGCTACTATTCCAACATTGTGGCCCGCTTTAGCACGCAGGTGTTGCGGGCTATTGACAAGCTCAAGCCATTGACCATCGAGGTGGTCGCTCCTTCACACGGCCTGGTGTGGCGTCGGGATCCGGGTCGCATTATCGCACTCTATGCGGCTTGGGCGCGCCTGGCGAGCGAGCCCGCCGAGCCCGGGGTGACCCTGTTGTATGGTTCCATGTACGGCAACACCGAGCGCATGATGAACGCAGTGGCCGAGGGCGTGGCCAAGGCGCAGGTGCCGCTGGAGATCTTTGATGTGGCGCGTACCCACTCGAGCTACTTCCTGCCCTCCCTTTGGACGCGTTCCGGCGTACTAGTGGGGGCGCCCACCTATGAAGTGTCGCTCTTTCCTCCCATGGCTCAGGCCATGACCAACGTGGTACACAAGCGCATCGCCAATCGGCAGGCCGCCTACTTTGGCAGCTATGGTTGGAGCAAGGGTGCTCTGAAAGAGCTCCAGTCGATCCTGGAGCCGCTCAAGTGGACCTGGCACGAGACGCTCGAGTTTAATGGCGCGCCCACCGGCGATACGTTGCGCCAGGGAGAGCGTTTCGGCGAGGCATTTGCACGTTCGCTTTTGGCAGGGGGAGACAAGTCCTAGGGACGCGGTGAAGGACGGCGATTGATGGCAGAACATCCCTGGGTCGAGCGGGTCGCCAACCTGCACATCCACAGCACTGCGTCAGATGGGACGGCTGGCGTGCCTCAGATCGTGGAGGCCGCCAGAGACGCTGAGCTCGACGTGATCGTCATCACCGATCACAATGTGCGCCTGCCCGAGTTCGAGGGTTGGCGTAACGGCGTGCTTGTGCTGGTGGGACAGGAGCTGAACCCTTTCGGTCGGCCACATCAGGATCACCTTCTGGTGCTGGGCGCACAGCATGATCTGTCTGACTGCACCGCCAGCCTGCAGGAGGCGATCGATGCTGCGCGCGCCTCGGGCGGCTTGCCGCTGATCGCCCATCCCATCGAGCACAGTGGTGCGGCCGCTAACGAACCGGACATAAACTGGATCAGCCGTGAGGTCACCGGCCTGCACGGAATAGAGATCTGGAATCTGATGTCCGAGTTCAAGTCTCGGGTCCACACGCTGGCGCACGGCCTGCTGTACGCCTACCTGCCCGGCTTGGCGATCCGTGGCCCACTGCCAGAGACGCTGCGCCTGTGGGATGCACAGCTGGCGGCCGGCCCCAGTGTGGCTGTTGGCGGCTCGGATGCCCACGCCACCGTGTATCGGTTGGGCCCCCTGCGCCGCAGGATCCTGCCCTATCGGTATCTGTTCGGTGGGATCAACACCCATCTGCTGCTCAGGGCGGACTGGAGCAGGGAAAAGGCGCAAGACGTTTCGCTGGTGATCGACGCGCTGGCGGCAGGGCGATGCTTTGTGGCCAACGATCGGGTGGCGCCAGCCCGGGGCACGCGCTACAGGGCCGAGTCCATGGACCAAGCCGCGACCTTTGGCGGTACGCTGCCCCTGACCAGTGACGGTGTGCGGCTGGTGGTGAATCTGCCGGCCCCTGCCGAGATCCGTCTGTTGCGCGATGGGGCTGTGGTGGCGCAGGCCAGGGGCGCTTCGCTGGAGCATGTAACCCGCCAGCCCGGCACCTTTCGCTTTGAGGCCTGGCGGCGCCTGTGGGCACGGCCTCGTGCATGGATATTCGGCAATCCCATTCGAGTTGCGTCCCCAGCGAGTGATCGAGTCCGATAGATTCCTGCGCTCTGGAGGCGATATGGTCAGTAAACGTCCTAATGTGTTGTTCTTTTTTACCGATCAGCAGCG
>JAAYED010000263.1 GCA_012728955.1 Chloroflexota bacterium
ATGGAGGTCTATCCGGTGCCCGTTCCGCCCGATACGGTGTTCTACCTGATGGCGGAACAACAACGCTTTGATGCGGTGGTGGCCATGTATCACGATCAGGGTCACATACCCACCAAGCTGATCGGGTTTGCCGAGGGGGTGAACATCACATTGGGGCTACCCATCATCCGCACCTCGGTGGACCACGGCACCAACTTTGGCAAGGCGGGCAAGGGCACCGCCTACGCCACCAGCATGATCTGCGCCATCGACGCCGCGGTTGCACTCGTCACGGGCAAGAGCGCATAGGCCTGGCATGAAAAAAGGGCCGCATCCACAATGGATGCGGCCCCTCCGGTTCGTTTAGCGCAGATAATCGCGCAGCTGGGCGCAGCGGTAAGGGTGCCGCAACCGAGCCAGTGCCTGGTGCTCGATCTGACGGATGCGCTCCCGCGTGAGGTCAAACTTGGCCCCCACCTCCTCGAGCGTGTGCGCCTTGCCGTCTCGCAAGCCAAAGCGCAGCTCCAGGATGCGGATTTCGCGGGGACTGAGCGCCGTCATCACCTCTTCCAGCGCTTCGCGCAGCAACTGGCGATGGGTGACATCCGCGGGCGCCGGAGCGTTATCGTCCTCAATAAAGTCGCCGAACTCGGTGTCGCCGTCATCGCCCACGGGTCTTTCAAGGGACACCGGATAACGGGAAATGCGCATCAGGCGCTCGATCTTGGTCACACTGAGCCCTGTCTGCTCGGCGATCTCTTCCGGAACCGGTCGGCGCCCCTCTTCCTGCTCAATCTGCTCGATAATGCGGTAGATGCGCCGAATCTGGTCGCCCGCGTGCACCGGCAGCCTTATCAAGCGGCTCTGCTGCGCCAGCGCACGGGTGATGCCCTGCCGAATCCACCAGGTCGCATAGGTGCTGAACTTGTAGCCGCGGTGATAGTCAAACTTTTCCACCGCCTTCATCAGGCCGATGTTGCCTTCCTGCACCAGATCCAGCATCGGGACGCCTTGACCGAGGTATCGCTTGGCGACACTCACCACCAGACGTGTGTTGGCCTCCACCAGGCGCGTGCGTGCCTGCTCACCCAGTCGCACGGTCTCCTCCAGGTCCTCCCGTTGCGCCGGGTTCAGCCGATTGGACTGGAGTTTTTTGCAGGCAGCCACACCGGCTTCGATGCGCTTGGCCAGTAGAACCTCTTCCTCAGCAGTCAGCAGCGCCACCTGCCCCATCTGCTTGAGATACAGACTCACCGTGTCATCTGCAGGGATATTCTCGATGTCGACACGGGTGCGCTTGCGCAACAGCTGCTCTTCCAACAGGTCCCGAACGGGCTCTGGCTCTTCTCCATCGTCCTCCAGCTCGACCACTTCCATCTCGAGCTCTTCGTCCAGATCCTCGTCCACGTCGACAGCTTCGACTTGGTCTTCAGCCTCGGTCTGAAAATCGTTTTCCAGCAATGCCACTTGGACTCCCTCGTCATATTACTGGGCGGGCGCCCGCGCTGCGCTCGCTCAAGCAAATCTCGCGGCAACGGTTACCTGATGTACCTCCTTACATTGAGATGATCGTGTACAAAAAAAGACCCGGCGCTGAAGGCCCCCGCCTGTCGACGAGGGTTCATTGCCGGGTTGTTCTCTTGCACTAGAACACCAGTCGTTCACGCCACCATCCCTGGGACGATCATTAACCATCAGTATAGCGTCAAAGCAGGCTTGGGTCAACTGGCGCCCGCTGCTATCCGTCATTATGCTGATAGTCACGGGCCGCCGGGAATCCGGCTACGGCTTGAGCCTCCAGCACAGCATTGGCCACCGCACGCTCCACCGCTGCCGTGGCCAAGGCATCGATCATTACGGGGTTTGCCGTGGCTGACCCTACCGAGAGCGCAAAGAGCGTGTCTCCATCGTAAAGGGTGTGCGCAGGCTGAATGGCTCGAGCCAGTCCGTCATGACCGGCATGCGCCAGGCGCGTTGCCGCCGGACCATCGAGCGAGGCATTGGTGGCCAGCACGCCGATCACCGTGTTCCCTGGCGAAGCCTTTGGCCCGCCGTCCACAGAGGCGAGCACCCGGGCCCAGCCAGCACCATCCGGCCCACGTGCGCCCGCGAGTACCTGTCCCGTCTCCGGGTCCGAGATATTTCCCAGGGCATTCACCGCAATCAGAGCGGCCACAACCACCCCCTCCTGCTGCAGGCTCGCCATGCCCAGTCCGCCCTTCATGGCCCAGTGCGGACCGGCAAACTTGCCCACCGTGGCCCCGGTGCCGGCCCCCACGTTGCCCTGCAGTACCGCGTGCGCGGAGGCGGCCTGCGCCGCCTCATACCCCATGGCGGCAGTGGGCCGCACGAGAGCATCGCCCACGTTGAGGTCGAACAACACCGCGGCGGGCACAATGGGCACCCTCGCCACTCCTGTGTCGTAGCCGACACCATGTTCCTCCAGATAGCGCATCACACCATCGGCGGCGGCCAGGCCAAAGGCGCTGCCACCAGTCAACAGTATGGCGTGCACACGCCCCACCAGCATCCCCGGCTGCAGAAGGGCGGTCTCACGGGTGCCCGGCGCATAACCACGCACCACGCCTCCCGCTACAGCACCTTCTGCTGGACAGAGTATGGCGCTACAACCCGTGAGGCTGTGCTCATCCTGGGCATGCCCCACACGGATGCCGGTTACATCGGTCAGGCTGCCTGGATACCTAGCCATAGCGCTCGCTCCACATGCGCTGAACACGCAGCCAGATCTGCTCCGCAACCTGGAATTTGGACATGAGAGGCAAGGCCTCTGGCTCCGCCCCCTGCGACAGCAACACCACCCGATTGGTCGCCACGTCAAAGCCGGCGTCCGCGGCGGAAACATCGTTGGCCACCAGGAGGTCCAGACGCTTGGCCGACAACTTTTCCGAGGCGTTGGCGAGAAGGTTGCTGGTCTCTGCTGCAAAGCCCACTACCATGCGGGGACGCTGCCCCTCTGGCAGGCTCGCCACCGACCGCAGGATGTCCTCCGTACGCTCCAATTCCAGGAACAGCTCCTCATCCGCTTTCTTGATCTTGTCCATGGCAGTAACCGCAGGGCGATAGTCCGCCACTGCCGCGGCCATCATCAGAATGTCGATTTGTCCCGTGCGAGCCAGTACCGCCCGCGCCATTTCCCCAGCAGTGCGGACCGCCACGTGCTCTATTCCCGGAATACGGGGCAGACCTGTTGGTGCACTGATGAGAGTCACCGTTGCCCCGGCATCGCGAGCCGCCTCGGCCAGCGCATAGCCCATCCTGCCAGAGGAGCGGTTGGTCAGATGGCGCACCGGATCCAGAGGCTCCTGCGTCCCGCCGGCCGTCACCAGAATACGGCGCCCAGCCAAAGGACCCTGCCGCCCCAAAGTTTGCCTGACAGCGCCAAGCACCACCTCGGTGGAGGGCAGGCGCCCCCGCCCCATGCGCCCCGAAGCGAGCCGCCCTTGGTCCGGTTCGATGATCACAGCCCCCCGCGCCGCCAGCGTGGCCACATTCGCCTGCGTGGCGGGATGTGCCCACATGTCGGCATCCATCGCCGGAGCGAGAACCAGCGGCGCCACACTGGCCAAAACCGTGGTGGTCAGCAGGTTGTCGGCGAGCCCCTGCGCCAGCTTGGCAATGGTATTGGCCGTTGCCGGGGCAATCACGATCAGATCCGCCTTTTTTGCGAGCGAGATGTGCGCCATGTCCGTACTGTCCAGCAACTTGAACAGATCGTTGGAGACAGGTCGCCGCGTGAGCGTCTGAAAGGTCAGGGGCGTCATGAACGCCAGGGCCGCCTCAGTCATGATGACGTCCACCGAGGCGCCAGCCTGGACCAACTTGCTGCAGATATCCGCGGCCTTGTACACGGCAATGCCGCCCGTGACCCCTAATACAATATGCTTGCCCTGTAGAATCATCCTGCACCTCGGTTCAGGTCGTAAACCAGCCTCAAACCCCGCAGCGTGAGCCAGGGGTCGACGTGTTCGATGACCGACGTCTCTCGAGCGATCACTTCCCCCAGGCCTCCGGTGGCGATGACGTGCATGTGGGGGCCCAGCTCGGCGCGGAAGCGCGCCACCAAACCCTCCACCAAGCCAACGTATCCAAAAAGGATGCCTGAACGCATGGCATCCACAGTGTTGGTTCCAATGGCCTTGGGCGGACGCTGCAGGTCGATCCTGGGCAACTTGGCCGTGCGCTGAAAAAGCGCCTCCGCCGCGATACGGATGCCCGGGGCGATGGCGCCGCCGAGATACTCGCCGGTGGCCGACAGGGCATCAAAGGTGGTGCCGGTGCCAAAGTCTACGATGCAGGCAGGTCCACCATACTCACGAAAGGCAGCCGCCACATTGATGATGCGGTCCGCACCCACTTCCTGGGGCCGATCGTAGCGGATGGCCACCCCGGTGCGCGTGCCAGTGCCAACCACCAGCGGATCCTTCTCCAAATAGTTCACCACGAGCTCCTGGAAGCGCTCCGTGAGCGGCGGGACCACACTTGCGATGATGCAGTCACTCACCTCATCCATGCCAAAGCCGCCGTGCTGAAAGAGGTTGAGCACGATGATGGCATATTCGTCGGCGGTCCGCTCGTGCACCGTCGAGATACGCCAATGCGCCACAAGGTGCTCCCCGCGATAGAGCCCGATAACGATGTTGGTGTTGCCGATATCCACACAAAGCAGCATGGTGACCTCCCTGTATCAGCGGCTCCCTCTACAGCCGCGAGCCGCGACGGCGACCCACCTGGCGCACTGACGCGACCACGGCCACGACGATGATGGCCGAGATCACGGCCTCTGGAATGCCCTGCATCAACCCGATGCTCACCGCCACGGGGGCCGTTACGCCCGCCACCTGACGCCACACTGCGGCGGCGAGCACGAGCACCGTGTTGGTGAGCGAGCCGGCAACGCCAGCAGCGGCGAGCCCCACCACCTGCGTGTCTCCGCGGAAAAGCCAGAGCCCCCCTGCCAGTACCCCTCCCACCGCCAGCACTGCGATGGCGATGCCCAGCCAGAGGTACACCTCGCTGACTACTTTTGCTGCCCAGAGAACCGCCGCCAGCAGCACGAATAGAATCGCCAGCAGGGCGGCCTTGTTTGCCTTGCGCAGCCCCAGGTACACCAGCGCTGCCACCACGCCAATCGCCAGACGAGGCACGATAATGACCAGGGGATCCTTGACCGGTACCAGTGGGCTCAAGAAGGCCGCAAAGCCAAAACCCAGGGACACGATCAAACCGACCAGGGGCCCTTCAAGGATCCCCCCGATGATGGAGGGGATATGGGCAATCGTTGCGGAACCTGCCGGCGTGGGCACGGGGATAAAGCCAACGGGCGTCAGGGCCAACAAGAGCGTCACAGCCAGCAGGAGGCCAGCGGTCACAACCCGACGGATTCCACGTTCCTGAGCGTCCATAAACACCCTCCTTCTCTGAAAACTAGAATGCCAGAGCAAAGGCCAGCACCGCGGCCGCCAGCCCCAGGGCCACCCAATCGGTGCCGCCCATGCGAGCGTGTCGGTAGTAGGTTCTTCCCCTGCCTCCGCGATAACAGCGTGCCAGCATCGCCGTGGTCAGATCGTCCACACGTCGAAACGCGTCCGCAAAGAGGGGCACGATCAGTGCCGCTGTGCGACGGGCGTTGCGGGCCACCTGCCAGCGCGAGAGTCTGTCTGCCCCCAGGGTTCGCGCAAGCTGTGCCCGCTGCACTGCCTCCAGCCCCTCTGCCAGGATGGGCATAAAGCGCAGGGCGATGGAACCAACCATAGCCAGCTGGTGACCGGGCAGCCCGAGGCGGTTCAAAGGGCGAAGCAGCATTTCAAGCCCTGTGACCAGGGCACTTATAGTGGTGGTGGCCAGCAGCAGGGCTGCCAATAGCACCAACGAGACCAGGCGGGCAACAGACAGCCCGGCTCCGATGAGCCTGGCCAGCGAAACATGTATGGGCCCCCACGAGAGCAGCGGAATTCCGGCTCCACCCAGTCCTGCTGGCTCGCCACCCAGAACGACCTGAAAGAGCCCGAGCACGAGCAACAAGGGCAACACCGGGCGCAAAGCGGCAAGGATCGCTGCCCTGGGCAGACGGGCCACCATGTAAAGCGAAACTATGCCCGCGAAAAGCATCAGCACCAGCCAGGGTGACGAGGCGACCACGGTGGCAGCCGTGATCAACCCACCGGCCACCAACTTGCTGCGAGGATCCATCAAGTGAAGGATGGAATCGGTGCGCCAATAGCGTCCCAGCCGAACAGACCTCAGCGACGCAGCTTCTGCCACAGCGCCTCCTCCAGATCGCTCGCCGTCAGCACGTCGCCCGGAAGGCTCACACCGTGGGCACTAATTTCCTCAGCAACCGCCGCAGCGTGGGTGGGTGCCAGGCCGGCCGCCAGCAGCATCTCCCGGTCTGCCAGGACGGTGCGCACGGGACCACTGGCAACGGTCCGGCCCTGTGAGAGAATGGTGACGCTGTCAGCCAGCTCTGCCACCTGATCGAGATCATTGGAGACCATCAGGATGGTTGTACCGTTGGCGCGGAGCGTTCGGATCAGCTCGTGGATTTTCTGACGCCCGGCGGGGTCCAGCCCGGCCGTGGCCTCATCCAGTACCAGTACCTCTGGTTGCATGGCCAGCACTCCGGCCAGCGCGACTCGTCGCATTTCGCCACCGCTCAGCGAAAAGGTGCGCCGGTCCACATACTCTTCCCCCAGCCCCACCAGGGACATGGCGTTCAACACGCGTGACCTGAGTTCAGGGCGCGACAAGCCCAGCTGACGGGGACCATAGGCGACGTCGTCACCCACGAAACGTTCGAACAGTTGCAGTTGCGGATATTGCAGAACGAGGCCCACGCGGGCACGCAGCGCGCCCAGGTCGGCGGCGGGATCGCCAGTGTCGCAGCCCAGCACCAGTGCCTGCCCCGTGCGGCGGGGCCGGTGCAGCCCATTGGCAAAGGCCACCAGGGTGGATTTCCCCGCTCCGCTGGGGCCGATCAGGGCAGACACCTCGCCCTGCCGCACACAGAGCGAAGCGTCCTGCAGAGCGAGTTGCGCATCCAGCGTGCCCGAGCCAAAAGTCCAGGCGAGATGCTCGAAACGGATCACATCGGCGGTCATACCGTACACCGCCACTGGGAAACCTCTCGCACCAAGTCATCATCGGTCACCACAGGCTCAGCGAGAGCCAGCCCCCGGCGCCGCAAGCCCTGCGCCACTCCTGCACTCATGGGCAGAGACAGCCCCAGTGCTTGGACACCTTCCGGGGATGCAAAGAGCTCGGACGGCGTCGCCTGCCACACGATGCGCCCCCGATCCATCACGGCAACCTGATCGGCCTCGACCACCTCGTCCATGTGGTGGGTTACCACAATGGTGGTACGACCCTGCTGGTGCAGCCGCATGACCAGAGCCAGCAAGTCCCTCCGAGAGATCGGGTCCAGCAGAGCCGTCGCCTCGTCCAACAGGATACAGTCGGGTTCCATCGACAGCGTGGCTGCGATGGCGAGGCGCACCTTGTCGCCGGCAGAGAGCATGTGGGGGTCGCGAGCCTCGGCACCGGCCAGGCCCACCATGGCGAGGGAGCGCACAACGCGCTCCCGGATCTCTCCCGGGGGCACACCGAGGTTCTCGGCGCCAAAGGCAACCTCATCCTCCACTGAGCTGGTGACAAACTGGTTCTCCGGATCCTGAAACACCATGCCCACCATGGCACGCAGGTCCAGGATGGCGCCGGGATCGAGACTGGAGCGGCCGTTGACGATCACTTCTCCTGCGGTAGGGACGAGGAGCCCACTCAGACATCGGGCCAGGGTCGACTTGCCGGAACCGTTCTGGCCCACCAGCGCCAGATAGGTGCCCCGCGGGATCTGCAGATCGACCCCGCGGAGGGCCGTCACGACGCGGTCTCCTTCCTGATACGCGTATTCGACACTGCGTGCCTCTATCATGGCACCTGCACCCGCCTCCCTGCATAGAAAACGGCCTCGCGCTGGCGTTCGCGAGGCCGTGGCAGGACGCGATGGTCCCCATGATTCCTGATTGGCGTCTCGGTTGCAGGGCAATCCGAGCGGC
>JAAYED010000264.1 GCA_012728955.1 Chloroflexota bacterium
CGTCCAGAACCTGCCTGGCGTCCTGGGCACCCTCCGCCAGGAGGTCAATGATTGTCATCGCCGCTACCTTGGCGGGGGTGATATAGGCCGTCTCCAGGTCGGCAGGCAGATAGTCTGCCCCGTGGCCCGTGCCCTCAAAGCCCGCAGCCTGTGCCTCGATGGCGGGCATGATGTGGCTGATATCCCCCATGTCGGTGGATCCGGCGCCAAAGCTCGAGTCCCACCATCCCTCCGCACCTACCAGCGCCACCGCGTTTTCCTTATAGAGGGCCGCCAGACCGGTGGCGGGCCGACGCGGCAGGTAGCCGGGCAAGGTGCGGATGCGCACCTCAGACCCCAACCCCAGCGCACCCGCCTTGAGGCAGCGATCCACCTTTTTTGCCGCCTCTACAATGGCTTCTACGCTGGCGCCCCGCACATAGGTCTCGATCGTCACCTCGGCGGGGATCACATTCACCAGGTCTCCCCCACGGGTGAGGATGGGGTGCACCCGGATGTGGTCATCATCTCGAAAGGTCTCGCGAATCATGTCGATGGCCGTCAGGCCCAGCGTCGCCGCCTTGAGCGCGTTGATACCGCGGTGGGGTGCACCGCCGGCATGCGCCGCCCTCCCGATGTAGGTGATCATCTTGACCACGCAGCCATTGGTCTCGGCCCCCACGCTGAGCTTGCCCGTATCCCGGCTTGCCTGATGGGTGAGCATGGCCATATCTACATCGTCAAAGGCCCCCAGGCGCACCAGCTCCGGCTTGCCGCCCAGGAACTCGATCTCGCCGCGCTCCTTCAGGCCCAGGCGGTACTCTACCTCTACGTACTCTTCGGCAGGCACCGCCATCAGCGCCACCGAGCCATCCAACTCGGCCATGACGCCACTGTTCACCAGGCCCGAAGCCACCGCCAGCAGGTTGGCGATCTGTGCGTTATGGCCACAGGCATGGGCCGCACCGGTTCTGGGGTCGGCATTGGGGTGATCGGCCACGATAATGGAATCGAGCTCGCCCATGTAGGCCACAGTGGGCCCGGGCTTGCGCCCCTGCAGCATCCCCTTGACCCCAGTGATGGCCAGCCCCGTCTGATGGGGGATGCGCAGACCGGTCAGGTGCTCGCTGACGATCGCTGCCGTGCGGTGTTCCTTGTAGCCCAGCTCGGGATGCAGCCGGATATCCTCCGCCGTTTCGAGGATCGACTCGCGGCTGGCATCGATCGCCTCGCAGACCCTCTGTTTGAGAGTCTCATGCTTCATGGGGCACTCCTTCCTGAAAGTGAGAATGGTCGCGGTGCAGGCGCGCGACACGAGACAACGCTTTTCGAGCATAGCCGCAGCTCGGGGCGACGTCAATAGAAGGGGAACCGGCTCAGCCAGCCACGCCGGCCGTTGCTGCCCAGCCTGGCGCGTCTCTCCCCCCCCCCGGGCGGTCAGCGGAGTGCCTTTACTTGCTTGCTTGTACTGCTATAATGATCAAGATAAGACAGGTTGAACCTGAGTACTCCACAAAACGAACCGCGGGAACAAAGCGTGGCGGTAAAGGAGGAAGCCATGATGACCAAGGTGCGCGCCTGGCTCGACATGCTGCTGGACAAGGCCGAGGCCCAGCCGGCAGTGGCGCCGCTGCTGCAAATGGCGGACGAAAATGTTGTGCTGGGCGGTGTTTTGGGCGGGGCCTTGTTCCTGCTCCTGGGCCTGATAGGGGGCGCCGTCAACCGTGGATTCCTCGGTGCGCTGGTGGGCGCTGCTTCCGGTCTGCTGCTGGGCGTCGTATTGGGCGCTGTTTGCGGCAGCCTGCTGCCCTCTCGCAACGGCGAGACGGCGGTGGACATCGATCTGGTTGACCATGGAGAAGGCTACTCGGGTGGTGATCCGATCAACGGTTATCTCACCATCAGCGCCAACCGCAATACGCGGCTCACCGGTGGCAGCGTGTTTCTGGCCTGCCGCGCCGTATATGTCTATGAGGGCACTGCCGCCGAGGGGGATGTTGCTGCAGAACTGGCTCGAGACACCAAGACGCTGCACGTCCAGGAGCTGCCCATAGTCCCCTCTGGCCTGTTGCGGCGTGGTGCCCCTCTGCGCTACCCCTTCCGGCTGGTGCTGCCAGACGACCCCGTTCCCACGCATCACGGTTATGGTTGTTCCGCGAGGTGGACGCTCTCTGCCAGGGTGGACGGGAGCAGTCAGGTGTTGGCGCAGGCGCAGGAGGAGCTTCTGGTTCGCTCGACCGTCCCTGCCGGGGCGGGGCAGCGCTCTGAGCGGGTCAGCACCAGTTCCATGGCGGGCGAACTGGCGCTCACGCTGCAGCACACCACTTTTGCCGAGGGCGAGACGGTGCGCGGCAGGGTGATAGTGAGCCCCGCTGAGGACTTTGTCGCTACGGAGCTGCGGGCGATGCTCCTGCGGGTGGAGAATCATCCCCGCGGGGGCGATACGATCGTCTATATCAATGGTTGGAACGCTGAGACAGGTCGCTACCGGGGTGAGAGCCAGCCCGGCGGGCACGGCAGTACCTATGTCTGGTTGGAGGATGAAGCCGATCTCGCCGAGGAGGTGCGCTACACCCTGGGGGAAAAGCGGCTCTATGACTTTAGTTTCGATGTACCCCAGCAGTGGCGCCCCACTTTGCTCACCGATGATGGTTCCGTGACCTGGCGCGTTGTCGCGGCGCTCTCGCGGCCCAATGGTCAGGATATGCGCGTGCATCAGGGCATTACGGTGCACACCACGGCGCCACGCCTGGCCCGTGTGCTCGCCACGGATGGTGAGCCTGACGCCGATCAGACGCCGGTGGACCCGGTGACACCCTGAGCGGACAGGCAGACAGAGGATCTGAGCCAGCCTTTGGCATCGGTTTGACGTGCTGGCTTGCGCACGATAGAATAGCGTGATGCAATTGGCCTACACGTACAGGCAGTGGTAATGTTCGAGTCCTTGTCAGAGCGTATTCAAGAGAGTTTCCGCAAGCTGTCCGGCAAGGGGCGCTTGTCAGAGGCTGACGTCAAGGCGGGTCTGCGCGATGTGCGCATGGCTTTGCTGGAAGCCGACGTCAGCTTTCGCGTCGTCAAGGACTTTACCGAGCGCATCGCCGAGCGCGCCATTGGCGAGGGTGTTGTACGATCGCTGACCCCTGCCCAGATGGTGATCAAGATCGTCAATGAGGAGCTGGTCGCGCTGCTCGGCGAGCCGGCCAGGCTCGATCTCGGTGGCAGGCCACCCGCAGTGCTGATGTTGATCGGCCTGCAGGGCTCTGGCAAGACCACCATGGCGGCCAAGTTGGCCGTGCATCTGCAAAAGCAGGGCTATCGTCCCTTGCTGGTTGCTGCGGACGTGTATCGGCCGGCGGCCATCGCTCAGCTGGAGACGCTGGGTCGAACGATACAGGTGCCCGTACATTCCGAGGGGGATAAGGTCCCGCCGCCGACGATCTGCCGCAACGCGGTGGATCGCGCGACGCGCGAAGGCTACACCGCTGTGATCCTGGATACCGCCGGGCGGCTGCAAATTGACGAGCCGATGATGGCCGAGCTAGAGGCAGTCAAGGCCCAGGTGTCGCCGCGCGAGGTGCTGCTGGTGGTGGACGCCATGACGGGGCAGGAAGCTGTCTCGGTGGCGGACCAGTTTAACAAACGTATCGGTGTCACGGGCCTGCTGCTCACCAAGGTCGATGGCGATGCCCGCGGTGGTGCCGCCCTTTCGGCTCGTGCAGTGACCGGCGTCCCGATCAAGTTCATGGGCAGCGGTGAAAAGCCATCGGATCTGGAGCCCTTTTACCCAGACAGGATGGCTTCGCGCATTCTTGGCATGGGCGATGTGCTCTCGCTCATTGAGCGAGCCGAGTCGTCATTTGATGAGCAGCGCGCCGCCGAGCTCGAGCGCAAAATGCGCACCGCCAGCTTTACCCTGGAGGACTTTATCGAGCAGCTCAGCGCCATCAAAAAGATGGGGCCCCTGAGTGACCTGCTGGAGATGGTGCCGGGCATGGCCCAGGTGTCGCGCCAGTTGCCCAGCGACGCCACCGAGCGTGGCGTCAAGGTGACCGAGGCGATCATCGGCTCCATGACTCGAGAGGAGCGGCGGACTCCCAAGGTCATCAATGCCAGTCGCAAGCGGCGCATCGCGCGGGGCAGTGGCACCACGGTGCAAGAGGTCAACAACCTGTTGCGTCAGTTTGATCAGATGCAACAGATGATGAAGCAACTGCAGAGCGGACGGGGACTGCGGGGCATTTTGCCGCGTTTTCGCTGAGCGCTCTACAGATCATAGATTGGTTCGAGACTGCAAGAAGGAAGAGAGCATGGTAAGAATTCGTCTGGCCCGGGTTGGTAGCATTCGTCAGCCGAGCTATCGCGTCGTCGTATCCGATCAGCGCAGCCCTCGCAACGGCCGCTTTATCGAGATCGTGGGGAACTATAATCCCCGCACCGATCCCGAGACCGTGGTGATCGATCGGGAGCGCGTACTTTACTGGCTCGAGCGCGGTGCGCAACCGAGCGAGGCCGTCGCTCGCCTGTTGGAGCAGACCTCGGTCATGGCGATACGGCGCGGTGAGACCACCCTGGAAGAGGTCTTGGGCGCGGAAACGGCGCAGGCCTAACCGCCTCGACTGAAAGGAGGAGGTACTGGCATGCGTGAGTTGGTGGAATACATGGCGCGCGAGTTGGTGGACAACCCCGACGAGGTGCGCGTGCAGCAGGTCCGTGGCCAGCAGGCCACCATCCTGAAGCTGTACGTAGCGCAAGAGGACAAGGGCTGGGTCATTGGCCGGCAGGGGCGGGTGGCTAACACCATGCGTGCCTTGCTTACGGCGGCCGGAACCATCGAGGGCCGGCGCCGGGTGGTATTGGACATCGTATGAGCCCCGTGCACCCGTCTGACCACCAGTATCTGGTGATTGGGCAGATTGTGGCGCCGCACGGATTGCGGGGGCAGGTCAAGGTCCGCGTGGAGAGCGATGATCCCGATCGGTTTTTCGCGCTCAAGCACGTCTTTGTAGGGCCTGAGCACCGGCGTTATCGTCTCCTTCGGGTGCTGGTACACAAGGAGATGCTGCTGCTCTCGTTGGAAGGTGTGTCCGATAGAAACGCCGCCGAGACGCTGCGCAATGCGCTGGTGTGCGTGGACCTGCAGAATGCACTCCCGCTCGACTCGGACGAATACTTTCAGTATCAGATCGAGGGCCTGCGCGTGCAGGACGAGGCGGGCAGCCTGTTGGGGACGGTCACCGAGGTGCTCGAAACCGGGGCCAACGACGTCTATGTCATTCGTGGGCCCGTAGGGGAGCTGCTCCTGCCGGCCCTCAAGGGTGTCGTCCTGCGGGTAGATCTTGAGGCGGGCTCGATGACGGTGCGCGTTCCAGCCGGCTTGACCGACTGAATGGGTTGGCGATGGAAGCCAACTTGGCCAGGTACTGGATCGGGTTTCAACGGGTGCCGGGCATCGGTCCGGCGCGGCTCAAGGGTCTGGTAGAGTCTTTTGGCGATGCTGAGGCGGCCTGGTTTGCCAGTGCCGCCTCTTTGCGTGCCGCCGGTCTCTCCCCCAGCGTCATAGAGCAGTTGCTTTCTCTGCGTGGCGCGCTGGATCTGGATGCAGAGTGGGCTCGTGTGGAGCGGCTGGGAGTACGGGTGCTCACCTGGCAGTCGCCCGAATACCCGCGTCTGCTGCGTGAGATCGACCAGGCGCCCGCGGTGCTCTACCTCCTGGGAGAGCTGGAACCCGTGGACGAGCTGGCTGTGGCTGTGGTGGGCACGCGCAGCCCTTCCAGCTATGGCAAGGCGGTCACAGAGCAACTGGCCGTGGGTTTGGCTGCCAACGGCGTGACAGTGGTGAGCGGCCTGGCGCTGGGCATCGATGGCATCGCCCATCGCGCGGCGCTCGATGCCGGGGGCCGGACGCTGGCCGTATTGGGTAATGGCCTGGACACCATTTACCCTGCTCGGCACCGCAGCCTGGCGGAGCGGATTCAGGGTGAAGGCGCGCTCCTCTCGGACTATCCTCTGGGTACCAGGCCCGAAGCGCACAACTTTCCCGCCCGCAACCGCATTATCAGCGGGCTCACCTTGGGCACGGTGGTTGTGGAGGCCGATCGGCAGAGCGGGGCCCTGATCACGCTGCGCTATGCCCTGGACCAGGGGCGCGAAACCTATGCCGTTCCCGGCAACGTCCTGGCACGAACCAGCCTGGGTACCAACGAGGCCATTCAGCGCGGGGAGGCCAAGCTGGTCACGGGCGTAGAGGACATTCTCAGCGAGTTGAACCTGTCCATGATCGTCGAGCAACGCACCGTGGCGGAGCAGGTCCCCGGGAACGCCAACGAGGCGCTGCTGCTCCAGGCCATCGGCTCGGATGCGGTCCACGTGGACGAGTTGGCGCGCAGCACCGGCATGGGTTCCGGTGACGTGATGAGTACGCTCTTGATGCTCGAACTCAAGGGTATGGTGCGTGCGGTGGATGGGATGACCTATGTGGCCAATGGCTGAATTCAGGGGAGGTAGGTCTGGTGAGTTGTGACGCTGGCGCCGATGTCTTTATCACCATTCTGGCAGGGGGCAGTGGCACGCGCTTGTGGCCTCTTTCGCGGCGCACGGCGCCCAAGCAACTCTTGCCCCTGCTGGGCGATCGCTCGCTTCTGCAAGCCACCTATTCCCGTGTGGCCCCGCTGGTGCCCGCCGACCACATCTTTGTGCTGACCGGTCCTGACCAGGCGGATCTGGTGGCGGAGCAGCTGCCCCAGCTGCCGCAGGCCAACATCTTTGTGGAGCCCTCACCGCGCCACACGGGTCCGGCCCTGGGGCTGGCCGCCGTACGCCTTGCCAATCGTGTCGGCACCAAAGCCGTGATGGTCTCGGTGCATGCCGATCACGTGGTGCTCGACGAGCGGGCCTTTCGCCGTGCTGTATGGGCGGCGGCGCTGGCCGCCAGGCGAGACACCCTGGTGACCGTGGGAATTGTGCCCTCCTATGCAGAGACCGGTTTCGGCTATGTGCAGCGTGGCGCAGCGCTGGAGCCTTCCCACGGATGCGAGATCTATGAGGTGGCACGCTTTACGGAAAAGCCCGGGCACGAATTGGCCAGCGCCTTTGTCCAGAGCGGCGAGTACTACTGGAATACGGGCTATTTCGCCTGGACGCTGGAGGCCATCCTGCGCGAGTTCGCCCGACAGCTGCCCGCTCTGTACGCCCAACTGCAACAGGTGGGCGCGGCCCAGAGCCCGCTCGAGCTCCAGGCGCAGGCCGTGTGGTCGCAGATCCGGCCGGTGAGCATCGACGTGGGCATCATGGAGCATGCGGAACGGGTGGCCGTAGTGCCCGCCGATATGGGCTGGAGCGACGTGGGCAGCTGGGCGGCCATTTATGAGGTGAGCGCCAAGGACGACATGGGCAACGTCCGCATCGGCGGCGGGCCGCAGCTCAACGTGGATTCGCGTAATACCCTGGTGCACGCCACTGCGGGCCGCATGGTGGCCACCGTGGGCGTGCAGGATCTCGTGATCGTGGATACCGGCGACGCCCTGCTGGTGTTGGCCCGCGATCGCGCGCAGGATGTGGCCAGGATTGTGGAACAGCTGCGTGCAGAGGGTCCGCAGGAGCTGCTCTAGCGCGCTGCTGGTTGGTGTGTGGTTTCGCAAATCGGATACCCAGGAGATGGATCAGTGCAGGCAGAGATTGTAACCATCGGGACAGAGTTGCTGCTGGGAGAGATCGTCGACACCAATTCCGCCTGGATCGCCCAGCAACTGACGACCATCGGCCTCAACCTCTTTTACACCACCACGGTGGGCGACAACTTGCACCGCCTCACCGATGTGCTCCGGCGGGCGCTGGATCGCGCCGACGTGGTGATCACCACCGGCGGGCTCGGTCCCACCGCCGACGACCTCACGCGCGAGGGTGTGGCGGCCGCCACCGGTCGTGAGCTCTATCTCAACGAGGAGCTGCTGGAAGAGATCCGCGCCATGTTCGGGCGGCGCCGCCACGCGATGACCAGCAACAACGACCGCCAGGCGCGCCTGCCAGAGGGTGCCGAGATCATCCACAACCCGGTGGGCACGGCGCCCTGTTTTGCCGTTGAGGAGCAGGGCAAGCTCATGATCAGCCTGCCCGGCGTGCCGCACGAGATGCGTTACCTGATGGAGAACGAGGTGCTGCCCCTGCTGGCGCGGCGCTTTGGCCTGCACGAGGTCATCAAGAGCCGCGTGGTGCGCACCTGCGGCATCGGCGAGAGCGCCGTGGATGCGCTGATCCCCGAACTGATGTTGCTCTCCAACCCCACCGTGGGCACCCGTGCGCACCCCGGGCAAACCGACGTGGTCATCACCGCCAAGGCGGACTCGGAGGCCGAGGCGGAGAGCCTCATCGCCCCCGTGGAAGCGACCATCCGTGAGCGCCTGGGCTTTCGCGTGTTTGGGATCGATCAGGAGACGGTTTCGGGCGTGATCCTGCGCAAGCTGGCCGAGGCGGGTCAGAGTCTGGCCATCCTGGAGCTCACCACCCAGGGCGAGCTGGCCCTGGCCCTGGCCGACAGCGCCTCCGCCTGGCCCGGCACCTTTGCCGGAGGGATGGTGGTTACCGATCTCGCCGGGGTGCAGCGGGCCACTGGCGTCCGCCTCGAGGGGCAGACGGCCCTCACGCAGGGCTGGGCCGATGCCGCCGCTGCGGCGGTGCGCGAGCGCCTGGGGGCCGACCTGGGCCTGGCGCTGGTAGGGCCGGCGAATCCTGCCGAAGAGGGCCAGGAAGTCTTCCTGGCGCTGGCCACCCCGGCGGGTCTGGTGCGCGAGGAACCGCGTCGCACCCGCGCCGGCGCCTGGGGCCGCTGGTCCCTGATCTACTCCGGGCTGGACATGGTGCGCCGATACCTCACGCCGGAGGCCTGAACGGGCGGCACGCGGCGGCCCGCTCGAGGCATGTCATCGCCCGGGTGTGAGTGACGTGAGGCAGTGCGTCGCCTCCCGCAGGGCACTGAGCGGGTTGGCAGTCCGGGGCACATGGTGAGCAGGCAGGCAGGGGCGAGAGCCCTTGCCTGCCTGTTGTTTGTCTCCGGTGAGCCAACCTGTCCGCAGCCGGTGCGGCGAATTTTCGTACAGGTTCGGAATTTCGTCACAATTTGCCCTTGTTTTTGTTGCGCTTGGGAAAACGCATCATGTATACTGTGATCAAGCGAGACAGTCCGTGCCGATACCCCTTCCATCAGGAGGAGAGTCCCGATGAAAAGGTATTCAGTACCCCGTACCGTGTTTTTCTTCCTCCTCTCTCTGGTCATCATGGTCGCTCTGGTTGGCAATGCTCCCCAGCGAGCGACCGCCGCGGGCTCACCCGAGACCATCAGGGTCAACACCTTTAACGATGGGCAGGATTACGCCGTAAACGGTGTCTGCTCCGTCGGCGACATCACGGATGGTCCCTGCTCGCTGCGTGCGGCCCTCACCGAGGCACAGTTCCATATCTGGGCTGGCACAAGCGTAACCATCGAGCTGCCGCCCGGCGAGTACAAGCTGACCGTGACAGAGCCCGCGCATCCGGATGATGATGATGACTGGGACTATGGAGACCTGGATGTCGTCTACCCGCCTCCCGAAGAAGTCGACGCGCGGCTCGTCGTCTACGGGCTCGGTCCGGGGCCCGCCGTGATCAATGCCCAGGGTATCGATCGCGTGCTGGAGATCGGCATACGCTACAAGGTAGAGATCTATCGTGTGGTGTTCAAAAATGGGCTCACCCGCTCGACGACCAGTGACTATGGATGGGGAGGAGGTATCTATTTCCAGGGCAGGGAACTGCTCCTGAGCGAGGTCTCCTTTATCGGTAACGAGGCGCGGGGACAGGCTGCCGGCAGTCAGTTCCAGTATGGGCTCGGCGGCGCACTGGCCGTCCGCAACAACGCGCAAGGCGAAGGGATGGTAAGGATCTTTGGGGGTGATTACCTCGATAACAAGGCAGACCTTGGTTCCGCGATCTTGCGCAATGAAGGATACGCTTTTCTCAGCATTTACGGCGCCACGTTCCACGGCAATGAAAGCGGGCCCGCCCGCGACGTCATTCGCAGCGAGACGCCCATGTATCTGGTCAATTCTACTGTAACCGGCAATACCGCCCGGCCCCATCCCGACACTGGCATCACCTTTCCCCTGGGTGTCTCCGCCTTTAGGACCACCTGGATACAAAACAGCACCCTGGAAAACGAGGGCGGACAAGGCAACCTGTTGTGTAACGGAGCCGAGTGTTGGGTGCGCAGCAGCCTGTTTCGCAAGAACTCGGCTTCCGGCTCACCGAACTGTGCTGTGGTGAATAACGGCAGGCTGCTGTCTGAGGGGGGCAACATTGCCGATGATTACAGTTGCTGGGAGCAGCCCGCAGAGGGGGATCGCGTGATCAGCAGCGGCGACTGGCAGCTGGCACAGCGCTTTGGTTATTATTGGATGCCCTATGGCACTTCTCCGGTCCTGGACCGGAGCCCCTACCCCTGTGAAGCACTGATGTACATCGGCCCCGACGGGCTTCCCGTGGAGGGCGGGCTCTACGAGGACCAGCGGGGCAACGGTCGCGACGATGGCGCCTGCGATGCGGGGGCCATCGAAGGGATCACGACCTTTGGGTACCTGCCCTGGACGGTGCGCTGAGCGTCAACCCAAATGTCAGATAGACCGGTGCTGGGGCTCCGGGAGGCAAGGCGGGCCCTGGCCCGCAGATAGCATCATGATCGCTGGCGCGGTACGGCGCCGCTGGGCATCGACCGGGTGCGGTCCTGCAGAATACCGCGGACCGGGCAGCCCTCCAGAGAGGAGTACAGGATGAGACAACGATCCTTACACAGTCGCGTTCTGGGGACGCTCCTGTTGTGTTGGATCATCGTGCTGCCCCTGGTTGGGACCATGCCGCCGCAAGCGCGGGCCGCAGAGACCGTGACGTACACTGTGAACAGTGAGCTCGACGGCGCTGACACCACACCCGATGGCATGTGTTTAGCAGACCAGCTGGAAGGAGGCCCCTGCACCCTGCGGGCCGCCCTCTTTGAGGCCAATTTTGCGGCCTACATGGGCGATCGTGCCGTGGTGAATGTGCCCGAGGGCACCTATACCCTCTCTTTGACCACGCCCGTTTCGCAGGATGCCTTCTGGGGCGACCTGGATCTCGTTGGAGAATCATCTTCAAGTGCTTATCACCATCAGATCGTCATTCAAGGGACGGGTCCCGGGTCGGTAGAGATCGATGCCGATGGGATCGATCGGGTGCTCGAGGTCCAGGGGGCCGTTGACCTGGAGCTGTACAACCTCGTGATCAAGAACGGTCTTGTGCTCGCTACCGCCGCTGAGGATGCACAGGGCGGGGGGATCCTGTTCAATGGCAGCCAGCTCCTCATGCGCAACGTGTCTTTTCAGTTGAATGAGGCCCGTGGCAAGTTGGTGGATCCCACCTTTTCGAGTCAGGGCGGTGCCTTGAGCGTGGAGAACGCCATCCTGGACACCATCGACTGCAGTTTTGTCGGGAACAAGGCGGACGTGGGATCCGCTATTTATACCTGGGCCCCTGGCAGCGATCGGTATGCCTTTTTGTATGGCGCCCGCATTCTTGATAATGAGGCCGCTGATCGAGGCGCTGTCGTGAGTACGCACTCCCCCTTGTATCTGGTGAACGCCACCGTCACCGACAACGTGACGCGAGCGGACCCGGGCGGTGCTCAGGTGTGCAACAATGCGGTGGAGGCCTGGGATACTGCCGCGGTGCAAAACAGCACGCTGCAATCTGCCGGTTGGGGATGGAATCTGACCTGCCGCAACAGGCCCTGCGCTGTGCGCAATTCCGTCTTTCTCACCGACCAGGTTGGAGGTGCGTACGGCAAGAACTGTGCGGCTGTGAGCACGCAAATCAACACGGGTGGCGGCAATGTCGCCGATGACACCAGCTGCTGGAGCACGCCGGCCGAGGCCGATCTGGTGATCAATCGCCGCGACTGGCAGTTGGCGCAGCGCTTTGGGCGCTACTGGGTCCCCTATGGTTCCTCACCGGTTGTGAATCGTCGCAATTCCCAATGCATCGCCATCACCGAGTTTATCGGCACCACACCGCAATGGGGAGGACTGTTGCTCGACGCGCGGCGCAACGGCCGCGATGACAACCTGTGCGACGCAGGCGCCATCGAAGGGCTGCTGAGCTTTACGTATCTCCCCTGGGCCGTGGTCCCCTCTCTCGAATGAGTGTTTGCCTGGCTCCGAGGGGGAGCAGGGTGTCTGGCATTTACGTCCGGTACGGAGAGGTGTCCGGCGCCCCTCCGGGTTGAGGTGCAGATGCGGCCGGGCCCTTCGGCCGACGGGAGGGCCTGGGCGCCAGGACATGCGGGCAGCGGCATACGCTTGCGGACTGTGCACGGGTGCACCGACTAAAGGAGTTGGCCATGAGAAAGAAGACTCTCCTCCGGCAGCTGTTGCGCGCTCTGCTGGTGTGCTGCATCATGCTGCTCCCCTTGGTGGGCGGCCTGCCTCCGCGGGCAAGCGCTGCAGACCCCCTGGTCTTTGTCGTGAACACCTTCGACGACGTGCCCGACATGTCACCGAACCTGATCTGCGCAGCGGGCCTGCCCTGGGGGCCCAAGCCCTGCTCCTTGCGGGCCGCCATTTATGAGGCGGATTATGCCCTCTCATTGGGATATGACGTCATCATCGAGGTGCCAGAGGGAACGTACAAGCTCACCTTGACGGACACAAGCCAAGCCGATCCTTTTCAGGGAGATCTGGACTTGGGCAGTTTTGCCCCTGTGGCTGGTCACGTGATACACATCCGCGGGCTCGGACCGACTCGTTCGGTGATCGATGCCGACAGGCACAGTCGTGTGCTCGAGGTTCGCAACTACGAGTATGTGGTACAGATCGACAACCTCGAGTTCAACAACGGTCTGGACGTCGGTGATCAGAACAACTCTCCCGCAGGTGGAGGGATCTACTTTCAAGAGGGCGCGCTGTACCTGAGAAATGTTGCTTTTCGTGGTAATGAGGCGCTCTGGCCCAGCGCGCAATCTACCAGCAGCACTGGTGGCGGGCTTTTCGTTGGGCGTGCCGAGTTGGTGATGACGGACTGCCACTTTTACGGCAATGCCGCCTTTTACGCTGCCGCGTTCTTTTCTGGACCCAACTATTCGATCACCTGGGTGAGGGATTCGGTTGCGCACGGCAACGTGGGCGCTTTCGGCGGTTCCGTGATCCGCAGCACCGGGTCCCTGTATCTGGTCAACTCTCTCATTACAGATAATTTGGTTCGGGCTGATGGCGGTCAAGCCGGCCATTATTTTTCCAACGTCGAATTCTACGGTGGTGGCGCCATTGAGAACAGTACTTTGAGCATGGGCCCGCAGCCCTTCTGGCCAACGTACAACGTGCACAATGGTGGGGCCGACTATGCGGTGTCTCTGAAAAACAGTGTCTTTCGTCGGGAGCCGCTGGCTCTCTCACAAGCCGTCAACTGTGACCCTGGGAGCGTAGGCTTTGTCAGTGGGGGCGGTAACGTCGCGGACGACAACTCCTGCTGGACAACCCCTGTGCAGGGGGACCTGCAGATCGACAATGGGGACTGGCAGCTCGCGCAGCGCTTTCCATACCACTGGATGCCCTATGGCAACTCGCCAGTAGTGGACCGCCTGTCCGCGCCCTGCTGGATTTCGGAAAATGACGGAGCTGGGGGGGTCTTGCCGACCCTGTTAGACTATGACCTCCGAGGCAACGCCCGTGACGACAACAAATGCGATGCGGGAGCCATCGAAGGACGGGTGAGCTTTGGATATCTGCCCTGGACATACAAGGCGCTGCCCCCTCCGTGAGCCTGCCGGCCGGTGATAGCTTGATAAGGGCCCGGGCCAGCTGGCGGGATGCCCAGGAATAAGTCCCTCCAGGGGCGACCCGTGGAGACACAGGCGTCTCAGCGGGCGACCCACAGAGGCGCACCAGGTGTACGGGCCCGGTTGTACAGGGGCTGACTGGCCGTCGGTCCCCTGCGCAAGGGAGATCACGATGAACAAGCGAATCGTACTGGGTTGGCTGTTGCGTGCGCTGCTGGTGTGCTGGATCATGCTGGTTCCGCTGGTCGGTGAGGCGCCGCCGGCCAGGGCGGATGCCCCCGTGGTGTTCACGGTGACCACAGAAAAGGATTGTTTTGACGGCTCAGGGAACGGGACCTGCCACTGTGGTCTACCCTGGGCACCACCCGCGTGTTCCCTGCGGGCGGCCCTCATGGAGGCGGACTGGGCAGTTTCGCAGGGCCAGGATGCGCTCGTTCAGGTTCCAGACGGAGAGTTCATACTCACAGTACACAATCCAGCTTACGACGATCCTTTGAAGGACGATCTGGATATCGGGCAATTTCCGCCCGTGGCCGGTCACTGGATCTATATCCAGGGCATCGGAGACGAGCCCTCGATCATCGATGCAGATGGGATCGGCCGCGTGCTGGAAGTGGGCGCTGGCTATCAAGTCGAGATCCAGCGGATCGTGTTCAGGAACGGCGTGGAGCAGGGCGGCGCGGACCATGTGACCCGTGGCGGAGGGATCTACTTTCGTGGGAACAAGCTGGTGCTCAATGACGTCACCTTTGACAACAACGAAGCCGTGATTCACCCGGACGCTCCCTTGCTCAGCTATGGTGGAGGCCTGTATATGCCCCAAGGCCAGTTGATCATGGAAGGCTGCACCTTTATGGGCAACCGGGGCTATGAGGGCGGGGCGCTCTATTTTGGGCAGGACTCTTCCGACACGGGGATCGTGCGGAGCACCGTCTTTGATGCCAACCAGTCCGGGCCCTCTGGCTCGGCCATCGTAGCGCGAGGGTACCTGTATCTGGTGAACTCGATGGTTTCAGGGAACGGTTTTCGTCAGATGCCCGGCTACTCGGCTGCCGATTATTCCAATCTGACGCTCCATGCGGGCGGTCACATCCAGAACACCACCTTCAGCATCATCCCCCAAGCCTACGGCCAGTCCTATTCTGTGACCATGCGGGGCCCGAACCAGGGCATGCTGCGCAATAATATCTTTCGTCGGGATCCGCAGGCTCTGGGCGTGTCCACTAACTGTCGTGGGCTGGACGGAGGGGCTTTCTTCAGCCAGGGAGCCAACGTGGCGGATGACCATTCCTGCCTTCAGAATCCCTATGCCGAAGACCTGGTCATCTCAAGTGACGACTGGGAGCTGAAAGAGCTGTTTCCGAGCTACTGGGTGCCCTATGGCAACTCGCCGGTGGTGAACAGGCGCAGCGACAGTTGCTGGGCCATGACCTACGAGGAGGGTTACGGATTCTACGAGGCCCGGCTGGAGCATGACATCCTCTACCATGCTCGAAACGACAACAGCTGCGACGCAGGCTGCGTCGAGGGACTGGCGAGCTTTGGCTATCTGCCTGTTACCTTCAAGGCCGGGCCATAGCCTGTGTGGGACGGCCCCCACCCGGGCCGGCAGGGCTGTGCGCCCCGTGCGCCCGGTGGTGCGGCGCTGTCAGTCAGCGAGGGGCATCCGCGGATCAGCGACCGCCTGATCCACGAGGATATCAAGGATAAGGAACACCGCATGCGTATCGGTATCATCAGCGACATTCATGACAACCTGTGGGTGCTGGAGGAGGCGCTGGCGCCCCTCAAGCAGTGCGACCTCTTGCTGTGCCTTGGCGATCTGTGCTCGCCCTTTACCATGATCGCCATCGCCGAAGGGTTCGCTGGGCCCATTCACGTGGTGTGGGGCAACAATGACGGGGACCGGGTACACCTGCAGAACAGCGTCCAAAAGCTCGGTCGGGTGACCTTTTACGGCGAATTTGGCGAGTTGACCGTGGACGGCCGTGCCGTGGCCTTTACCCATTGGCCCGACCTGGCCCGTGCGCTGGCGGCGGGCGGGCAGTACGCCCTGGTGTGTTACGGGCACAACCATCGCCGCAACGTGGAGCCGGTAGGCGAGACGCTGCTGGTCAACCCTGGCGAGGTGATGGGACGCTTTGGGGTGCGCAGCGTGGCCATTTACGACACGGCCAGCGCCCAGGCGGAGCTGATCGAGATTTAGCCAGTCGAGAAAGCAAGACGGGGATTCGCACATCGCTGCGGATCCCCGCTTTTCGTGTATACAGTGTATCCATGGCGCAACCGCAGGCATGCTGCTGCGTATTGCCTGTGTGTAGGTGAAGGCCTCACGTACCCGGGGAGGGGTGAGTTCGGTGGGAGGCACAGACCAGGAACACCTGTGGGTTCTCCGTGCGCAAAAGGGGGATGAACAGGCTTTTGCGCAGATCGTGGAGGCCTACCAAAGGCCGGTATACAACCTGGCGTACAGGATGCTGGGCAGTACGGGTGATGCAGAGGACGCCGCGCAGGAGGTGTTTCTGCGGGCGTACCGCCATCTGAAGACCTACGACCCGACGCGTAAATTCTCGTCGTGGATCCTGTCTATTGCATCGCACTATTGTATCGACAGACTGCGTAGGGGACATCGCCGCCAGGTATCGATCGATGAGTTTGAGCCCGATCGGTGGTTGCCGGACGATGCTCCCCGACCGGAACAGGAAGCGTTGGATCGAGAGATGGAGGTGCGCATCGCGCGGCTGCTGGAGCAGCTGCCCGAGCATCACCGACTGGCCATTGTG
Source organism: Chloroflexota bacterium (assembly GCA_012728955.1). Lineage (GTDB taxonomy): Bacteria > Chloroflexota > Anaerolineae > UBA1429 > UBA1429 > JAAYED01. The sequence continues at coordinate 16,594 of JAAYED010000264.1, forward strand.
CTGCGGTACTGGCATGACCTGTCATACACCGAGATCGCTGAAGTAACCGCCAGTACCGAGAGCGCAGTCAAATCACGGTTGCACCGGGCGCGGATGCAGATGGCCGAGGCGCTGGCCGATGAGTCGGGCAGCCGGGAGGAGAGGGAACGTGAGCATGCAATTGCCAACGCAAACTAGGGGGTGGGGAGGTCGAGATACGCGACGCCTGGCCCCGATAGAGCTGGACGCTCAAGCGCCGGAAACGGAGCGCGACATGGCGCCGCTGGATGCCTTGCTGGCGGGCGTGCGCATGGCCGCGCCCTCGCCCGCCTTTGTGGACCAGGTCATGCTGGCGGTGAGGCGGGAGCAACGCAGCCGGCGTGCTGTTCAGGTAACGCTGTTTGTGGCGGTGGCGCTCACCTGCCTCACCGTCATGGTGACGGCCTCTGTGTTTGCGGCCACCACCCTGCGTGCCAGCGGTGGCGAGTACGTGGCCCTGGGTCAGCAGATCCTGAGCCAGCTGGGACTGGTGCTGCGTACCCTGGCGGGTGCCGGGCAGGTGGTGTGGCGCGCACTGCCGGTCCACGGCTGGGTGCTCCTGGCAGGCTGGCTGACGCTGGGGGCAGCAGTGAGTGCCTTTTGGGTGCGAACGGTGCGCAGTCTCAGGTTGGCCTGAGGAGACTGACATGGGCGAATTCAGGAACGGGAGAATGACGATGGGGGGAATGAAAAGCCGCTGGTGGGGCCTGCTGCTGGTAGTGTTGATGCTGCTGGGTCCGGTGCCCGCACTGGCACAGTCTGGAGACATCACGCTGTACGGGGATGAACTGCTGATAGAAAGCGGTCAGACTCATATTGGCAACGTGACGCTGCTGGGTGGATCGGTCAAGATCGCCGAGGGCGGCAGTCTGGTGGGCGATCTGTTGGTGGTCCGCGGCAAGGCCGAGATCGCGGGAACCGTTTCGGGTACGGTGGTGGCGATCGCTGGCGAGACCTTGCTGCATTCCACTTCCGTGATCGATGGGGATCTGGTCTACAGCGGGGGCAGGGTGCGACAAAGCCCCGGCTCTACCCTGCGCGGCGACCTTGTGGGTGGCCCCGGGGCGTGGACGCTGCCAGGGGGCTTTCTTGAGGAGGAGCAGGTCGACAGGCTGCCAGAAGAGGAAACCCCTATGGGGCCGCCATTGGTGTCTGCCCAGGCCACCGAAGAACCTGACGGGTTTGCCAGGGCGCTGAAAGGCGTGCTGCGATTTGTGGGAGGTCTCGTGTTCATGGCTGCCTTTGGGGTCTTGCTGCTCAGCGTGGTCCCCGGACCGGTGACCCACGTCTCTGAGGTTATTCGCGAGCATCCGCTTCCAGCCGTGGGGGTTGGTCTCCTGACCCTGATCGCAGCAGCCATCCTGGTACCGCTCCTGACGATCCTGATTGTAACCATACCGCTGGCCTTTCTGATCGTGCTCGCGGGGGTGGCTGCTGGCCTGGTAGGCTGGGTCGCAGTGGCGCTGCAGGTGGGTCAGTTTATCCTGAGTTCGAGCGGTGTGAGTCGCATGGTCAAAGCCATTGCCGGTATCGTGGTGCTGGCGCTGGTGAGCAACATTCCCTGTCTGGGCTTTCTGGTATCGCTCGGCGCGGTGGCATGGGGCATTGGCGCAGTGGTGCTCACCCGCTTTGGCACCAGTGGACAGCAGCTCTGGGAACCTTTTGCCGGATTGGCTGGCAGATCAACGACAAGAGCAGAGGCACAGCCTGCAGCCACTCCCTGGGATGCCAGCGGTGTGCCCAGCGCCAGTGAGGCCCCTGAGGACGAGCCCGCGCTCATGCCCTTGGACGTGGAGGAGCCCGCTCCCCACTCACGGGACGAGACCCGTCGGCTGGACGGGCTGGACGACACCTTGCCTGAGCAGGAGGCCTGACACCGCGGACATTGAGACAATGTCAACGTTGTCATGTTGCCGAGTACTTGTATAATAGCATCACGGTTGAGCCCGGTAGATCGGTGGACCTGCCGGGCTCGCTCTATACCCCGCATCTGGGAGGGCCTGCGATGGCATCCGGTGAGAGCCGACGCGCCGCCGCCTACCGGTCACTGGCCCGGCTGGGCATGTTTAAGTCGCTGCACAGTCGCGATTATCGCTGGTTCTGGTTGGGGCGCCTCGCTGCCTCGGCCACCATGCAGATGTCCAGCGTCGCTCAAGGTTGGCTGGTCTATGCGCTTACCGGCTCTGGGTTCGCCTTGGGGTGGGTGGGCGCCTTTGGTTCGGTCTCGACGCTCCTCGTGTCGCCCTTTGCGGGTGTCCTCTCCGATCGCATCGAGCGGCGCCACATCCTTACCGCCACCCGTGCGGGCATGGTAGTGAATGTCTCGCTCGTCACCCTGCTGATCGTGCTGGGGCGCATCCAGCTATGGCACCTGGCGGCCAGCGGTCTGGTGGGCGGAGCGCTCATGGCCTTTATGATGCCCGCGCAGAATGCGCTGATGGCGGACATCGTGGATCGATCGACCCTGCTGAACGCTGTTTCTCTCACCGCAGTGGGCATGGGCTTTATGGGGATCTTTGGCGCCTCGGGCGCGGGCCTCATGATCGATGAGTTGGGCGTCTGGTCCGTGTACGGACTGATGGTGTTTCTATACGTGGTTGCCCTGTATACGGTCATCCAGTTGCCGCTGACTGGTGTGGTCAAAGGGGCGCAGCGTTCGATCCTGACCGACATCAAGACCGGTATCACCTATATCCTGCACGAGCCCCGCCTGCTGGGCGTAATCCTGCTGTCGCTGGCCCGGGTGCTGCTGGCCATGCCCTATGGCATTCTACTGCCCCAGTATGCGGACGAGATGATGGGGCTGGGAGCCCGGGGCCTGGGCATGCTCGCCTCCGCCTCGGGCATCGGCAACCTGATCGCGGCCCTCGCGGTAGCCGCCCTGGGGGATTTTCGGCACAAGGGTAAGCTGCTCCTGGGTTCGGGCATCGCCATCGGTGCCGGCCTGCTGGTGCTGTCCGTGGTGCGCAGCCTGCCCGTGGCCTTTACCATGCTGGTTCTCATCGGGATGGGCAACAACGCCGCCATGGTGGCTAACCAGACTCTGGTGCAGGTGAACTGTGAGGATGTGTATCGTGGCCGCGTGATGAGCACCTACATGATGCTGTGGGGGTTGACGCCCCTGGGGACCCTGCCCGCGGGGGCACTGGCCGACCGCTTTGGCGTCACCACGGTCTTTGCGGGGCAGGGCATCCTGCTGCTGGTGATCTTTTTGGTGGTCTGGTGGCGGATGGCCCCCATGCGGAGCCTGGAGTAGGGCGGCGGGCACCAGGGCTGTGCGCTGGTATGGTCAATAGACAGGGCGCCTCGGACATCCCGAGGCGCCCTGTTGCTTGATCATGTGCCTGACAGCAGGACCATGTACCTGAGGCGCTCTCATTGCGGCGTGGCCGGCGCCCACCCCCGTGCCTGCAGAGCATCACTCTTGCCGCTACTGTTGTGCGGCGCCGCCACCGTGTGCGTCAAAAAAGCACGTTACGGTGGAAAACACTTGCTCGCGCTCCTCGTTCAGCAGTACCGCGTGGCCCGAATGGTGCAATGTCAGCAGTTCCTTGTCCGCGGCGCCCCACTTGGCCAGCATCGTCTGGCCGGTTCGTGTGGAGAGATCCGGATCGTCCAGCGAGTGCACGATCAAGGCCGGCACCTGCACGCTGTCCAGCGCGGGCCACAGAGCCTGTCGCAGCCGCCACATCTCGCCCAGGCCGTGGGTCGACCAGCGCCTGTAGGCCCAGACATACTCTGCGGTGTCTTCACCAAATGTTGGCGCGCCCTTGTCGATGGTGGGCATAACGCGATACAGCACACTGGCCAGCGGTACAAAGGGGTTGCGGAATTGGACGGCTGGCGAGAGCAATGCCACGGCGGCCAGATCCGGGTTGTGGACGGCAAGGTACGCAGCGACCAGCGTGCCCATGCTGAAACCGATGGCGTACAGGCGCCCGCACGACTGCCGGAGCTGGTCCAGCGCCTGGGTGGCGGTGGCGGTCCAATCCTCATGGTGCGCGCGATGCAGGTCAGCCACGGTTGTTCCGTGCCCGGGGAGCAGTGGCACGTGGCAGCGATAGCCTTGTGCCGCCAGATGCTCCGCCAGCGGGCGCATCTCGGCCGGCGATCCCGTCAGACCATGTACCAGCAAGCAGCCTGCCGGAGCCTCCTCTGGCCCCAGTGTATAGGGCTTGGGCGAACCACGCTGTCCGGGGAACCCATCTGTCTCAGCCATAATTGCCAAACTCCCGCCATGTGTTCAGCATAAGGTCATAACGTTCCAAAGCCATGCCGGTGTAGACACAGTTACTGGTGGAAAAGATGTATCCGTAGCCGGGCATGCCCTGCGCCAGTGAGCGGCGCACGTCGGCTACCACCTCTTCATCAGTGCCCGAGTTGAGCAGCCCACAGTTGACGTTGCCGATCAGCGCCACCCGATCGCCTACCAGCCGTTTCACCTCGGCCAGATCGACCCCCGCCTGTGGGTCGATCGAATGCAGGGCGTGCGGACCGGCGGCAACCAGGTCCTCCAGGATGGGCATTATGTTCCCATCGGTGTGCTTGATGACATAGAACCCCAACTCACGCTGGCCCTGCACCAGCTGGCGGAGATAGGGCGCCACCACGCGGTGGAACATGGCCGGGCTGAGAAAAGGCCCGGTATTGAGGCAATAGTCGGCGCACAGAGCAAAACCGTCCAACCCGCCGTGCTCCTTGAGCAGGCGACTCTTTTCGAGCATCCGGTCGACGCGCCGTTGCGCTTCGTCCAGTGCCCGTTGGGGATCGTCATACAGCCAGGCGCACCATTCTTCCATCGATTCCCCCGTCGGAATCGAATAGGTGGCATCCCCATGCATCATCATAAAGTAGCGGTCTCCCGAGCGCTCGCGGATGCCATCGATCAGGCGAAAGGTCTCGTCCAGAGTGGAGGGATTAGGATGGATAAAGATGGCGTCGTGCTCATAGCGCTGGGCCGTATCGATATAGATCTGTGCCATTTCGGCCCGGTGCAGCGCGCGTTCCGTCTCGGACATCTGGTCCCACTGGGCGTAGAGGCGCTGTGAGGGGTGCACCACGCCAAAGGCCTCCATGGTGAGAAAAAAGACCAACTCAAAGTGAGGCACCCTGCCGCTGATTGGCCGCCGTTCCAGAGCCGTAATGAATCGTTCTCGGGGAGTGAGGGGCATCGGGACCTCCTCTATTGGACTGGGCTGAGCATAGGGCAGCCACTGGGCGGTGTCAATCGATGGCACGGGGATCTTTCAGTGCTGAGGCGGTTGACGACCTCCGGGGCGACGATAGAATAGCCCCGTCCGATCTTTGCCGCAGGGAGGGAGACTACGATGGAACCGTTACGTGCCGGGATCATCGGCTGTGGTCGATCGCGTGCCAGTGGCATGGCTACCGGGGCAGGCATCTCGCATCGCCACGCCCAGGCCTATAACGCCTCGCCCGATGTGCGTCTGGTAGCGCTGGCGGATATCGTGCTGGAAAATGCGCAGGCTTTCCAGGAGATTCACGGTGGCGATCGCCTGTACACAGACTTTCACGAAATGCTCGCCAAGGAGCGGTTGGATATCGTCAGCGTGTGCGTCTGGCCGCATCTGCATGCCCCTATCTCGATCGACTGCGCCAAGGCGCGGGTGCCCGCCATCCATTGCGAAAAGCCCATGGCGCCGACCTTTGGAGAGGCCAAGGCCATGGTGGCCGTCGCTGACGAATACGGCGTACAGCTGACCATTAACCACCAACGTCGTTTTGGTTCCCCCTTTCGCAAGGCCAAGGAACTGTTGGACAGCGGCGCCATCGGGGAGCTCGTTCGGTACGAGGCCTCCTGCAGCAATATGTACGACTGGGGCACGCACTGGTTCGATATGGGCTTTTTCTATCTGGATCAGACGCCCGTCGAGTGGGTGATGGCGCAGGTGGACCCGCGTGAGGGACGCAAGCACTTTGGCGTGTTCATGGAAGGGCAGGGCATCTGCCAGTATGGTTTCGCCAATGGCGTCACCGGCCTGCTGGTAACGGGCCGCAACACCCGCTGGGGCGCCGAAAACCGCCTGATCGGCAGCTCTGGCGTGATTGAAGTGGGGGTCAGCCCGGAGGTGCCCTTGCGCTACCGCACCGATACCTCTGGCTGGCAGGTGGTGCCCGTGGAGGACGGCATTCACGACGACTCGCACTTTACGCGAGCCATCCAGGATGCGGCCGAGGCGCTGCGTGACAAACGCGAGCCCGAGCTCGCGGCACGCAAGGCCCTGATGACCGCAGAGGTGATTTTTGCCACTTACGAGTCCAGTCGCCGCCGCGGCAGGGTCGAGCTGCCCCTGGACGTGGACGACAACCCACTTTGGAGCATGGTACAGGATCCCGATACCGGCGGGGTGTACAAGGGGCTCGAGATCGCCTGACGACTTGATTCTCAAGATCAACGAGCCGCGCCAGAATCCCCGGCGCGGCTCGTCGTATCCAGAGTGCGGCTACAGGTCGCTCACCTGGAAGGTAATGCGGGCAGAGAGAGTTTCACCCGGCTCGAGAATGGTCAGATGCGCCGATTCCTGCAGCCCCTGGGCATACAGGTTGTGCGCGTCGGTGGAGCAGGACTGGTTCTCGATGCAGAAGAACGGTCGTTCGTTGGGGGTGAACACCACGCTGTGGGTGAAAAAGTCATCGCCATACAGGGTGAGACGCTTTTTCGTGTCCAGATAGCGGATCACCTGAGGATGGGCACGCTGCAGCCCAAAGAACACATCGTCCAGATTCAGCTTGGAGAGCGGCGTCTCTTGACGGATATCCGCAGGGCCCTGATCGATGGGGATCAGCCGACCGCTGGGCATGAGCGCCTCGTGCTCCATCCAGTGGGTGGCGGGCACCTGAATGGTGACGCTTTCGCGCCCGTTGGGGATGACAAAGTACGGGTGGATCGCAAGGCCAAAGGGCAGGCGGTACACCGGGTCATCATTGGTCACCGTAAAATCCATGTGCAACGTGCGTGGCTCGACCCGATACACCAGCTCCAGCGAGTTGCGGATGGGAAAGCGCTCAAAAAAGGCCGTTCCCGGTGTGCAATGGATGTGTGTCCGCACCGAGGCGCCCAGGTCATCTGACGTAGGCTGGTCCACCTCCCAGGGAGCCCGCTGAACCAGGCCGTGGATAAAGTGCGTGCGCTCGTTGGCTGGAAACGTGAACACCCGCCCGTCAAATGTGAACGTGGCGTTACGCACACGGTTGGGCATGGGATAGAGAATCGGGCTGCCCAGCAGCCGCGTTTGGCCGCCCATCACCGTCGGGCCGAACATATATTCGGTGCCGCCCACCACGAAACTGTACAGGTTACTGCCCTGTTGTGGCGCAAAGGCGATGGACGTGGCGGTAGCGGCGTCGCCCGTATCCAGCGCTAGTTTAAAGGCGGGCTGACCGGTGTTTGGATCGGTCTCTAGACTGTGGGTATACTGTGCCATGGTACCTCCTGGATCCGATGATACTCACCCTGTGCAGGCGGGTTTGCCTGCATTATACACACTACCTGCCGGTTGTAAGGCAGGCGCGGGAGCATGAGCGTGCAGATCACGGGTATCGAGCCGAGTGTGGTCAAGGTCAACCATCGCGGCGACTGGGTGATGGTCCAGATTCACACAACTACCGGCCATACCGGCTTGGGCGAGGCGAGCCACAGTGGCAATGACGCTCTGCTGGTGGCCTTTGTACGTGAGCTGTCAGACCGCCTGCGTGGCAGGGACCCGCAAGAGATCAACATGCTGTGCGCACCGGCCTTTGCCATGGGCTTGGGCAAGGTGCAGCGCACCGCTTGGAGCGCCATCGAGCAGGCGCTGTGGGACCTAAAGGGCCAGGCCCTGGGCGCACCGATTCACGCTCTCTTTGGCGGCGCTGTTCGCAAGCGCATCCGCCTGTACGCCAACATCAATCGCAGTGTGCGTGAGAGAAGGCCCCAGGGCTTTGCGGCTGCGGCGCGGGCCGCGGTGGCGGAGGGCTTTACCGCGGTCAAGCTGGCGCCTTTTGACCAGGTGTCCGCGCCAGATCGGGTGAGGAGCGGCCCGCGAGCCGCGTGGCAGGCCGGCGTGGCCTGCGTGCTGGCTGTGCGTGAGGCTATCGGTCCGGACGTTGAGCTCATGGTGGATTGTCACGGGCGCTTTGACGAGGCCGAGGCAGAGCAGGTAGCGCTCGCCCTTTCCGAGGCGGCGCTCACCTGGTTCGAAGAGCCGGTGCCCGACAGTCAGCCAGATGCGCTGGCTGCACTCTCTGCCAGGCTCCCCATGGCCACCGCCTCGGGTGAGCACCTGTTCGGTTGGCAAGAGTTCATGCCCTTTATCTCACGTCCGGTGGTGGACGTCCTCATGCCCGACGTCAAGCATGACGGTGGCTTGCAGGTCACGCGGCAGGTGGCCGAGGCGGCAGCGGCGCGGGGGCGCCTGATAGCCCCCCATAATCCCTCCGGTCCGGTAGCCATGGCCGCCACGGGACAGGTGGCCAGTTCCCTCGGGAAACTGATGTTCGTCGAGTATGCCTGGGGGGAGGTACCCTGGCGGCACACATTGCTGGAGCCGCCTGAGCAGATCGAGGGTGGGGATCTTCTTATCTCTGATCGTCCGGGCCTTGGGCACCGTCTGAATGCCGAGGTGCTGGCTCAACACGGCGGTCAGATCCGGCTCTGACTCTGATTGAGGATTCCGAAAGGTTGTCCAGGCGTCACACTACGCCGGGTGGCGGAGGTCATCAGCAGTGAGCAAGGCAAGCCGAACCAATCTGTCTTTGGGAGCGCTGGCGCTGGTCATCGCTCTGCTGGACCAGTGGACCAAGGTGCTGGTGCGCACCCACATACCGGTGGGAGAGTCGGCATCCGTGGCCGCCTGGCTCGATTCCCTGGTTGTGTTTACGCACATACGCAACACAGGCGCTGCCTTTGGACTCGGCCAGGGGCTGGGACAGTTCTTTGTGTATTCGGCCTTTGCAGCCATCCTGCTCATCGTGCTCTATTTTCGTCGGGTGGCGCAGGATGCGCCGCTGCTGCAGGTGGCGCTGGGGCTGCAGCTGGGCGGAGCGATCGGCAACCTGCTGGACCGTCTGCGCCTGGGCGGTGTGACGGATTTTGTCGATTTCGGTTGGTTCCCCATCTTTAATCTCGCTGACAGTGCCATCACCATTGGCACTGTGCTGCTGTGCGTGCACGCTCTCTTTTTCGACAAGCCCCCCAAAGAGCGCAAGGGCCCCGAGGGGGAACCTCATCCAGACGCCGGGGACAGCACGGCGCCGTTGGGTATCGATCGCCCATGAGCCTGCTGGAACTGCAGGTTCCCGCCGAGGCAACGGGGGCGCGGCTCGATCGTTTTCTCGCTGAGCGGCTGCAAGGGCACTCGCGCAGTGCGATCCAGCGGCTCATCAGTGAGGGCGCGGTGTTGGTCAATGGTGCACCCCGTCGGGCCAGCCATGCCCTGATGGCGGGAAACAGAGTCAGCGTTGCGTTGCCCGAGCCGGTGTCACAGAGCGTCCAGCAACCCTCACTGTCCATCCTGTACGAGGACGCCAACTTGCTGGTCGTGGACAAGCCCGCCGGGCTGGTGGTGCACCCTGGGGCGGGGGTGTCAGGCGTGACCCTGGCCTCGGCCCTCGTCGCCATGCGTCCCGATCTGGCGCGGGCGGGCATGGATCCCAGCCGGCCGGGCATCGTCCATCGATTGGACCGCGATACCTCTGGCCTGGTGCTGGTCGCCCGGAATGCTGCGGTGCTGGCGGCGCTGCAGGGCCAATTCCGGCGTCGCCAGGTGGACAAACGCTATTTGGCTGTAGTTCATGGCGTGCCCGCCAGGTCCTCTGCGGCGATCGAGGCGCCGCTGGGGCGCGATCCACACCATCGCGAACGGATGGCGGTCAGTGCCGAGGGCAGGGAAGCAAGGTCCGAGTACACAGTGCTCAAGAGATTTGAGGGCGCCACACTGGTCATGGTAAAACTGGTCACCGGGCGCACCCATCAAATTCGCGTGCATATGGCGGCCATCGGCCTTCCGGTGGTAGGAGATCGGACGTACGCCCCCGGAAGGGATACAATGGGTGCACACAGGCAGATGCTGCACGCTCACCAGCTGCGCATCACGCACCCTGTCACCGGGGAGGAAATGCACTGGGTGGCCCCGGTGCCGGAGGATATGCAGGCGCTGCTGGAGCTGCTGGAGGCGCAGGCAGCGCGCTGAGACGTAGCGTCCCTCAACGGAGTGATTTGCTCGCGGCGATTGGCCTGAATAAGTCGAGTACGGGGAGGTTGCTGTGCATACGATCGATCTCCGGAGCGATACTGTAACGCTGCCCACCGAGGCCATGCGGCTGGCCATGTACCAGGCCGAGTTGGGCGATGATGTGTATGGAGAGGATCCGACCGTCAATCGGCTGGAGCAGCTGTCCGCAGAGCGCATGGGCAAAGAGGCGGCGCTCTTTGTGGTGAGTGGCACCATGGGCAACCTTGTGGCGCTGTTGACCCACTGCGGCAGAGGCGATGAAGTCATCATGGGCGATCAGGCCCACACCTTTATCTACGAGCAGGGTGGTTCTTCGGCACTGGGGGGCATTCACGTGCACACCGTGCCCAACCTCCCGGACGGATCGCTCGATCCGGCTCAGGTGCGCGATGCCGTTCGTTCTCCCAATATTCACTTTCCGTTCACCCGCCTCATCTGCCTGGAAAACACCCACAATCGTTGTGGCGGAGCCGTGGTGAGCCTGGAGCAGATGGATGCCATCCGCGCGGTGGCGCAGGAGGCAGGGGTGCAGCTACATCTGGATGGCGCCCGTGTGTTTAACGCCGCTGTGGCGCTGGGTGTACCCGTGGCCGACATAGCCGCCCGTGTCGATACCATTCAGTTCTGCCTGTCCAAGGGGCTCTCTGCGCCGGTGGGGTCGGTGATCGCCGGACCGGCTGAGTTTATCGCGCGAGCACGCCGCATGCGCAAGGTGGTGGGCGGCGGCTTTCGTCAGGCGGGGGTGCTGGCCGCTGCCGGCATCGTCGCCTTGGAGACCATGGTCGATCGTCTGACCGAGGACCATGCCAACGCGCAAGCCCTCGCCCGGGGCCTGGCAGAGATCCCCGCCATCAAGATCGATCCTTCCGCGGTGCGCACCAACATTGTGATGTTTGGCCTGTCGGATCCGGGCATGCAGATGAGCACCGTGCAACAGGGTTTGGCCGACCGTGGGGTGCGCATCAATGCGGCGGATGCCCATCGATTTCGCGCCGTAACGCATTATGGCATCTCGGCAGAGGACATTATCTGTGTGCTCGACGCTGTGCAGGAGGTTGTAGGCGCCTAGGGCCTGCCCTGTTGCTTGGTCAACCATGCGCTTGGGCGCAATCTTGAACATCTTGAGAAAGGAGTCCCATGGCACGTGATCTGAACGTTGGCATCATCGGCTATGACACCTCCCATGCGCCCGCCTTTGTGCGCCTGTTGAACAGGGAGGATGATCCGTTCCACGTGGCGGGGGCGAGGGTCGTCGCAGGCTATCCCTCATTCAGCGAGGACCTCCAGTTCAGCGTCAGCAGGAAGGAAGGCTTTCGTGCCGAGCTGAGCGAGTTGGGCGTGCGCGAGGTGTGCTGCATCGAGGATCTGTTGAGCCAGGTGGATGCGGTGTTGCTGGAGAGCGTCGATGGCAGGCGTCACCTCAGCGAGGTCAAACCCGTTTTCGCCGCCCGCAAGCCCGTGTTTATCGACAAGCCCCTGGCCGCGAGCCTGTCCGATGCGCAGGAGATTGTCCGATTGGCGCGCGATTCGGGCACGCCCATGTTCTCTGCTTCATCCCTGCGCTATGACGTCAATGTGCTTGCCTTGCAGAATGCCCTCGCCGGCGGTCCGGTGTATGGATGCGATGCCTTCAGCCCCGCGACGCTGGACGCCACCAACCCAGGTCTGTTCTGGTACGGCGTGCACGGTGTGGAGACACTGTACGCCTTTCTCGGCCGGGGTTGCCA
>JAAYED010000265.1 GCA_012728955.1 Chloroflexota bacterium
AAATCAAGACCCACAAGGGCACCGCCAAGCGCTTCAAGCTAACCGGTTCGGGTAAACTGATGCGTACGAGAAACGAAAAGCGTCACCTGCGCCGCAAGCGCAGCGCCCGCTCCAAGCGCGCCGCCTGGACGATGGTCGAGGTCACACCCGTGGCCGAGCGCGTCCGCATTACGCGTCTTGCTCCGTATCTCAAAAAGCTTAGCTAGCCGCGCCACAATTCATTCCGAGGGACAAGAACAATGCCTAGAGTAAAACGTGGCGTGACACAGTCCAACCGCCGCAAAAAGGTACTGAACCAAACCAAGGGCCAGGTGGGCAGCCGCAGCCGGTTGCTGCGCAAGGCCAACGAAGCTCTGCTCAAGTCGCTGGCCTATCAGACCCGCGACCGCAAGAACCGCAAGCGCGACATGCGCCGCCTCTGGATCCAGCGCATCAACGCCGGCGCCCGTGCCAATGGCGTCAGCTATAGCCGCCTCATCAACGGGCTGCGCGCTGCACAGGTGGACATCAACCGCAAGATGCTGGCGGATCTCGCCGCTCAGGATCCGGCCGGCTTTGCCAAGCTGGTCGAGGTCGCGCAGCAGGCGCTCTCTGCCTGACGGCGCGGTGAGCGGGGGGGCGCCGATGCAGCACATTGCAGCCATCACCAGCCTCCAGAATCCGCATGTTCGCCTGATCGAAAAACTCACGCGAAAAAAACGGGACCGGTACCGTGCGCAACAGTACATCGCCGAGGGCTATCGCCTCGTTCGACACGCACTGCAGCGCGGGTGCCGGCCCGCTTTTGTCTTGATGACCGCCGAGTTTGCCGGCTCGGCCGCCGGTGAGGAGCTGGTGGCGGCCCTGGCTGCCGTCCAATCGCCGATGGCTATCGCCTCGCCAGAGGTGTTTCAAGCGCTGGCCGATACGGTGACGCCGCAGGGCGTGCTGGCCGTCCTGCCCATGCCCCAGGCCGATCCGGCGCGGCTGCGCCAGGCCCAGCTGGTGCTGGTGCTGGATGCCCTGCGCACCCCGGGCAACCTGGGCACCATTCTGCGCACGGCGCAGGCCACCGGTGTGGATGCCGTGGTGTGCGCCCCGGGCACAGTGGATCCCTTCAGCCCCAAGGCCGTGCGGGGCGGCATGGGGGCCCACATCGACCTGCCACTCTATGTGGACGTGCCCTGGGAAGGGTTGCCCGCTTTGCTGGGGCCGCGGCGCATCCTGGCGGCCACCGCCGAGGGCGACACGTCGCTCTGGCAGGCCGATCTGACCGGCCCGCTGGCGCTGGTGATCGGCTCGGAGGCGCACGGCGTGGGCACCGCCGCCCGGTCCCTGGCTCAGGGCGGCCTGCGCATCCCCATGGCCGCGGGCGCCGAATCCCTCAATGCCGCCATCGCGGCGGCGGCGCTGCTCTTTGAGGCCCAGCGCCAGCGCTCGCTGGCCACTGCGGGCTAGCGCTCCTGCAGCAGCTCGATCACCAGATCCAGTGCGCGGCGCGCCGAGCAGAGCTTGTTCCCCGTGCGATCCAGCGGCCACTGGTGCTGCTCGGTAAGCTCGCCCAGTGGGCTGCTCAACCCGATAAAGGTGGTGCCCAGCGGCTTGTCCGGCGTGGCGCCGGTGGGCCCTGCGATCCCCGTAACGCTCACCGCCACCTGCGCGCCGGTCACCCGCCGCGCCCCCTGGGCCATCTGGCGGGCCACCTGAGCGCTCACGGCGCCATGACGCCGGATGTCCTCCTCAGAGACCCCCAGCAGATGGATCTTGACCTCGTTCGAGTAGGAGATGATTCCACCGGTAAAGAAATCCGACGAGCCCGAGAGCTCGGTCAGCAGGTGGCCGATCAGGCCTCCCGTGCAGGATTCGGCCGTGGCCAGCATCCAGCCGCGGGCAACCAGCAGCCGACCCAGCTCTCGTGCGCGGTCCAGGTCCTCTCGCTCGCTCATCTCCCCTCCTGTGCCGACGGGGCCAGCAGATGGTCGATTTCGCCGAGTTCCCCGGCGCTCAGCTGCCATTGAGCCGCCTCTGCGTTTGCCTGGATCTGCCAGGCAGCGCTGGCGCCGGTGATCACGCAGGACACGGCTGGCTGCGCCAGCAGCCAGGCGATGGCCAACTCGGCCAGTGTGTGGCCCCGTGCGGCGGCCCAGGCATCCAGCCGCGCCAGGGCGGCGTACCCCTCCGGCGTGGCATAGCGGGCCAGGTAGCGCCGGGTGCGCTCAAAGGCGGCGGCGCGGCTGTCCGCCGGCGGCGGGCTTCCGGGAGCATAGCGTCCCGCCAGCAGGCCATTGGCCAGCGGAAAGTAGGGCAGCAGGCCCACACCCAGGGCCCGGCACATGGGCAGCAGCTCGTTCTCCGCCTCGCGCTCCAGCAGGTTATAATGCGCCTGCGTGGTCACCAGTGGCGCCCAGCCGTATCGCTCGGCCAGCCCGTTGCAGCGGGTGATGCGCCAGGCGGGATAATTGGAAGCGCCCACGTAGCGCACCTTGCCCGAGCTCACCATGTCGTCCAGTGCGCGCATGGTCTCCTGATCGCTGGTACTGGGGTCGTACTGGTGCACCTGATACAGATCGACATAATCGGTGCGCAGCCGGCGCAGGCTCTGCTCCAGGGCCTGCATCAGGTGCCCCCGGGAGGACCCTCGCTGGTTGGGGCCCGGACCCACCGCCTGGCAGCCCTTGGTGCCCAGCACCACCCGGTGGCGAATGCCCTGCAGGGCCTCGCCCAGCATTTCCTCCGCCGTGGAGGTGCCGCGGTACCAGGTGCCATAGATGTCGGCGGTGTCGACATAGGTCACGCCGGCATCCAGGGCCGCCCACAGAATGGCGATCGCCCCCTCCTGATCCACGCGGCCGCCCCACTGGCCGCCCGTGCCCAGGCCCACCGCAGAAACACGAATTCCCGCGCCGCCCAGTTGTCGTTGTTCCATCGTCCCTCCTGCCGCCCAACATCCTAGTCCATTGTGGGGCAGCGTCAACGCAGCGCTTGGATTGCAGCGCGCGCTCGGCTACACTCCCACCAGGCCGACTGGAGGGTGCCGCCATGAGTCCACACGAGGAGCCGCTCCCCAGCTATGTAAACGCCCGTGCCCGCATCCTCGCGGCGTATCTGCGGCTGTGGGCCACCGAGGTGCTGGCCAGCGAGGCGCCCACCCATCCCGCGCTGCCCGCACGGCTGGCCTATCTGGATCTGTATGGAGGGGCCAGCCGCCTTTCGGCTCGCAGCCGGGCGATGCTCGCCGCAGCCACATCCGCCGCCGCCGACGATCCCGTCCTGCGCAGCGAGTTGGGGATCATCGCCAACGCTCCTGGCCCGCAGGATCCCGATGTGGCGCAGGCCCTGCGGGCCACGCTGGGTCCGGCCAGCCGCATGACCCATGCGCCACAGCTGTTGGGGCAGCATCATGGGGCGAGGGTGGATGCGCGCCTGGATGCCATGCGGCCGCTGGCCACCGTGGCCTGGGTAGAGCCCGACGGGTACCTGGGCCTCGCCGGCGGCGACGCCTGGCGCTGCCTGCGCCGTCCGGCGATGGAGCTCTTTCTGGTGGTGCGCTATCCCCTGATCAATATGGGGGCAACCAACGCCGACGTCGCTGCCCAACTGGACAGCTTTTGGGGCGCCCCCCGTGCGGCGCTGCTGCGCGAGAGCCTGGTCGGTCTGGGGCCGCAACAGCGGCTCCACGAGATCTTGGACGCCACTGCCGCCCGGCTGCGCGAGCGCGGCGCCGTGCACATCATTCCCTTTTTCCTGCGGGATGGCCACCGCCTGCAGGAGATTCTCTTTTTCGCCAGTGGCGACGTGGACGCCTACACGCGGGCCAAGGAGGTGCTGGCGCGCTTCTCGACGGGCCGAGAGCAGGGGGTGCCCAACTATACCTGGGACCCGGTGGCGGCGCGCTACCGCCGGCCTCTGGAGCTGGTACGCCCGCTGGATGCCCTGGCAAACGACCTCGGCCGGCGCCTGGCGAACCAGATCGTCACGGCCGAGGAGATCTATCAACGGCACCATGTGGGCCAGCCCTATGTGCTCCAGAACTATGTGGACGCTCTCGAGTGGCTGGCAGCCCGCGGACGGGCCTATCGCATGGGCAGGCGCATGCGCATCCTGCGCTAGCGAGAGCAACCGCCGTCTCCCTGCGTTCAGCGGGCTGCAGGCGCACCCTTGCCCCCGGCACCATCCTGCGCCGACGCGTGATCCCACCTCAGCGCCCCGCCTTGACGCTGCGCCCGGCCTTGTGGCGGGCTACTCCAGCACCAGTGTGTCTCCCGCCCGCAGCGTGATCGGCGCCTCCCAGCGGATGGCGAGCCCATCCCCTTTCGTCACCGTCAGGGGCCATTGGCGTTCGCCCATCCGCACGGTGCGGGGCACCCCTCCCTGCAGCGCCCCCAGGTCCAGTCCCTTGAGCGTCACGCTGCCATGCTCCACACGCAGCGCCACGCGCAGGCTCTTGCCCAGCCTCTGGCTGTACTGGCCCCACACGCCGTCGGCGGACCAGAAGGTGGCATAGTCCTCCGCCCACAGCCGCGGCGCAAAGCCCAGCACTCCGGCGCCCAGGTCGAAACTGTAACCCGAGAGGCCCGTCAGCAGCGACCAGGAGGCCATACTGCGGGCATAGTGGCTGCCGCACTCGAACTCGTTCCACGGGTTGCGTCGCCTGCCGTCGTGGCGCGCCCGCGTGCCCTGCACAATCGCCAGTCCGCGCTCCACCTGGCCCTCGTACATCAGATGGGCGGCTACCTGATACTCGATGCCACACCACACTTCGTCCGAATAGACAAAGGGCAGGGTGGGGCGCCCTCCCCGCGGCCAGGAGCAGATCAGCAGCCCCTGCTCATCGTTCAGGGCATAGATGCGCTGCGGGTTGGCATGCTCCCAAAAGTCGGTGCGCCAGTTGTGCTCAAAAATGGCCGTCAACGCCGATTGCACATGCTCCGGATCCAGCAGATAGCCCAGGCCGGTGAGGTGCGCAAACCACTGGCCGATCATGTGATCCGAGAGGCAGCCCTCTCCATACTGATACTTTTTCGCCAGCTCGGGCTCGTATGTCTGGATATAGTACTCGCCGTTGTACAGCTGCTCTTCCACCAGGGTGCGGCCGCTCTCGTAAATGGATCGGTAGCGCTGGGCACTCCTGGCATCGCCCAGATAGCGCGCCATCTCCTCGGCGGCCCGCAGCGCGCCCAGGTAAAAAGTGCCCATCATGGCGTTGGCGCCATAGAACTCGATGTCATAAGTGTTGTGCTGGATGCCCGTCATGACGCCGTCCGCGTCCGGATCCCACTGGGTGAAGGCATACTCGAGCGCACGCTGTGCCCGGGGCCACAGCTCGGCCAGATAGTCGTCGTCGCCGCTCAGCTTCCAGTCACGATACAGTTTCAGCAGACCGCCCATCTGCCCATCCGCCGCCGGATGAAAGGTTTGCGGCGGGCTCCCCAAGGGGAGTTGCAGCCTGAAGCCCATAGAGCCATCGGGCTTGAGGTTGTAGCCATAGTCGGCGCGACGCTGCGAGCGCTCCAGTGCCGGAAAGAGAAAGGCCTGCGTCTGCGCATAGTTCCACACGTGCGTGCAGGTGCCCTCGCAGCAGCCCGCGTTGCCATGGCAACCCTCAAAGCCGTAAAAGGTCCCGTCCGGCAGGCGCACCACCGTGGGCGAGTGCAGGATGCTGGCCTGGCTGGAGACCGCGTCCAGCACCTGGGCGGGCAGCGTGCTGGCAAACAGCGTATCGTGAAAGCGTCGGGTGCCGGCGTACAGCCGCGGCCTTTCCGCGAGGGCATAGCGCGCCACACTGAGGGCGTCGGGCCACAGCGTCGCATAGTAATTGCGCCAGGTGGGTTGCTCGGCCTCCTCCAGCTCGGCCGCCTCGCCCCAATACTTGACATAGTTGGGCAAATGCCAGGCGATCACAAAGGGAATGGTCACCGACTCTCCCGGTGCCAGCCGCGCCCGCACGCCCAGCGTGCCTACGTCGGTCAAGCCCTCGGGCGAGGGACCATATTCCCGCGGCTCCAGCAGGCCCGTGGCAGAAAAGTGGTCCCAATAGTCGTGGAACATGTCATACCAGTCGCCGCGCAGCCAGGCCGCCTGGCACCAGGCCTCCGGACTGGATGTGGCCAGAGCCAGGGTCCCAAAACGGGGATGGCTCTCCGGAAAGCGCTCGGTGGTCAGGCTCAGGGCGGTCATGCCCGGCTCGGCCACGGCGCGGTTGAGGTTCTGGCCGCGGCCCAGGCGTACCCGGCGGCCGGTGAGCGAGCCGCCATGGTCATAGCCCAGCGGGTTGGCCAGGTTCCCCGCCAGTGAGATGTCCACCGGCGCGGTGCCCGGGTTGCTGACCGTGTATTCCAGGCAGGCCACCGGCAGGCTGGAGTCGTCGTCAGCGGTGGGGATAAAGGGGCTCCAGGCGTGCAGCGAAACCTGCACGGGCAGCCGCTCATCTTCCAGATCCACCCAGGCCAGGGGGAACTCGCCGCGAAAGGTGGCCGAGCGCATGTGTGGCAGGCCGGAGCCATCCTCCCGGTTGACGCCAAAGCCGACGCCGCTGAACTGTCCCCAGCCCGAGCCATCAAAGGGGGGCTGTGGCGGCGTTTGCAGCACACGGGTCACCGGCTCCCCTCCCTCGGGGCGCGCCCACAGGGCAAAAAAGGCATAGGGTACCGCCATGCCCTTGTTCGGACGGTTAAAGATCTCCCAGTCGATCAGGGCGCCGCGCCCCGAGAGCGAGATGCAGCCCGCGCCGATCCCTCCCAGCGGAAAGGCGATGTGCGCCAGCTGCTCGCCGGAATAGGTGAGCCCTTTGGCACGACGATAGAGTGTCTCCTGGTCGAAAAAGGTGGCCTTGCTCATGGCGCCCCTCCCTTTAGCCTTGTGGCGATTCGCGCCGCTACTATCGCGCCCGCCGGCAGGCCTGTCAAGGGGGGCGTGGTTTGGCGCTCCCATCCTGTGGGCTAGAATAAAGGTTGATATAATCGCGACTGGGAGGATCGCCCATGCCTCGTGTACCCTTTATGGCCATCGCCCACCGTGGGGCCTCGTCCTATGCGCCGGAGAACACCCGCGCCGCCTATGACCTGGCGCTGGAGATGGGCGCCCGGCATATCGAGCTGGATGTGCACCTCAGCAGCGATGGCGAGGTGATCGTCATGCATGATGATCGCGTGGACCGTACCACCAACGGCAAGGGCCCGGTGGCGGATTTCACGCTGGAGGCCCTCCGCGCGCTGGACGCGGGCAGCTGGTTCGGCGCGGCCTATGCAGGGGCGCAGGTTCCTACGCTGCGGGAGGTGCTGGAGCGCTATGCCGGCCCGGCCCACTTGCACATCGAGCTCAAGGGGCGAACGCCCGGGCTGGTGCCCGCCACCATCGCGCTGGTGCGGGCCGCAGGAGCCAGCCCGCATGTCACGCTGACCTCCTTCAGCCACGACCTGCTTTCCGAGGCACGGCCGCTGGCGCCCGAATTGCCCATGGGCTGGCTGGTGAGCCAGGTCGATCCAGAGACCGTCACCGAGACCCTGCGCCTCGGTTTGGAGCAGCTCTGCCCCCGGGCCGACCTGTTGACCCCCGCGCTGGTAGAAGAGCTGCACGGGCGCGGGTTGATTGTGCGGGCCTGGGGCGTCAGCGACGCCGCGCTCATGCGGGCGGCGGTGGAGGCGGGTGCCGACGGGATGACGGTAAACTTTCCGGACCTGCTGCTGGATTATCTGGCGCAGCGGGCGTAACGCCGGGCGGGGAGCGGGAGGGTGTTCGCCAGCCAGGCGCTTGCCGAGGGCTCTGTTCGGCAAAAGGGTCAGCTGGTGTAACCTTGCAGCGCTGCCCGGTGTCCAACTTATTATCCTGCCTGTGGTGGGGCACCGAGCCCTGTCGCAGCGAAAAAGGGGCTCAGTATGCAGATCGTTACCGACAGTGGCACAGATGTTTTGCTAACGCCTGACGAGTGCCAGGCACTGAACGTCCACATCGTGCCATTGGTCGTGACCATGGGCGGGCAGTCGTATCGCGAGGGGGTGGATATCACCCGCGATGCGTTCTATCGCCAACTGGAGGTGGCCACCGAGCTGCCGCTCACCTCGCAGCCTTCGGTAGGCGCGCTGGAGACGCTCTATCGTGAACTGGCCCAGGACGATCCGGATATCATCTCGGTGCACATGTCCTCCGGGTTGAGCGGCACGGTGCGCACCGCGCAGGCGGCGGCCACCCTGGTGCCCGAGGCCAACGTCACCGTAATCGATACGCTCACCCTCTCCATCGGTGCCGGCTGGCAGGTGGAGGCTGCCGCTCGGGCGGCGGCGGCGGGCTGGCCCCTGGAGCGCATCGTGGCCCTCTGCAAAAAGATCCGTTCCGCCACCAACAGCCAGTTTACCCTGCGCGAATTGCGCTACCTCATCCATGGAGGCCGCATCAGCCACATCAAGGGCCTGCTTGCCCAGCTGCTCAACATCAAGCCCATCATCGGCGTGGAGCAGGTGGGGGGCACCTATGAGCAGCGCGGCCAGGCGCGTTCCTTTTCCGGGGCCCTTAACAAGTTCGTGGAGCTCATGGAGCGGGTCCACGGCGTGGGCGCGCGCCTGCGGGTGTCCGTCGCCCACTCTTCCGATCCGGAGGGGGGCGAGATGCTGCGCGAGGCCATTGCCAGGCGTTTCCGTTGCGAGTTCACGCCGCCCACCCAGCTCTCGTTGGTGCTGGGTGCTCACACCGGCCCCACCATGGTGGCGGCGGCCAGCGCGCCCGCCAGTGTGTGGGATGAGGTACCCGGCGGCCGCTAGACGCTGCATCCAGTGCCGCCAGCGCCAGCTGGCAGCCTGTGGGCGCCCGACGCAGCACTTGAGTGATGCGCACGGGCGCTTTATACTTTTTCCGTTGATCCACTGAGGCGCGGCGCGAGCCAGCCACCCCTGCGATGGAGGAGGACGATGGCGGTACTCTCTGAACCGATTCAGGAACCCCGGGTGCTGGAGAACCATATCGATGGCTATTGGGAGCCCTCTGAGGGTCCCCTGCGCGACGTGGTCAATCCGGCCAAGCTCACGGTCATTGGGCAGGTGCCCCTCTCCACCGAGGCCGAGCTCGACAGGGCGGTGCAGGCGGCACAGGCGGCCTTTGACGACTGGCGGCGCACGCCGCCGCTGGCCAGGGCTCGTTGCCTGCTGCGCCTGCGCGACCTGATGGAGACCCATTTCGAAGAGCTCTCGCGCATCCAGACGCAGGAGCACGGCAAGACCATCGACGAGTCGCGGGGTGAGACGCGCCGCGGCATCGAGATGGTTGAGGTGGCCGCTGGCATCCCCTCGCTGATGATGGGCACCAATCTGGAGGACGTGGCCGCCGGCATCGACGAGTTCCTCATCCGGCAGCCGCTGGGCGTATTCGGCATCATCGGGCCCTACAATTTTCCCTTTATGGTGCCGCTCTGGTTCGCCCCCTTTGCCGTAGCCACCGGCAACTGTGTGGTCATCAAGCCCAGCAGTGAGGATCCCTTCAGCCAGGTGCGCGTGGCCGAGCTGGCGGAGGAGGCCGGCATTCCCCCCGGCGTGTGGAACGTGGTGCATGGCGGGCGCGAGGTGGTGGGCGCCATGCTGGATCATCCGGACATCGTGGGCATCTGCTTTGTCGGCTCGACGCCCGTCGCCAAGGGAGTCGTTTATCCCCGATGCGGTGCCACAGGCAAGCGCGTCATCGCCCAGGGCGGCGCCAAGAACTTTGCTCTGGTGATGCCCGATGCCGATCTGCCCCACACCATCGCCGCCTGCATGACCAGCTTTTTCGGCAACGCCGGTCAGCGCTGCCTGGCCAACTCGAACCTGGTGGTAGTGGGAGAAGGCCTTTCTGAGCAAGAGCTCGACGAGCGCTATCAGGCCATCGCCGAGGCCTTTGTCGCCGCGGCCCGCGGCATCACCATGGGCTATGGCCTGGACGAGGCGGTGCAGATGGGACCGCTGCGCGATCCGGGTAAAAAGCAGGGTGTGGTGCGTCACATCGAGGGGGCGTTGGAGCAGGGTGCCACCCTGCTGCTGGATGGTCGTGAGTTCAATCTGCTGGGGGATCTGCCGCCGGACGCCTTTCTCGGGCCCACCGTGCTGGGGGACGTCACACCCGACATGGCCGTGGCGCAACAGGAGGTGTTTGGGCCGGTGGCCTCTCTGATGCGCGCCCGCAGCATGGACGAGGCCATCGCCATGATCCACGCCAACCCCTTTGGCAACGCCGCCAGCATCTTTACCAACAACGGCCTGTGGGCCCGCAAGTTCCGCTACGAAGTGCGCTGCGGCAACATCGGCATCAACATCGGCATCGCCGCCCCCATGGCCTTTTTCCCCTTTAGCGGGATGAAGGATTCCTTCCTGGGCGTGCTGCATGGCCAGGGCGAGGACGTGATCCGCTTTTTCACCGAGAGCAAGATCGTCATCGAGAGGTGGTTTTAGCATGGACGCCGAGCAGAGATCCCCGGGCGGAGCGCCGCTCACCGCCAGTGCGGTGATGCGCTTTCTCGCCGAGCTGGAGCAGGCCTCTGCCGAGTGGTACCGGGCGCTGGCGGCGGCCTTTCCCGAGAAGAGCGCCCTGCTGCAGCGCTGCGCCTCCCTGTGCGCGCGCAACGGGGTGCAGGTGCAGCGCACCTACCAGGAGACCATCACCGACGCGCTGGAGACCAATTTTGCCTTTGAGGGGCTGGATCTGCGACCCTATGGCGAGCTCCCGGGCGCCGTGCCTGGCACGCTGGGCGAGGCGCAGCGCGCCGCAGTGGCCCTGGAGGAGCGGGCTGCAGCCTGCTATGAGGATGTGGCAGGGCGCTCGGCGCGCCTGCTGGCCACCATTCCCCGGGTGCTGCAGCGGGCTGCCGAGGCGAGGCGCCGTAACGCCTCCAGTCTGGCGCTGCTGCAGTGAGCGACCCGTGTGCCACGCCCACGGTGCAGGTGCTCACCGGCCCCGTGGGCTGCGGCAAGAGCACCACGGCGCGCCTGCTGGTCCAGCGGCTGGCTCTGTGCGGCTGGCGCCCGGCCCTGGTGGATCTGGATCTGGTGGCGGCACTGGCGCGCCAGCCGGTGCCGCTGGGCGACGAGGATCTGTGGCAGCGCGCCCGCCGGCTGGCCGGTACCCTGTTGATTGGCTGGTGTGCGCTGGGCTGTGACCTCGCCGTCGTGGAGGGAGAGTTCCTCCATGCCGGCCAATTGGCGGCGCTGGAGGCCGGCCTGACGCTGCCCCATCGTCTGCAGTTCTACACGCTGGATGTGCGGTTGCTCACCTGTCTGGCAAGGGTGGCCGCAGATCCCAGCCCAGAGCGACGGCTCTCCCGCGACCCCCTGTTCCTGCGCGAGGTCCATGCCCGGTTTGCTGCGGCGCGCCCCTGGCTGGCTGCGCAGGGGCCGCTGCTGGCGGCTGACCGGCCTGGCGCAGCCG
Organism: Chloroflexota bacterium; assembly: GCA_012728955.1. Classification (GTDB taxonomy): domain Bacteria; phylum Chloroflexota; class Anaerolineae; order UBA1429; family UBA1429; genus JAAYED01. The sequence goes on from JAAYED010000265.1 coordinate 11,362, forward strand.
AGCTGGCGTGCACCATTGCTAAACGGGTTGGCTCGCCCTGAGCGCGCTTCCTGCGGCGCATCGTCAGCACATGAACAGGGGCCCGTTCCATGGTGAACGGGCCCCTGTTCCGCCCAGATCCCAGTGCTCTAGAACAGTTGGCGATAGATGCGCATGGTCTCGGGGATGGTGAGGCCCTGGCCCAGGTAGCGGCTGCCCACCCAGATCTCCCAGTGCAGGTGGTAGCCCGCGGTGGTGCGGTACACGCCATCGCTGGTGCCCGAGTTGCCCACTCGCCCGATGACGTGGCCCGTCTCCACATGGTCGCCCACCTGGAGGTCGCTGGCCACGGCAGAGAGATGCGAGTAGCGCGACACCACTCCGGGGGCGTGCTCCACCCACACCTGCTGCCCCCGCAGCCTGTCCAGATACTCTTCAGGGGTGCGGTGCATCTGGGCGATCTCTCGCATCATGGGCTCATAGTCGGCCGGCGGGATCTCGGCAAAGTCGCTGTCGATCCGTACCACCGTGCCGGGGGCGATCACCGCCACGGCGCTGCCATAGGCCAGCCCGGGCGCGTCGCCATCGTAAAAGTCGACCCCCTCGTGGATGCCGTAGCGATACATGCGCCGGGCCCCCGGGTAGGAGCGTGGCCGCGAGGGCAGGATGCCCCCCGCAAAGGGCAGCGTCAGCGCTGGCACGTCATTGTTCAGATCCACGCCATTGAACATCCAGCGGTCGTCCCAGGGCACCGCCGGGCAGCTCGCCTCTGGCTGCAGAGAGGTCACCCGGTACAGCACGGTGCCGCCCACGGCATAGATCACCCCGCCCGAGGCGGTGGCGGTGCGCAGCCGCTGCATGCCCGCCGCCCGCAGGCGCACATCCACCGTACCTTCGGGGCCCTCCAGCACCACGCGGCGGCCATCGCCATCCACGGCCAGCAGGCCGTCGGAGGTGGCGTTGACATCCGAGGCCCAGGAAAGTTTCTCCAGGCCCGCCAGGTGTGCTGCGCCGCCGCCGTCGGTGAGGGTGCCATCCCGCCGGGCCAGCACCAGCCGCTCGCCCCAGGCCGCCAGATCGCTGGCGCCGGCGATATAGCCGCCGCTGCGCTGCACCACAGGCTGGCTCGCCCCCGGGGCCAGCCGCCACACGCTGGCATTATCCTGGTCCAGCGCATAGGTCGAGGCACCGATCTGCGTGATGGCCAGGTACTGTGGATCGATCCAGTAGCCGGGCAACGAGGCGGCCACCATGCGCACCGACCAACTGGCGCTCTCGGGGCGGTAGGCGAGCAGGTCGCCCACCTTGTTAAGGATCACCAGTTCGCCCGTGGTACTGTCGGCCGTCAGATCCATCAGCTCCTGCAGCATGATGCCGCCCACCTCGGTGGTGGGGGAGGAGAGGCTCTCGGGCGTGAGCAAGGCAGCGCCGTCGGTGATCTGGCTCAAGGGGAGGCCATACAGTTGCCCGCCGGCCAGCATGTACAGTCTGTCGCCCAGGATCTCCAGGCGGGCAGGCTCGGCCGGGATGTCCAGCGGGTGCGCACTGAGGCCTTCGCCACAGGCCGAGGCCAGCTGGATGCCCGGATTGGTGGTCTGCGTGGGAGCGCTCTCTGCGCCGGGGCCCGGCAGGCGCAGGCGCGTGCCGATGGCCAGCAGGCCCGGATCACGGATGCCGTTCAGCTCGGCAAGCACGGCGGTGGTGGTGTTGTAACGCTGGGCGATGGCCGAGAGGGTCTCTCCGGCTGCCACCACATGCTCGCCGGCGGGCACCTGCGGGGAGGCGCCGGCCACCAGGTCGCACAGGCTCACCGATTGCATGGAAGCCAGCAGCCAGGTGGGCACGCCCATGGTCGGTGGGACGGCGCAGTGCAACGGAGGGGCCGCCTGCGCCACAGGTGCGCAGGTCAACGCCAGCAGGAACACCGCCACCAGCACACACCAGCGCCAGTGAAAACGGCCCGTTGGGGACAGTTGGAATGGATACAAGCTTGGCTCCAGTTCTGGATACGCCAGGGCGTCTGGCACCCCTGGCTTCCGCGGGGAACCGGTGAGGCCCGCGGGAGTCTCTCAGCGCATCCGGTCGCGATAGTTCCGGGCCGCCATGGCCGAGCCCATGATGCCCAGCATCAGGCCACCCGTGGAGGCTGCAAAGCACAACAGGCCCAGCCACAGGCTGGGCTGGATGATCCGCAGCACCATCAACAGCGGCAGGGCGACGCCCAGCAGGACGCCGCCCAATCCGATCCATACCAAACGCATGCCATCCATGGCCAGCCTACTTGTACAACCAGCACAGCACGTTGTGGTTGGGCTGGGGCGTCAGATCCGGTGGTGCTTCCACATCGCACAGCCCCTCGATGCGCTTGGGGCAGCGTGGATGAAAGCGGCAACCCTGCGGAGGCTTCACCAGGCTGGGCGGCTCTCCCGGCGGCACCTGCTTGTAGGTGAGTGCGTTACGCGCGTCCGGGTCGGAGGTAGCCGCCAGCAGCGCATCGGTATAGGGATGCAGCGGGCTGTACAGCAGCTCGTCCACCGGCGCACGCTCCACCAGCCAGCCGGCGTACATCACAAAAATCCGCTCCGAGAAATAGCGCACCGTGGAGAGGTCATGGGTGATGTACATCACCGAGAGGTGGTGCTCTTCCTGCAGGGTGCGCAACAGTTTCAGGATCTCGACGCGCACGGAGGCGTCAAGCATGCTCACCGGCTCGTCGGCCACGATCATCCTCGGCTGCAGGATCATGGCCCGCGCGATAACCACGCGCTGCAGCTGCCCACCGCTGAGCTGGTGGGGGAACTTGCCCACAAAGTCCTCCACCGGCGCGAGCTTGACCTCTTCCATCACCCGGTGGATGCGCTCCTGGTGCTCGTGGGTGGGCACGCCATTGATCACCAGGGGCTCACTGAGCAGCCGCTCCACCGTCATAAAGGGGGCCAGCGCCCCAAAGGGGTCCTGCTGCACATAGCCGATGCGTGAGCGATAGGCCTTGAGCTCCTGGCGTGACATGTCGCCCACGGCCTTGCCGCCAAAGTTCACCTGGCCTGCGGTAGCCTGGTTCAACCCCAGAATGGTCTTCATCAGGGTCGATTTACCGCAGCCGCTCTCGCCCACAATGGCGATGGCCTCACCGGCGTCCAGATCAAAGTTCACACCATCCACCGCGTGTACCGAGCCCGCGTGGCCAAAGGCACCGCGGCGCAGATCGAACCATACGCGCAGGTCGCGCACGCGCACCAATGGCTCGCGAGCGGCCACCGGCGCGGCGGTGGCAAGGGTGGTTTCGCTGCTGATTTCAGATGGCATCTTGTGCTCCTGTCAGCTCGGCGTGACGCGCCTGGCCCTCGGCGTACAGCCAGCACTTGACCTGGCGGTCGTTGCCGCTGAGCACCGGCGGCTCCTCTACGCAGCGCGCAAAGGTACAATCGCAGCGCTCGGCGAACCGGCAGCCCTTGGGCGGATCCAGCAGGCTGGGCGGCTGGCCCGTGATAAACTCGGGTTCCACGTCGGCCCGCAGCTTGGGCACACTGTTCATGAGCTTTTGCGAGTAGGGATGCATGGGCCGTGAGAAAAAGTCGCTGGCGCTGGCCACCTCCACGATCTGCCCGGCGTACATCACCGCCACCTGGTCCGCCAGCTCGCTGGAGGTGGCAATATCGTGGGTGATCAGCAAAAAGCTGGCCTGGATCTCGTGCTTGATGCGCTTGAGCACATTAAAGATGTTGGCCTGGGTAAGCACATCCAGTGCAGAGGTCGGCTCGTCCAGAATGATCAGGTCCGGCGTGGTTACCAGCGACATGGCGATGGCCACGCGCTGCCGCATGCCGCCCGAGAGCTCAAAGGCGTAGCGGTCGACAAAGTCGACGGGCACGCCCACGTGCGAGAACATGCGCGTTACCTGCTGCATGGCCTCGGAGCGCTTTTTGGCATAGTGCGACATGATCGGCTCGGCCACCTGGTCGCCCACCTTGAGTACCGGGTTGAGCGAGTTCATGGCCGCCTGGGGCACCATGGAGATCTTGAGCCAGCGCACCTGTTGGCGAAACTGCTCATCCGAGAGGGTCATGGTGTCCAGCTCGCCCAGCTTGACGCTGCCGGTGTATTTGAACACGTTGCGGGGCAGCAGGCGCAGGATGGCCCGGGCCAGCGAGGTCTTGCCACAGCCCGATTCTCCCAAAATCACCATGGCCTTGCCGCGCTCCAGCTGCAGGTTCACCCGATCTACCGCCTGCACGATGCCGGCGCTGGTGCGAAAATGCAGCTCCAGATCCTTAACGTCGAGTACCGGTCCGGATATTGTCATCGCCTATAGACCTCTCAGTCTGGGGTTAAAGATGCGGTCCAAGGCAAAGCCCAGCATGGCAAAGCCCAGCCCCGTGAGCATCAGGAGTACTGCAGGCTCCAACATCCAGTAGTACTGCCCATGAAAGAGTGCCCCCTGCGACCGGGCATCGTTGATGACCTTGCCCCAGGTGGGGAGCACCGGATCGGCGAGGCCCAGCAACGCCAGGGAGGCCTCCAGGAAGACAAAAGAGGGGATCGCGGTCACCAGCTGCGGGATGAGCATGGGGATCACGCGGGGGATCATGTAGCGAAAGATGATGCGCAGATCGCTGGCGCCATAGGCCTTGGCCGCCTCGATATAGGGCGACTCCTTGACCTGCATGAACACGGCGCGGTACGACTTGATGCCGCTGCCAAAGATGCTGAGCAGGATGGACATGCCCAGGATCACCCAGATGCTTCTGGTATAGAGCGTGCCCACCATGATCAGGATCGGCAAAAAGGGCAGGATCATGTTGACTTCGGTAACGCGCTGGATAGTGGCGTCGATCCACTTGCCGTACCACACGCCGATGGCTGCAATGATCATGGTGGTGACGCTGGTGCCCAGCGCCGCCAGCAGGCCAAAGGCCAGGGCCACGGGGGTGCCCCACAGCAGGGCCACCATCAGGTCGCGGCGCCGGTCATCGGTGCCTGCCAGGCCCGACACCTGCCCGTGCATCACCAGCTTGGCATCCACCGTCGAGTCTTGCTCAAAGGTGTGGATCTCCATCACCATTTTATAGTCGCCCTTGAGCACCTTGCGGGTCTCGCTCTCGGGATCCTGGAAAAAGCCCATCTCGGCCACGGTGCCCTTGAGCCTGCGGGTCAGCTTGGAATCCTGCCCGGGGCGGTAAGTCTGAGCGGCCTTGGCCGAGGTCTCGGTGATGCGGATCTCGCGCCCGTCGGGGGTATACCACTTGAGCGCCACATGGGGCGGCTTGTCGGCATAGTGCGAGGTGAAAAAGATCACGATCTCTTCGGGAAAGTTGTCATAAGCATAGTGCACGGGGAAGGTGAGCAGCTGTGTCTTGCCGCCGTCGGTCTCTGTGCGCTCCGCCGTACCGTCGAGGCTGCTCACGATGATGCTGTGCGACATCTTTTGCCGGTTGAACCAGTCCACCCACACGGGCGCCGCCAGCCGGGGGGACTCTCCCCACACGTCCTCGCCACCGCGCCACAGGCGGATGGCCTCAGAGTAGGGGATGGTGCTGACGGCATAGACCGCCAGCGCGATGAGCAGGATGATGATAATGATCCCGCCTACGGCCGAGGGATAGCGCTTGAGCTGACCGAGTGACTTGAGAAATGCGATCATGCTCCCTCACTCCCTCCGCCGATCCGCACGCGAGGATCGACCAACACATACACAAAGTCGAGCACGAACACGGTGACCGCCAGCAGGTAAGCATAGATCACCGTCTCGCCCACGATGACGGGGGTGTCATAGATATTGATGGCGCTGTAGAACAGCCGGCCCAGGCCGGGCCAGTTGAACACCGTCTCCAGGATGATGGCGCCGGTCCACAGCCCGATCAGCAGCAGCGCAAAGTTGGTGATGATGGTGGGCAGGGTGGGGCGCAGCACGTAACGGTTCTCTATCTCTCGCGACGAGAGGCCCTTGGCTTTGGCCATCTCGACGTAATCTTCACTGGAATAGATGAGGAAAAAGGTACGCCAGGAGTAGGTGCTGCTCCAAATGGCAGCCACGATCACGGCGGCCACGGGCAGAATCAGGTGCCGGGCCACGCTGGCGGCGTACACGAACTTGTTCGCCGGCGGGGGCGCCGAAACCATACCGCTGTATGGCAGCACGCCCAGGAACACGGCGAAAATCAGGATCAGAAAGAGCCCATAGAACCAGGCAGGGGCGCTTGAGGTAGGCGCCAGGGTCACGACCAGACGGTCCAGAAAACTACCATAGCGTCGGGATAGGTACAGGGCAAAGAACACACTGATAAAGAACAACAGCAGATAGGACATGCCCATCAGCAACAGGGTGGGTGGCAGGCGCTCCAAAATGATGGCACGTACGAACCGCGAGCCCGAATCGCTGGTGAGGTTCTCGGCAAAACCCAGATCCAGCAGCATGGCGTTGCGCAAAAAGGTCAGGCTGCGAATGGCAAAGGGTTGATCCAAGCCCAGGCGCTGTTCCTGCAGGCGCGTCATCTCTTCGATGATCTGGGCGCGCTTTTCCGGATCGAGCCGGCGCATCTCGGGGTTCATGGAGACGCCCATGGCGATACTCTGCGCGATCTCGCCCTTGCGCAGCTCGTCTACGGCACCGCCCATATTGGCGATGACGATGGTCAGATACACGCCCACCAGTACAGTAAGAAAGAGCGCCACAAAGCGCCGCGCGGTAAAGCGCAGCACCCGCTGAAAGCCACTGACTCTTTTCTGCTGCGGGCCCGAACCTGTTTCGTTCACAGGTAGTGCGGTCGAATCGTCCATCCGCTCGCTCACTTTCTGTTCTACAGAAAAACCAGGGGCAAGGGACATGCCCTGCCCCTGGTTTGGGGTAAGGAGTACCCCCTTACGGGGTCGTTACAAACTCGAGCGACTCAAAGGTCGGCAGGGCCACGAGGTTCGACACCACCACCACTTCCATGCGGTTCGAGCCCTCGGCGAGGGCGGCCGTGGTTGCGGCAGGGAGCGTAATCGTATACATGCCTTCCTCAGCCAGAACGGCGGCACCCTCTTCAACCAGCTTGCCCGTGGCGTCGAACAACAGGTACTCGACGCTGCGGAGATCAGTGCTGGCATAGGGCTCGTCGTTAAAGCTCACGTACACATCAAAGGTGGCTTCGGCACCGATGGTGACGCTGGTCTCGCCTTCCACGTCAACCACCGGCAGGGCGGCCTCGGTGAAGCGATCCCACTTGGTCGACTCGTCCGCATAGTACGGGTTACGCTGCAGCGTGGCCGTCTTCTCTACCGGGTAGGCCCGCTCGAGATAGAAGGGACCAGTGCCCACATACAGGTGGCCAAACTTGTCATAGAACGACTGCAGGTTGGCGTACCGGGTTGCGGCCTCGTCCTCAGCCATGAACTGGCTCAGCGTCGCCTCGAAAGGCACCCAGCCCGTGCTGGAGACCATATCGAGGATCTCGGCCATGGCCGCCACCGTGGGCCCCGTCACGTAACCGATCCACTCGACACCCTTGGCGGTCGCCTTGTCGGCGCTAAAGGCCATGGTACCATCGCCTTCGCCAAAGAGACCCAGCGCCAGCGTATGCCATGCGCCTTCGCCCTGCAGGTAGTAGGGGTACCAGGTGTCGACGCTCAGCTCGGCATCCAGCTGGTAATAGTCCGAGTAGGTCTCGATCACCAGAGGATCCACCGAGACGATCTTCAAGCCCTTGAAGGTGCTCATAAAGGACTCGAACGTGGGCACGTACGACTCGTCATAGTAGGCGCTGCCCGACTTGGCGCGGTCAAAGGTCAGGATGATGCTCATGACAATGTCCGCCGCCGAGAAGGGGCTGCCGTCGTGCCACTGTACCTTGCTGTAAAAGTCCTCGGGATAGTAGACGGTGCTCTTGCGCAGTGCCGTCTGCGTCTCGGTGTAGACCTCGGCCGCCGTCAGGAACATGTCCTTGGCG
>JAAYED010000266.1 GCA_012728955.1 Chloroflexota bacterium
CAGCTGGGAGACGTGGCGGCTCTCCCCTGGCCGGACGATTCCTTCGATGTGGTGACCTGTCGCCGTGCAGCGCATCACTTTACGGACATGCCCCGCGCCATGGCCGAGATGCGGCGTGTGCTGCGTCCCGGAGGCCGGCTGGTGATCGACGATCGCACCGTCCCCGAGGACCGCGAGCTGGATCTCTTGTTGAATCAGCTGGATCTGCTGCACGACCACTCCCACGTGCGGGAATACTCGGCGGTGGAGTGGGCCGCCTATTGCGAGGCGGTTGGCCTCGTCCTGGATTCTCTGGAGCCCTACACGCGGCATCGACACCTCAGCTCGCTCACGGCGGGCGTCTCCGCGGAAGATGTGGCCGAGATCGAGCGTTTGGTGGGCGCCCTGTCCGCGGATCAGCGTGCCACCCTCGATCTGCAGGAACGCGACGACGGATACTGGTTCAACCATTATTATCTGCTGGTGGCAGCGCACAGGCCGTAAGCTGGGAGGCAAGCCATGGGGGACACGCTGGAACGCATTGCGGGCTATATCGACGGTCTGCACATTGTCGATACCCACGAGCATCTGCCGGGCACAGAGGCGGATCGCAATACCCACACCGACGTGCTCGAGGAGTATCTCTATCACTACATGAGCTCGGACCTGCGCTCGGCCGGCCTGAGCATGGCCGAGCTGGCATTCGCCCGGAACCATCACAAGCCGCTGATGGAGCGCTGGGCCGTCATCGAGCAGGCCTGGGAGCACTCTCGCCACACCGGCTATGGGCGTGCCCTGGACCTCTCGGTCCGCCGGCTGTATGGCATTGACGGGGTGCGTGGTGCGACGCTCGAGGAGCTGGACGCCGCCTTTCAAAAGAGCCTGCAGCCGGGCACCTACCAGCGCGTCCTCAAGGATACCTGCCGTATCGCCATCAGCCTGCTCGACAACGTGCTGGAGGGTTCCGGCGCCTGGGACCCGGCCTTTTTCGTTCCGGTGGTGCGTCTGGATGACTATATCTGGCCCCGCAGCCTGCAAATGGTAGAAGCCTGTGAACGGGAGGCCGGACATCGCCTGCGCACCCTGGATGATTGGGCGGAGGCCTGCACCGCCCGCCTGGAAAAGGCGAGGGCGGAGGGGGCGGTGGCTATCAAGGTGGGGCTGGCCTATCAGCGCAGCCTGGCCTTTGGGCGGCCTGCCAGCAACCAGGCGGAAGAGAGCCTCTCGGCCCTGCTGGCGGCGCGCCACTGGCCCGATTGGGACGAACGGCCCATCGAGGTAGCGCAGAACTATCAGAACTGGATAATGCACCACGTGCTGGGCCTGGCGGCGCGCCAGGGCATGCCGGTACAGATTCACACCGGCTTGCTGGAGGGCAATGGCAACCTGATCGCCAATTCCGATCCGACGTTGTTGAACCCGCTCTTTCTCGAGTATCCCGATGTGAACTTTGACTTGTTCCACATCGGCTACCCCTACCAGCACGTACTCTCGGCGCTGGCCAAGATGTTCCCCAACGTCTACATCGACATGTGCTGGGCCCACATCATCTCGCCTACGGCCTCGGTGCGGGCGCTGGAAGAGTGGCTCGACAGCGTGCCGGTGAACAAGATCATGGGCTTTGGCGGCGATTACTGTCTCGTAGATGGTGTGTATGGGCACCAGGCCATGGCCCGTGAGAACATCGCCCGCGCGCTGAACACCAAGGTACAGGAGGGCGTGTTCGATGTGGATCGCGCCTGCGAGATCGCGCGGCTGCTCCTGGTCACCAACCCGGCCACGCTCTTTGGCCTGAAGCTGAGCTGAGCCATCAGGTTGTGGCGGACTGTTGACAACTTTTTGCGGGCGTGCTATTGTGTCCTCCGTAATGTGGGAGGTGGACTGGTGAATCGCATCGATCGCATCCGCGTGTTGAGCTTGAACGGCGCTTTGGCGTCGTCTTTGGGCGGAGTGCGTCTGTAACCAGTCTCGGAAAAAGGCATTGGTGGCGACGGGCTCCAAAACACCCCGTCGCCTTTTTTCTTGTATTCACGTGGCGGCTGCGGGTTGATGTAGCCGCCATTTCTACTTGACAGGAAGCGTGATGAAGAAACTGCATCGTGTCCGTGCTACTGCTGCATTGCTGATCAAGTACGTCAGGCCCTATTGGCGCATGGCGCTGCTGCTGGCTGTGGTGCTGCTGGGGTCCATCGCCCTCGATCTGGTGGGCCCGCAGCTCATCAAGCGCTTTGTGGATGTTGCGCAGGCCCAGGGAGACCAACGTCAGCTGGTGCATGCCGCGCTGACCTTTTTGGGTGTCGGCATTGCCCTGCAGGCAACCCGCCTGGCCGTGATCTATCTGAGCACCGACCTGGGCTTTCGCAGCACCAACGCACTGCGCGCCGATCTCGCCCGGCACCTGATGGGGCTGGATATGGCCTTTCACAAGGAGCGCACGCCGGGCGAGCTCATCGAACGGATCGATGGAGACGTGACCTCGCTCTCGAACTTTTTCACCCAGTTCGTCGTGCGACTGGTCGGCAGCGGCATCCTCATCGTTGGGGTGCTGGTGTTGCTGGTTCGTGAGAACGGGCTGATCGGCCTGGCCATGGGCGCCTTTGCCGGCATCGCCTTGGCGGGCATGCTGCGCTATGGCGGCGCCGCCATTGCGGACTCGGCGGAAGAGCGCCAGGCCAACGCCGACCTGTATGGCTTTATCGAGGAGCGCCTGGGCGGGCTTGATGACATCCGCTCCAACGGCAGCGCCAGATACACCCAGCGCCGGTTCTACGAGGCCCTTCGGCGGCTGTACCTGGCGGCCACCACCGCGTGGAAAAAGAGGCTGGTGGTGATTCGTATCGCCGTTGCCATGTGGGGCGGCGGCGTTGCCCTGGCCCTCGCGCTGGCGGTGGTCTTTTATCAGCGCGGCGCCATCAGCATGGGTGGCGCCTATTTGCTCGTCCACTATACCGAGAAACTCTTTTCGCCCATCGAGGACATTGGCCGTCAGCTGCAGGATATGCAGCGCGCCGTGGCCGCCATCGAGCGGGTGTATGAGCTGCTGGCGCTCTCCCCCACCATCACGGGGGAGGGCACCGCGGGATTGCAGCAGGCCGCGCTGCCCATCCGCTTTGATGACGTGAGCTTTGCCTATGAGGATGGCGAGCCTGTGCTGCAGGGCATCTCCTTTCAGCTCCAGGCGGGGCGTACCCTCGGCCTGTTGGGCCGTACCGGCAGCGGCAAGACCACCCTCACCAGGCTGCTCTTCAGGCTCTATGATCCCTCCCAGGGCGTCATCCGCCTGGGGGATGTGGATCTGGGCGGGCTGAACCCCGAGTACCTGCGCAGCCGCGTGGCCATGGTCACGCAGGAGGTGCAGCTGTTCAGGGCCAGCGTCCGCGACAATGTGACCTTTTTCGACCCGCGGCATACCGATGACGAGATCGAGCGCGTTTTGCGTGACATCGGGCTGGGGGAATGGTTCGAGGGACTGGCCAGGGGCCTGGATACCGAGCTCGCTCCCGGCGGCAGCGACCTCTCTGCCGGTCAGGCGCAGCTGCTGGCCTTTGCCCGGGTGTTTCTCACCGATCCCGCCGTGGTGGTGCTGGACGAGCCCTCTTCACGGCTGGATCCTGCCACCGAACGACTGCTGGAGCAGGCCATGGCCCGTTTGCTCACCGGTCGCACCGGCATCATCATCGCCCACCGCCTGGCGACTGTGCAGCGGGTGGACGACATCATGATCATCGAGCAGGGACGCATCGCCGAGTTCGGCGAGCGGCCGGCCCTGGTCAACAACGCCGATTCGCTCTTTGCCACATTGTTGCGTACCGGCCTCGAGGAGGCGTTTGCGTGAACAAGCTCTTCAGGTACACCTGGTCTCTGATAACCTATCATCCCTGGCTGCTGATCGCAGCGATCATCGCCTGGGCGGCGGTGCACGCCCTGCCCATCGCAGGCGGATTGCTCATCCGCATGGTGCTGGATGGGCTCTCTGAAAGCACCGCTGCCGGCTACAACCTGTGGACCCTGATCGCCGCCTATCTGGGGGTCGAGGCGGCCCGCTATTTCGCTTTTTCAGGCGGGTTTATCGTATACATCGAGCTCGTGTTTCGGTTTCAGACCCTGCTGCGCAAGAATCTCTTTGACTGGACGCTGACCGCCTCCGGGCCCCGCATCCTCACCGAGTCTCCGGGCGCGTCCGTCTCGCGCTTTCGCGACGACGTGAACGACATCACCCAGTGGTTCGAGGTCATTGAAGATCTGCTGGGGATCCTGGCTTTTGTGATCGTGGCCCTGGTGATCATGTTCCGCATCCAGCCCACCATCACGCTGGTGATTCTCGTGCCCCTCTGTGCGATGATCTATGGCGGCATGCGCATGAGCGACGTCATCCGGCGCTACCGCAGGGCCAACCGAGAGGCCACCAGCCGGGTCACCGGGTTCATCGGAGAGGTGTTTGGGGCCACGCAGGCGGTGAAAGTCGCCTCGGCTGAAAGCGCGGTGATCGGTTATTTCCGCAAACTGAACGATGTTCGGCGGCAGGCGGCCGTCAAAGACGCCATGGTCACCGAGCTGTACTTTGCCATGTCGGGCCAGCTGATCGATATCGGCATCAGCATCGTGCTGTTCCTCTCCGCCGGCGCCATGCGGGCCGGGAGCTTTACTGTGGGCGATCTGGCGCTCTTTGTCACCTATCTGGGGCGCATGGCCTGGTATCTGCACTATTTTGCCAACATGCTGGCTCACTATCGGCGTGTGGGGGTCTCCATCGATCGGCTCGACGCCTTTCTGCGGGATGCTCCCTTTGGCCAGCTGGTCAAGCATGAGCCGATCTATATCGGCGATGATCTGCCTGCGGTGCCTGATCCCCGCTTTGCCTCACAGGCCCATCTGGAGCGCCTTGAGGTGCGCGGGTTGGACTGCATGCACGCCGGAACCAATCGCGGCGTGCACGACATCGATCTGCACCTGGATCGGGGCGAGCTGGTGGTGGTGACGGGCCGTATCGGCTCGGGCAAGACCACCCTGTTGAGGGCCATCCTCGGGCTATTGCCCATCAGCGCCGGCGAGGTGCTGTGGAACGGGGCTCTGGTTGAGGACCCCGCCACCTTTTTTGTGCCGCCGGTGAGTGCCTATACGCCGCAGGTTCCCAGGCTCTTTTCCGAGAGCGTCAAGGACAATATCCTCTCTGGCGTGCAGGCTACCGAGGATGAGCTGCAGGCGGCCATCTCTCGGGCGGTGCTGGAGCCCGACATTGCCGATCTGGACGATGGGCTTTCCACCCAGATCGGCAACCGGGGCGTCAAGCTCTCTGGCGGGCAGGTGCAGCGCACCGCTGCCGCGCGCATGTTTGTGCGTCAGCCCGAGCTGCTCGTGTTCGATGATCTTTCCAGCGCGCTGGACGTAGAGACGGAAAAGCTGCTCTGGGAACGGATGGACCAGGCCAGGCAGGCCACCTGCCTGGTGGTGAGCCATCGGCATGAGGTGCTGCGCAGGGCGGATCGGATCGTCCTGCTCAAGGACGGAGCCATCGAGGCTACCGGCACGCTGCAGGAGCTGCTGGAGACCAGCGCCGAGATGCGGGCGCTCTACTATGCCCGTGAAGAATCGGCGCCTGATGGGGGTGCCACGGTGGAAATGGAACCGGCACCTGTTGGCTGAGTTTGGCCCTCGGCGCTCTGCCTGTGGGGCGGATCGTTCCGCCCCACAGGCGTTCGGCGCCGGTATGTTTACAAAGCACGGTATCGTTGGTAGAATGGCGCCGTTCGTTGCTTCTCCCAACCGTACCTGACAGGAGGCGGGTGTGCAGGCTCGGCCGCGAGTTCTCCACTTGATATTGCTGATCGCCGCGGTTGCTGCGCCCGTGATGTACCTCCTGGCTCTGGCCAGGTTTGGCAGCGCCCTCCTGTATACCGATGTCTCCCGCCTTGTGGTGGCCTATCTGGCGCTGGCTTTGGCCGCCGGCGCTGCCACCTACCTCGTGTTGAACGACACCAATGTCATGTTGCGGGCGGCGGCCCTGGTGTCGCTGCTGGCGATTCTGGGCTCGATCGCTTACGCCGAGCTGCTCTGGCGGCCAGACATTGCGCGCTCCATGGCAGAGGTCGAGCGGCGGGTCTTTGAGGAGGATCAAACCGGCATTCTCGTAGCCGCCGCAGACGATACCTCTGAATCGCTGGGCTCTGCCCGTATCATCGAGAGTGCCGTGCGCGACACGCTGGTCCAATCCGGGCTGGGCGATGCCGTAGCCGTACGCCCCAGCCAGCCGCTGCGCTCTGAATCACAGGTGCGCACGCTGGCCTCTGAGCTCAACGCCAATCTGGTGGTGTGGGCCAGTACCCGGCAGGCGGGCACGCGGGTGCTGGAGGATTGGCATATCACCGTGCTGGGCGCCACTGGACGTGCCGCCACGCTGGATCCCATGGCCCTGTTGCTGGCCGGCGTCACCCAGGGCACTTTTACCGTGTCTATCGCTCGTGATGGCGGTAACGCCGCCACCGAGGCCCTGGTGCGGGATTTGATCATGCCCGTAGTGACGGGATTCGCCTTTATGACCGAGAATCAGCCACTTCTGGCCGCCACCCAGTTTGACCGGGCGCTGCAGTATCCAGGGTTGGAGAGTGCCAATCGCAGTCAGCTGCAGAGTTACATGGGCGCCACTCTGCTGGCCCATGGGCGATCGGACCTGGCCAGCGAGGCGTTCAAGGCCAGCCTGGCGGTGGAGCCCAGTGCGAGGGCCTGGATAGGGCTGGGGAATGTGGCCGTGGCCGACCACCAGTACGATCAGGCGGTGGAGGCCTACAGCAACGCGGTTGCTTTGGATCCCTATTCTCCCGTGGCCTATTGTGGCCTGGGGTATGTGCACGCCACCCGCCGTGACATCCACAACGCCTACCTGGCGTATCAGCAGGCCATCGCGATTGACCCGGGCTTTGGGGTGCCCTATGCTTTTATGGGGTTGCTGTACGAGCTGCGGGCTGATGTGGCGGCGGCGCAAAAGGCCTATCAGCAGGCGGCTTCGTTGGTGCGTTTTGATCGCGGCATGCACAGCGCCATCACGCGCCGTTCGGACGAGATTCGTCAAAACCCGCCCACACCTGTGCCGACCGCATCGCCCAGACCGGCGCCCACGGCGTCACCGTTTCCGACCTCTGCAGTGCACTATGTCCAACCTAACGACACGCTGCAGGCCATAGCCGAAAAGTACGGAGTGTCCATCAGCGAGATCGTCGAGATCAACTCGCTGGAGGACATCAACCAGCTCTTTGTCGGCGAGATGCTGCTGATACCGCCCCGGAGCGATCAATAGGCGCTCATCTGTCGCTCTTCAGGCCGGTCCAGCCGCATCCGAGCGTTCAATCCACCTGCCCTTGTGGAGCCATATGACTGTGTGGGTCCGTCGCAATGTCGCGCGGAAGAGTGTCCGCTCCAGATCGGTGCACCTGCGTGCCAACTGCTTGAGCTACTGGCTGCTGGCGCTCCTCTGGCTGGGGTTCGCCCCCGTTCCCCTTGCCGCCCAATCCCCGCTCTTTGGTGAACCTCTGCTCATCAGCAGTGAGGTCAACCCTGCCGGCGGCCTGGCCTTCACGGTGGATCCCTCCGGTGACGTTGCGCTGCTGTGGCAGCAGCCGGCCACCCCGCAGGAGAGTGCACAGGTACGCATGGCCTTCTGGCCCTTTGATGACTCCTCCCTCGTGCAGGCGCCGCTGCCGGAGGATGGTGCCGCAGGATTGGCCGCCGTGATGACGGGGGTTGCCGGAAGTTGGCAGCGCCTGACGGTGGCCGCTGCCTCTGCAGGCCAGGTGATTGCCAGCACCGCAGGCCAGCCTCAGGTTTGGAGCGCCGATGGTGCAGCGGTGTGGGCCTGGGCCCTCGACCATGCCGGCGGACTACACGTCGCCTGGTGGTCCGATGAGGCCATCATCGTGGAGCAGCCAGAACAGGGCACGCAACAGGTTGTGCCCTTGAGCGCTGCCGGCAGCGTGACCCGCCTGGTTTTGACAGCGGGTGCGGAGGGTGCCGCTCATCTGGTGTGGGTGCAGGGGGCAGAGGGCAGCGATGTCGGAGCACTGTGGGCGGTGAGTTTGCCCAGTCCCCAGTCGCCCACCCTGCTGGCGCCCCGCGCCACGCTGCAGGCTGCCCTTACCGATACCCAGGGCAAGCTGCACGTGGTCTGGAGCGACGAACGTGGCCTGGTGTACGGTACCGGCGATGGCGGGCTGGCCACAGTGCTGCAGGCCGGCCTCACGGAGCCGGTGGCTGCCGCATTGGCGCTGGGGCCCGATCAACTGGTGCATCTGGTGTGGGCCAGCGGGGGCCGCGTGCACTATGCCATGTCGGCGGACTGGCAGCGCTCGCACCAGAGCGTGGAGGCCGACGCAGTAAGGCAGGTGGCGGTGACGGTCGACGGCAACGGTCTGGCACACCTCGCCTGGCTGGCTGAGGTCGATGGGGCGCCAGAGCTGTGGCTGCTCTCACCTCCGGCACCATTGCCGCAATTGCGAATGACTTGGCCCGAGGAGGGGGCGCTGGTGTTGCCTGGTCAGGGCGTGTGGGCCACTACCAATCTCGCCCTTGCCGAGTGGCGCGAGGTAGCCTTTTATCTGCAGCCGGTGGACTGGCGTGGCGAGCGAGCACCCCTGTATCTGCTGGCTCAAGACACCCGGGGCGCCGATGGCTGGAGTGCCACGCTGCCTGACGATCAGCCTGCTGGCCCGGTGCGCATTGTCGCCCTGGGGCGGGATAGGCGCGGCAGGGTTGCCCGGGCGACAAGCGGCACCTTGACGCTGATGGGCTTCTCTGACGCGTCGCTGATGGTCCGGTCTGCAACGGACGAAGCAGCGGGTGCCTTGTATGCGGGTTTGCCAGGTGAGGGCTCCCCTGCCGCGGATGTATTCCTGTCCCCGCTGGATGCGCGTGGCGCACCCCTTCCCGGTACTGCCCTCTATGCGGGGCACCTTGCGCTTCAGAGGCAGGGCGGTGCTTCCGGTGCCTGGTTGGACACGCGGCGATTGCCCGATGGCACCTTTACCCTGCAGCTCGACGAGGATGCTGGCGGGGGCGCGCGAGATGCTTCGTCAATGGTATTCAGCGCGCCCGTCACTGTGGATAACACCCGGGCGCCCAAGGTACAGACGGTGCGCTGGAATGTGGTCCGCCGAACCGGCCATATCGGTCTCGAGAGCACCTTTGACCCCTGGTATCGCGCCCCGGTGAGGGTGGATTTTTACATCCAAAAGACTACGGCGGGCCTGAGTGGCGAGTTGATGTGGGTGGGCAGCGACGAGGATCCTGCTGACGGATGGAGCACACTGGTGCCGCTGCGTCCCGAGTGGGGGCATGGCGAGTGGACAGGCTGGGCGGTCGGCTGCGACAGCCGTGATCTGTGCGGATCCGGGCAGAGCGCCTCCATGCCCCTGGATGGTGGGACGCAGGTGGCCTACTGGATGGCCGCTCCCGATAGTGGCCGTCCGGTGGGGGGAGAGTTGCCGGTGGTTCTGGTCCAGGAGACATCCGCTACTCCTCTCCGGGCGGTGCGGGCACTGCTGGAGCGTGCCGACGGAACCTTGCTCCCCCTCGGCTACCTGAAGAGGGGCTCCAAAGGCTGGCACACTCTCTGGGACAGCCGGTCCGTGCCGGATGGTTCCTACAGGCTGTTGTTGGAGGCAAGGCCGGCCTCTGGCGGGCCGCTTTACTACTGGAGCGGCGTCATCCAGGTGCACAATGCGCAAGCCTCCTGGTCGCTGGATGTCGGCACGCCCTTGGATCATTTACAGGGGGTGGTGCCGATCTCTGTGCGCTCTGCCGCGGAAGGTGTTTCGCTGAGGTCGGCCAACTTTTATCTGGATGATGGTTCAGGGCGGCTGATCTGGCTCGGCCAGATCTCAGGCCAGGATCCCCGCCAGGCGGTGCTGTTTCAGACCAGAGCGGTGCTGGATGGCAACTATCGCCTGGTGGCCGATCTGCGCACCGCCACTTGGGAGCAGGTCTCGCTGGAGGCCCAGGTGACCGTGCGCAATGCCCCGCTGGCTGCATCCTGGCTGCAGGAACCGGAGGGCGAGACGGTTACTGGCGAGTTCCTGCTCCAATGGAGCAGCGAGCCCGCCGTGGCTGGCATACTGGTGGACTTGGAGATCTCGCGCGACGGCGGGGATACCTGGTCCTTGATTGCCCACGATCGTCCCGCCAGTGGCACCCTGCGCTGGGACAGCTCCACCGTGGCGGATACCGATGCTGCCCTGTTGCGCGTTTTGGCGAGGCGTGCAGGTACCGTGGCTGTGGCCACCAGCACACCTTTTGTCATCGACAATGCCGCCGAGGCGCCCATGGTCGCCTTGCTCTGGCCCACAGCGGGAGAGACGCTCAGTGGCGTCACAGAGGTACGCTGGGCCGCGCGGCATCCCGACGGACAGCCCTGTACGGTGGACCTGCTGGCTCGGCGCGAGGGGCGCGAGTGGGTGCCCGTGGCTCAGGGGCTCCCTGTGGAGGGCAGCCTGCGCTGGGATACGGGCGCCCTGGTGGCAGGCGACCGGTACGCGCTGCGTGCGGTGGTGCGCGATGCCCGTGGGCAGACTCAGACGGACACGGTACAGAATGTGCGCATCGTGGCCAACCGGCCCCCGAGCATCACCCTGGTTTGGCCCGATCGGCATACCCTGCTGGAGGACAGCACGGCCATTCTGTGGCAGACGCACGATCCCGATGGCAATCGCCTCACAGTGGATGTTTACTACTCTGACAACGACGGCGTCACCTGGTAC
This sequence comes from Chloroflexota bacterium, assembly GCA_012728955.1. Lineage (GTDB taxonomy): Bacteria > Chloroflexota > Anaerolineae > UBA1429 > UBA1429 > JAAYED01. The sequence goes on from JAAYED010000266.1 coordinate 10,722, forward strand.
TCGCTGGCACGCAACGTGGAGGACGTCGGCTACTATGTCTGGGAGGTGTCGTTCCTTCCGCCGGGCGCCATGTACAAAGTCAGGGTGGTGGCCAGCGATGGGATCAACCGGGCACTCGATCAGAGCGAGGGTACTATCCAGATCGGCCGTAACGGGTTGCCCTCTCTGACCCTGATCTCTCCCTGGGCAGGTTCGGTGGTGCGCGATACCGTGCCCGTACGCTGGATGGCGGGCCGGCCGGTGGCGGAGGACACGGTCGCCGAGCTGCTGGTGCGTCCCACCGCAACCACTGACTGGCAGGTGGTGACCGCGGCCAGTGGAGAGGTCTCGGCGTTGCTGTTGGATACGCGCCTGTTGCCGGATGGCCTGTATGACGTGGCGGTGCGCCTGCGCAGCGGCGAGGCCTACCGCTTTTCCAGCGTCGCCTCACAGTTGGAGGTGCGCAACGGCCCGGCACAGCCTCGCCTGAGCCTGCAATGGCCCCGCCCGGGTGCTGTTCTCAGCGGATGGAGCACCATGCGTTGGGCCTGTGATCGGTGCCCGGCCGGCTCCATGCTGGACATTGAGATCCGCGATGAGGAGGAAGCCCGGTGGATCCGCCTGGATAGCGTGCCTGCTGTTGATGGCCACTACCGCTGGAACACCGATGACTGGGCAAGCGGCACGCATTATTCGCTGCGGGCACGGCTGACCGGCGGTGACGGCCTGGTATCCGCCGTTGTGGATAATCTCGCCCTGGGGGGGCACGGGCTATGGCCCCCTCTCTTGAGGTTGGATACCACCATGAATGCCAGTGGGCGATCCATCCGCTGGTCCACCCAGCCTGATGATGGGCAGCCTCCGGTGCTCACGCTGTCGCTCTGTGGCGACGCTGCCAGCAGCTGCACCGTGGTGGAGGGGCCGCTGGCGCCGACGGGCGTCCGCACTCTGAGCGCACAGGACGGCGGGCGGGCACTTGTGGTTGCCAGTGACGATCTGTACACCGTGGCCGCTCAGAGCCGCTGGCCAGCAGGTACCAACGACGCGGGGCCCACCTTGCGGCTGTTGCAGCCTCAGGCCGACCAGTCCTTTGCCGGCAGCGTCCTGGTGGCATGGGAGGCGATTGCGCCCCAGGGGCAAGAGATCCGCATCGCTCTCGAGTACAGCGTGGATGGTGCACAGACCTGGAATCCGATCATCTCCGATCTGGCCAATATAGGCCGTTACCTGTGGCAAACCGTCTATCTGAGAGACGGTACCTATCGTCTGCGGGTGACGGCAGCAACAGAGGCCGGCACGGTCCAGCAGACCAGTGCACCCTTTGTTCTCGATAGAGGTGCTCCTCCCCCCAACGCCTCACTGCTGGCGGATGGGGAGGGCTTGGGCGCACTGGGGAGCCGGGCACTTGTCTGGGGGGCAATGGGCGCCGGCGCTCTGCCGGCCCGCATCGCCGTGGGGTGCTCTTCACAGGGGCCCTGGGAGCGCCTGGTGGAAGCGAGCTCCCTGGCACAGCTGGATGGTTTCAGCGCCGCCGCCCTGCCCAATGCCCAGCTCTGGCTGCGGCTCACGCTGGGGGACACGGCCGACGCGGCGAGGTCCGTAGTGGCAGGTCCTGTGCGCATCAACAGTCCGGCGGCCCCCCGGGTGCGCCTGCTTGCGCCACAGGACGGGGAGGTGTGGTCCGCACCTTATCAGATTGCCTGGCAGGCGATGGGCGGGGCGGGTTCGCCCGCCGTAAGCGTGCTGATCTCTCGCGATGGCGGCGCCACCTGGACGACCATTGCCGATGGCCTGCCTGCAACGGGCACCACCACCTGGGAGCCCGGTCGCCTGGCTGATGGGGTTCTGGTGCTGGTGAGGGTGGAGGCCCGCTCCGGCAACACGCTGGGGGTGGCCGAGCTGGCAGAGGCGGTCCGTGTGCAGCCTGCCTCGTCGAGTCCCCTGCCGTGAAGTGGCTGCCGCTGAATGCCTACTGGTTCGGCGTGTCCTTTATGTGGGCGGCCGTTCATACCCTTGTGCTGCCAGAGCTGATCGCGCTGTATGGCGGGCCCGAGCGTAACAGCCTGTACGGGCTGCTGACCCTGGGCGGGTTGTTGCTGGCCCTGCTGGCCACGCCGGTTACCGGGTACCTCAGCGATCGAACGCACAGTCCATGGGGGCGGCGTCCGCCCTGGATGGTGTTGGGCGCGCTGGCCTCGGCAACCTGTCTGCTGGTGCTCGTCCACGCACGCAGCTGGCCTGCGCTGGCGGGCGCTTACCTCTTGTTGCAGCTGAGCTCGAACCTGGCCCACGGGCCTGGGCAGGGCCTCATTCCCGACAAGGTGCCCCCTCACCAAAGGGGGATCGCCTCTGGCGTCAAAGCGATGCTCGACATGTTGGGCATTGTGGCCGCCGCGTTGGTGGTGAGCCGCGTACTTGAGGGAGGCGCTGCCAGGCACCTGGCAGCAGGGGCTATCACCGCAGGCGTGCTGTTGCTCTCGCTGATGCCCACGCTGGCGGCTGCCCGTGGCGGGGCGGGTGCGCTGGCAGCGCCAGCCCCTGCCCGCAGGACGCTGAGGGCCATCTATGGCCTGAATCCCGTGCGAGATCGTGACTATGTGCGCCTGCTGGCCAGCCGCTTTCTGGTCCTGCTTGGGGTCTATGCGGTGCAGGCCTTTGCCTACTATTACATCAGCGATGCGGTGGCGCCGGGCAGGGCGGCCAGTACGGTGGGGAACCTGATGGCGATTATCGCGCTGAGCGTGCTGGTTGCAGCGGGGCCTGCGGGGTATCTGTCCGAACGCTGGGGGCGGCGAGCGCTGAGCCTTGTCGCCTGCACCGCCGTAGCCCTGGGCATGGGCGCGCTGGCGCTGGTACGCACTGCCGCTGGCATCGGCCTGATCGGCGCAGTGATCGGGCTCGGCATGGGCATCTTTACCACGGTGAACTGGGCCTGGGCCACCGATCTGGTGCCACCGCAGGAAGCCGGGCGCTACCTGGGCCTGTCGAACCTCGCCACCGCGGGCAGCGCCGCTACGGCCCGCCTGTTGGGGCCGCTGATCGATCGCGTCAATGCCAGCCACCCCCTGCAGGGGTACAGCCTGATGTTCATCCTGGCCGCGTGTGCCGCGCTGATGGCCCTGATCCTGACCCTGCGGGGCGAGAGGAGACCGGGAGCGGAGGTGTCCCGCTGAAGGCCGCGCTGGCAGCCGTGCCTGGTCTCGCTGCACGCGGGTCATGGCTTTTCTTGGTCGATCTTTCAGGCAATGCTATAATATGTTGGTATGCGTGACGGTATAACAGGGAGGGCTTCTAGTTCATGGCTACTTTGGCAAAAGATATTCGCAACGTTGTACTGCTCGGGCACGGGAGCAGCGGGAAGACCACCCTGGCTGAGGCGTTGCTCTTCAAGTCCGGCGCCATCTCGCGGGTGGGCCGGGTTGA
>JAAYED010000267.1 GCA_012728955.1 Chloroflexota bacterium
GCATCTGGAATGCCCACTCCTCCGCCCTGATTACAGATCACAATGGCCATCGCAGGTACCTCCCAAAGGTACAGCAAGGGGCACGCAGTTGCTTGCGTGCCCCAAGGTTACGCGTAGATCAACCATCAGGACAGCGCTGGTCCCGTAACTCGCTAAATCCCATAGGTGAGCAGGAGCTCGCGGGCCACCGCCAGCGATTCGCGGGCAGCCTCTTCGGCGTGGTCGTGCTCGTTAAGGTCGACCGTCCACCAGGCCAGCTTCTTGAAGCGCTCGCGCAAATAGTACAGGTCGGTGTCGTAATCGATCTTGCCCTGGCCCAGCGTAACGTGCTTGCTGCTGGCGCTGCGCTTTGATACGGTGCCGTCGCTGTCCGAGAGGTGCAGGTGCCCGATGTACTCGTCGATATCACGGCCCAGCGACACGATGCCATAGGGCAGCGTCTGCACGATGCCCGGCTGCCGCGCTCCCACCACCGTCATCATATATGCGTGGCTCATGTCCAGAATGACGTGCAGGTTCCGCTCGGGCATGGCCTCCAACAGGCGGCGAACCTCGGAAGCCTTGTTGACCAGAAAACGGGGCTCAAATTCCCACTCCAGCCCCACGCCGATCTTGAGGCCCTCCTCAGCCGCCTTGTCCCAGTTCAGCACGATGCGCCGAAAACGATCCGAGTACTCTTCGGCTGAGAGTTCTTCCGGCGGGACGCCAGTATCCACCCGGAGCACGTCGGTGCGCACTCCGACACACAGCTGCATCGCCTTGAGGATCTCGGGGAGATACACCTCGGTCTCGGTAAGCGCCGCGGGTACGTGGCGCAGATCCGGCGCATAGCCCGAGACGGCCAGGCCGCGACTCTCGACCATCTCACGGAGTGCCTGGCGCTTTTCGGGTGTGTCATAGTCATCATAGTGGGCGTGCGGCCTGTATCCGCTCAGCTCTACGCCGTCATAGCCCACCTCAGCGGCAAAGTCGAGCACCCGTTCGAGGCTCCAAGGGTTATCGGCATAGGGCCCCCGAATAAAGGCCCAGGTACCTAACGAAATCTGCGGCATTGTCTTCTCCTAGCGATCACTTGCCTGCGCGTACAGGCTGCCTCCCCTATTGTAGCGGATGGCGGACCCTGCGGCAAAGCCGAGCGGCAAAGCCGCTCGACAGAGCGCGTCCATCCGCCGAGCCGAGCGGTCAAGCCGAGCCCGCCAACGGAGCGAGCGCAACGCCCCGTCGACGCCCAGCGCCACAGAGTAACGCGGTCCATGCGGATGCCCCGCGGTCCAGCGGTGCCCTCCGCCCCCTGCCTGTCAGCCGCGCCCGATGTACTTTTGCTCCAACGGCAGGACGATGGCCTCGAGCATATTGGCCTCGGGCGGTAGAGTGACCATAAGCAGCGCCGTACGTGCGATGACCTCGACGTCGAACATGGGCTCTTCGTCCGCAGCCCGTCCTTCAGCCTGACCGCGAGCACGCCGCTCCACCATGGTGTTGCCCGGGTGCAGCGCGCTCACAGCGATGCCATAGTCACGCCCCTCCAGGGCCGCCGCCTGAGTCAGGCCCCACACACCGAACTTGGTTGCCGCATAGGGCGCGGAACGCTCTCGGCTGCGCTGGGCCGAAATGCTGCCGATGTTGATGATCCGCCCACCTCCGGCGGGCTTCATGATCCGAAAGGCCTCGCGGATGCACAAAAAGGGCCCCGTGAGGTTGGCATTGACCACGTTTTGCCAGCCCGAGAGCGGAATATCCTCCAGCCACCCGCCATCAAAGGCGCCAGCACTGTTGACCACAATGTCGAGCCGCCCGTACGCCTGCAGGGCGTGAGCAAAGAGCTCCGCTACCTGATCTTCCTGCGATACATCGGCGGGGTGCGCCAGCGCGATGCCACCCGCCGCGCGAATAGCCTCTGCCGCAGCCTCCAGACGCTCTGCTTTGCGCCCGGCCAGTACCACCGAGCAGCCTTCTGCCGCGTACAGCTCTGCGATGCCCTTGCCGATTCCACTGCCCCCACCGGTGATGATCGCGACCTTGCCGTCCAACTGTCCCATCAGAATCCCCCCTGCAACCTGGTATGGTGGAATGCTCACGCCAGACGTGCGAGCATCTCTTGCGTGATGGCGTACCTGGGCGTTTTACCCGCACGCCATTGGAGAAAGGCCTCAATGGCATAGTCCGCCAAACGGCCCACTTCGTTATTCAGCGAACCGGCGATGTGGCTGCTCAGATGCACGTTGGGTAATGTGTACAGCAGCGAATCCGCATCGGGCGGTTCGGGAAAGGTGACATCCAGCAAGGCGGTCAGGTCGGGCCGCTCCTGCAGGACGGCGATGAGATCCTGCTCTACCACCTGCGCGCCGCGGCCGGTGTTGATCAAGACGGCGCCGGGCTGCAGCAGGGCAAGCAGTTGCCGATCGATCACACCCTGCAATTCGGGCAGGTTCGGCAGATGATTGCTCACCACAAAAGCCTGGCCAAAGGCCTCCTCCAACGAGACGAGGCGCACTCCCAGGGCCTGCGCCTCTTCAGGACTGAGAAAGGGATCCACCAGCAGTACCTGCAGCTGGAAAGGTTTGAGACGCTCGATCAACGCGCGGGCCACCTGCCCCGCACCGATGAGCGCCACGGGCACCTCATAGATGCCGGGCCCTCGATAACAGTCGTGGGCGGGCAGCCTGCGCTCCCCATAGTCACGAACGTTGCGAAAGTAGCCTTTGCAGCCAAGCAGGATCTGCGCGAGAGCAAACTCGGCCACCGGGATGGCGTTGGCCGCCCAGGCGCTGGTCAGTACGATGCCACGCTCCAGCAGCGGCCGGGCGAAACTGTGCACCGTGCCGGCCGCATAAAAGACAGCCCGCAGCTCGGGCAGTTGATCCAGGGCCGCGGCATCCAGCGCAGGCATGCCCCAGGTGCCAAAGATCACCTCCAGATCCCGCAGCTCACCCAGACGATCGAGGTTCCCAGCGTGAATCTCTTGCGGGTACAGCTCGGTGAGCTGGGCAATTTGGGCCCGGCGCGCGGGCCCATACACATAGTCCACCTGGCTGGCCCGCCCATACAGCTGCTGCCCGCCAAAGAAGGCCGCCCGCGGACGCCGCAGGTCACCCGCCGCACCCATCAGGCCTTCCCCAGTAGAACCGCCATGCCCCACTCGGACATGGGCACCTGTACCCGCTGGCCGTCGTCGGTCTGTTGCACCGGCAGCGACGCGCCACTGAGCAGTTCCGTCACGCCTGCCTGCAGCATGCCCTCGGGCAACTGCAGCGTCACCAGGTCGGCGTGTTCAGAAAAGACAAACACCATGGGGCGACCCAACGAGTATCCCACGCGCACATGCACCTCGCGGGCAGCGGCGCCCCCCGGCTCCACCACCTGCACCATCAGAGGCACCTCAGCGCGACGCACAAGGGCGCTGATAAAGCGCTCAAAATCGGCGGCATAGGGCGCATACACCGAATCCGCACGGGAAGAGCCTTCAAAGTAGGCATCTCCCATGTAGGCACCGCAGAGGATAACGCGCCCCTCCCCAACCGGCACCTCGACAAAGAGCGGCCCGTCGGCGGAGCTGCCCAGCACCGTACCCTCGGGTGCCTGGCAGGGAGTGATCCACTGGCTGGCCGGCAGGTTCAGCTGCAGGCCATCGATATTCACCGACACCGAGTTCCCCGCGAGGGTGCGGCGGCCGAGCTCGGCCAGGCCGGCAATATCCGCGAGAAAGCGATCTTCTGGATACCGATAGAGCCCGTTACGGCCAAAGGCGCCACACTCGGACTCGGCGATGAGCGTACCTCCATCCTGCACCCATGCCGCGAGCGCCTCGGCCTGCTCTGCGTCGATCACCAGTGAGCGCGGCATAAAGAGCACATCGATCTCTTCCAGACTCTCGAGGTGCTCCTCCTCGATGATGGTGTAGGGGATCTGGTTGCGCAAGAGCGCCCGGGTATAGCCCAGCAGGGCGTTCTGGGGCAGCTCGGCATGGTTATCCTGATTCCAGTACAGGTAATAGCTCTGCGGGCTGAAATACACGCCCACCGTGGGAAGCAGCGGTCTGTAGGCTTCGATCTCGGTCTCCCATTGCTTGAGCACCGAGGCCGTTTTGCGCATGGCGGCCAGGCGCGGCTCGGCCAGACCGTCGGCGCCGATCAGGCCGAAACCGGCGGATTCAGAGCCAAAGACTTCGTCGCGCCAGCACCAAAAGAGGATGGTATCGGCGCCGCTGCCGATGCCCGTCCACACCCAGCGTTGCTGGTTGGCGGGTTGGACCGGATCGTGCACCGCGAATCCGTGGGCGGCGCGACCGCCCTGCAGCTCACTGAGCCAGACTTTTTTACCACGCGCCGCCGAACGCACACACTCGATGCGCATGGCCAGGTCCGCGTCGGAAAAGTGGAACCAGGTGGGAAAGCTGGAACAGCCAATGCCGTCCATCTCGTCGGCAAAGAACCAGTCATTACCGCGGTTGAGCGAGGTCTCGGGAAAGCGCATGCCGTACAGCACAGTCGGGGCGCCGCCATGCACCGTCACCGGATGATCGGGATCCAGGGATTTGATCACGTCATAGCGGGCCAGGCCCAGTTCGGTGGCGCGCCAGGTGAGAAAGTTCTCCCAGGCCATGGTGGTGGTGTAGGGGCTGCGGGGGAACTTGCCAGGCAGCACCTGTTCCCAGCCGGTATAACGCGTGTTCCAGGCTGCGTTGAGCCCCTCCAGCCCGCCGTAGGTAGCGTCGAGCCAGGAGTGAAAGCGGTTGACGGTGTAGGGGCAGTGGCACACCTGACCATCGGCATTGACGTTCCAACGCAGCTCGTTCCAGGCATCCCACCCCACCAGGTTGGGCGCCTCACGATAGCGTACCACCACCTCTTCCATAAAGCCCGCCATGCGCTCCCACACACCGGGATGATCGGTGCAGCCCCCCGGCGTGAGCCCAAAGTGTCCCTCGCCGCGGTTGGAAGAGATCACCACATTGCCCATGTGATCGATCATCTCGCTGCCCGGCACCTGCTGATGGATCCAGTAGGGCTGCAGCTCGGCGATGGTGCTCAGTACCACGCCCAAACCCGCCTCGCCGGCCAGGGAGACCAGTTCGTCATAGTCATCAAAGCGAAAGTTATCCGGCGAGGGCTCGCACCAGCCCCACAGCACCCACAACTGCACGGTATTCAGGCCGGCATCGGCCATGCGGAGCATGTCATCGCGCCAATAGCGCCGATTGGGGAACGGCGCGCGATAGTACTGTGCACCCAGGTGAATCATGCTTCCATCCTTTCAGGTTCACTGCTGACGACAACCGGATTGTAAGCCGATCTGTAGCCTTCACAAGCCCGGCCAGGGGTCGCCCATCAGAAGCCCACGGCCAGCACCCTCTTGAGTGTGGGGTGATCGATCGCGCACGCCACGCGCTCCCAGGCCTCCCGAGCCAGGGC
>JAAYED010000268.1 GCA_012728955.1 Chloroflexota bacterium
AAGGGGATGGAGCCGCCACCTGCCATGGGGTCCAATACCGTGGGAGAGCCACTCCAGAACTCGCTCATCGCGTGCGATGCTCGTTCGAGCAGCGGTACTGGAATGACATTCGAGAAAGCTCGCCTGCCATGCGGATTCTTGACACGGTTACCAGTGAGTCGCGCCAGCTCCAACAAGCGCTGTCCGTGAAGGATATCGCTGCTGCTGCCGTAAAAGCCCAGTAGGCGCTCGAAGGTGGCCCTGTCAAAGTTCACTGGCAAGAGCGAGCCGAGGACGGCCGCGCGGGAGATGGTGAGGGGCCGGCGGGCCCACCAGACGTGCAGATAGGTTGTGGGTGCGAGGGCACTGGCGCTGCCGCGCTCGCGCATACATTCGACGCCGATGGCGCGGGCAGGGAGCCAATCTTCAATCAGTACGCGGGGCCTGGGCATGGTGAACCTTTCTGTGCAGGTGGTTTGTGGGCGCAACGGCGCATTATTGGACGGCCTCGGTGAGGATGCGCAGGGCGCGCAGGGCGCGGACGTTGTCGCGCTGCATCAGCAGCCCCAGCCACCAGGCCAGCTGGTCCGGGTTGGCGTGGCGCAGGTGCTCGGAAGCCAGGAGCATGCGCTCGCCATCGCGCAGACTGGCCGTCACAAGAGCGTAGCAGGCCACGCGCACACCCCACTGCGAGTCCAGCGGCTTGAACGCACCGGGCTCCATGAGACCGTTTCCGTCGTTGCCACCATTGTGGATGAGTCGCTGACGACCCGCGCGAATCGCTTCGCGCACCATAGGCAGCGTGGCCTGTAATGCCAGGGGGGGCAGGTCCCCCACGCGCTGCAGGCGGTCCCGCCCCTCGGGGTCAGCCTGGCGACGATAGATGATGGCAGCCCTGCCACCGGCGCGCTGGGTGATGCGCAGGGCGAACGGGGCATCGCGAAGCGACTCGGGTATCAAGGCCATGTCGGTCAGGCCCCCTTCTCCGAGTGCACTGGTCCAAATCTGGCGGTCATCGTGATATTCTGGACGCATGCTTTCTGCGCCTGCTGGAGCCGATGGCCCGCCTGCGCGAGGCCCTGTTCGCCAAAAGTCAGGACCAGTTCCGCATCGAGCGAGCGTCCCTCGTCCACGCTCGCCCGCAGCATCGTGCCCGCCAGGTCGATGGGCTTGAGCGCGCCGGCGTAACTAGCACCGTCCACCATAAACTGCAGCGTTCCCCCCTCTTTGAGTGTGCCGGAGACAGTGACGTTGAGCGCGAGCGCAGTCGCGCCAAAGGGGCTAGCCGCGGCGATAAGCTTGCCCGCCGCGGGCAGGTCGCCGGTGCGAAGGGTCACGCGCTGCAAAGGACGCTCCGCGGCATATGCTACCGCCTGCTCCCAGGAGGTGGTCGAGACCGTGTGCTCAGAGTCGGTCCCATCGTCATGTGAAGGTGCCCATACACGGAAGCGGTCGTTGTTCACGACCTTGCGCTGCCCGTCATCATAGCCGGCATCCAGCAAACCCAGGTCGAGCGCATCCTCGACCTTCTCGGCAGTTGTGTCCTTGATAGTAGCCGCCTCATCCACCGTGAGCAGAGGCGCTGGCCCGACAATGATGATGGACTCTTTCATCCAGCCCTCGACACAAGGGGCCTCCATGGGAGCCACAAGCACGTCGCTCTCCAGACGCAGGCCGGCAATCCGCTGTCCGGGTACACGTCTGCGGGCCTCAGGCGGCCCTGCCAGCACACCCTCGGCGTCATAGGCCTCGCCTGTGGGCTGCAGGACCGCCAGTGCCCCCTGCTCCACACCTTTGAGAATTGCGCCG
>JAAYED010000269.1 GCA_012728955.1 Chloroflexota bacterium
AAAAGAAAGGCGGCACAGAACCAGGTTCTGTGCCGCCCTCTCACGCCAGCCTACCAGCGGCTGCTGCCCCAATCGCCGCGATTGCTGCGATCCTCACGGGGCCGCGCCTCGGCCACTGTGATGGTGCGCCCATCCAGCGCCGTGCCGTTGAGCTGCTCGATGGCAGCGTTGGCATCCGCGTCGTTCACCATTTCCACGAACCCAAAGCCGCGCGAGCGGCCGCTGTATCGGTCCGAGATGACGTCGGCGGTGGCCACGTCTCCAATTGCCGCAAAGGCCGCCCGCAGCCCTTCGCTGGTGGTGTCATAACTCAGGTTACCGACATACAGTTTCTTTGCCATGATCTTCCTTCCACTGACGCTCGTACCCAAATCCTCTGGATCGGCGGGGCACTGAACAGAAAGAGGACCCCACCAGATGGCTTGGCCCGGCAGAGTCCTCTGCGTAAGCGCGACCCGATCCTGACCAGAGTATGGCACACTGAGGGAGTGAATGCAAACCCCCGCCCGCTGCGCCGGCGGCGCTGCACCGTCGGGATTCAGGCTCCGGTGCGGCTCAGCAGGGGCTGCCAGGCGGCCAGGAGCAGGGGCGCCAGCCGCGTCCAGTCATAGCGCTCCTCGGCCAGAGCACGGGCCGCCTGCCCCAGCTGCCGGCCCAGCGCTGGCTGGCGCAGCAGGCGCAGGGTGGCCTCGGCAAAGGCGGCGGGGGTGTCGGCCAGCAGGCAGTGCCTGCCATCCTGCACGGCCAGCCCCTCTACGCCAAGGCTGGTGCTCACCATGGGCATGCCGGTGGCCAGGGCCTCCAGCACCTTGAGCCGCGTCCCTCCCCCCACCCGCATGGGCACGATGTACACATCCGCGCCGCCAAAGTAGGGCCGCACCTCGGGCACATAGCCGGTGACGGTGATGGCAGGATCGGCGTCCAAAGCCTGCACGTCGCGGTGGGGCTGTTTGCCCACGATATAGAGGTGCACCGCGGGCAGCTGCGCGCGGATGAGGGGCCAGACCTGGCTCACGAACCAGCGCATGGCGTCCACGTTGGGGCGATAGTCCATCTTGCCGGTGAATACCAGGTTGGGGTGCTGCAGCCCCAAAGAGTCGGGCAGGTCGGTGGGATAGCTGGCGGTGTCCACGCCGTTGGGCACCACCACCGGGCGGATGCCGGCGCCCAGCGCCTGCAACGCGCGCGCATCGAGCTCGCTGACCGCGACGGTGAGGCTGGCGCGCTGGCAGGCCAGCCGCTCATAACGGCGCAGGCGCAGCCACTGCACGGCGGAATAGGCTGCGTGGGGCCAGCGGCGGGGCCTCAGCAGATCGGTACCCATGGCCCGCTTTTGCAGCAGATACTCGGCGTTGAGCGCATCGAAGACCACAGGCGGGCTCGCCGCGGTGGCCCAATCGGCCAGCAGCAGGCCGTAGCGGGCCATCTCCATGCCCTCCACCTGCACCAGGTCCACCGCCTCACCCAGCCAACGGCGCAGGGCCTCGGCGTACGCGCAAGAGGCCAGCCGGTGGGCCATATCCGGATCTCGCGAGCGCAGCAGGGTGCGCAGCCGGTCGGCGCGGCTGCGGGCTGGCACGGGGATGGTCTCGATGCGCCGGCAAAAAGCCAGCGCGGCCAGGTCCTGCGGGCGCGGTGGCGCTTCCACCAGCGAGAGCAGGCTGACGTCACAATGCCGGGCGGCCTCGCGCATCAGGAAATAGTTGCGGATCGCCCCACCCTGCTCGGGAGGCCAGGGCAGCTGCGGAGTAAGAAAGAGGACCTGCGGGCGCCCTGCGCTGGACATGCTGCGCTCAGGCCAGTTGGTGGTACAGCGCCAGGGTCTCTTGCGCGGCCCGGTCCCAGGAGAACCAGCTGGCCCGGGTGATGCCCTTGGCGCTCAGGCTGGCGTGCAGCTCCGAGTCGGTGAGCAGGCGCCACATGGCCACGGCCATCTCGTCCGGCCGGTAGGGATCCACCTTGAGGCCGGCATCGCCCACCACTTCGGACAGGGAGGAGACATCGGCCACCACCACCGGCGTGCCGCAGGCCATGGCTTCCAGCGGAGTAAGGCCGAATCCCTCATAGATGGAGGGGGCCACCAGGGCGCGGGCGGTGTTGTACAGCCAGATGAGCTCTTCGTTGGTGACGCGCCCCACGAACTTGACGTCCTCGGTGAGGGCCAGGTCCTCCACCAGCTCAAAGACCTCGTCGAACAGCCAGCCCTTTTGGCCCGCCAGTACCAGCTGCACATCGAGGCGATAGTCGTCCAGCAGCTGGCGAAAGGCGCGCAGCAGCGTGGGCACGTTCTTGCGTGGCTCGATGGTGCTCACAAAGAGGATAAAGTCGCCCCGCACGCCAAAGCGCGCATGCACCCGGTCGGGCAGGGTCGGGTCGTCCACAGGGCGAAAGCTGGCATCCGCCGCCTCATAGATCACGGTGATCTTGGACTCGGGCACACCCAGCAGGCGCACAATGTCGGCCTTGGTGGCCTGTGATACGGCGATAATGCCGTCAGCCCGCCGCACCGCCAGATCGATCTGCCCATAGTAACGGGCAGAATCGCGGGTGAGAAAGTGCGGATAGAGCATGAAATTCAGGTCGTGAATGGTGATCACCGAGGCGCAGTTCCGCCGAAAGGGAGGGATGAAATCGGGGCTGTGCAGCACGTCCAGCCCGATGGGCGAGACTTCAAAGGGCAGGGTGATCTGCTCAAAGCGGTGGTGGGCCGGCGTGTACATGCGCCGGTGGGAGAAACTGGGGTGTTCGATGATCGGCTCTTTGGCCCGATGGCTCTGCAGCAGCGTATAGCGATCGTCCGCGTCGATCTTGGACAGCGCCCTGATGAGCTGCAGTGTATAACGGGCGATGCCTGCCATCTGATAGTACATCAGGCGGCAGTCGATGCCGATGTGCATCGACGTCGTACCTCCCCCCGAAAGGCTGTAAGGAACGACCCCATTGGCCGGCCACGCTCTGTCGGACAATGGGGACCCTGTGCTATCATAGCAAAGGGATGATACCACGCAACAGAGCCGCCGTCAAAGCCCCCAGGCCGCCAGCCAGGCCCGGCCTAACGGCGAAACTCTTGCCAATGGACGCGCTGCGGATCGTAACGGTTGAGGGGCGGCGGATTGGCGGCGGGATGGCCCACCCACACCAGCGCCAGAGGCTGGACGCTGCGGGGCAGGCGCATCGCGCGCGCCACCAGCAGCATCAGCGGCCGCAGCGGATAGACGCCGATGCACACGCTCCCCAGCCCGATGCCGCTGGCCGCCAGCATGATGTTCTGCAGGGCGGCGCTGCAGTCCACCACCCAAAAGTTGCGCGCCGGCGGCGGCCAGGCGCGCTGCAGGTCACCACAGACGATGATGGCGGCGGGCGCGTTGTAACGCCCCAGCGGCAGGCGCCGGCGCAGGGCCGCCAGCCGCTCCTCCTCCGTCACCACCACAAAATACCAGGGCTTGCGCCCGCTGGCGGAGGGCGCCGCCATGCCCGCCCGCAGCAGCAGCTCCAGCTCTTTACGGGTGACGGGCTCGGGGGTATAGCGCCGCACGCTGCGGCGCCGCTCGATCAGCTCCAGGATATCGGCCATGCCGGGCACCTCAACGGTTTGGTCGGCTCCCTGCGGATGATATAATAGCGCCGAACACAGGGCAAGCCGTCACCACTGGAGCTGGGGGGTACAGGGATGCGCATCGCGATTACGGGCAGCAACGGACAACTGGGCAGGGCCTTGCAGGGGCGTCTGGCGGAGCACACGCTGATGCCCATCGACCTGCCGGACTATGACATCACCGATCTGCGGGCCATCAGCGCCGCGGTGCGTACCTTTGCGCCCGATGTGGTGCTGCACTGTGCCGCTATCACCGATGTGGATGGCTGCGAGCGCAACCCGGATGTCGCCTATCGCGTCAATGTGCTGGGCACCCGCAACATGGCCGTCACAGCGCTGCAGAACCAGGCCGCCATGGTCTATATCGGCACCGATTATGTCTATGACGGCACCAGCACCGCCCCCTATCGCGAGGACGATCCTGTCCACCCGCTGAGCGTGTACGCCAGGACCAAGTGGCTGGGCGAGGAGCAGGTGCGCCGGCTGGTGGCCCGCCACTATGTGGTGCGGGTGGCCTGGCTGTATGGCGACGGACCGCGGAACTTTGTGCGCACGGTGCTGCGCCTGGCGGACGAGCGGGACGAGGTGTCCATGGTGACGGACGAGTGGGGCTCGCCCACCTATGCCGTGGATGTGGCCGCCGCACTGGAGCAGCTCATCCAGCTGCCGGCCTATGGCACCTACCAGCTGCCCAACAGCGGCGTCTGCTCGCGCTATGACTGGGCCGTCGAAATCCTGCGGCTGGCCGGTCGCAGCGCTGATCTGCGGGTCAAGCCTTCGGAGAACTATCAGCGGCTGGCGCAGGTGCCCAAGCATGTGGAGATGCGCAATTTCAACGGCGCCGAGCTGGGCATCGTGATGCGCCCCTGGCAGGAGGCGCTGCGGGCTTGTATGGACGAGTGGGGCCTGCTGGCGTGACGCACCAGCCTTCCCTGCGGGCCTCCGTGATCATCCCCAACTGGAACGGGCTGGGGCTGCTCAGGCCCTGCCTGGATTCTCTGGCCCGGCAGACCCTCTCACCGCTGACGGGCGCCTCTGAGGTAATCGTGGTAGACAATGGCTCTGCTGACGACTCGGTGGCGGTGCTGCGGCGGGAGTATCCCTGGGTGCGGGTGCTGGCGCTGGCGGAGAACCGGGGCTATGCCGGGGGCTGCAACGCCGGCATGGCAGCCGCCCGGGGCGAGGTGCTGGTGCTGCTGAACAATGACACCGAGGCCGAGCCCGACTGGCTGGCCCTTCTGGTGGAGGCGCTGGAGCGCCACCCCGAGGCGGGCATCGCCGCCTCGCGCATGATGCTCTTTGACCGGCGTGACACGCTGCACTCGGCCGGCGATCTGATGCGGGTGGATGGCACCGGCGACTCGCGGGGAGTGTGGCAGCCCTACGGCCCGCCCTGGGACCAGCCCGCCTGGGTATTTGGCGGGTGCGGGGGCGCCATGGCGGTGCGCCGCAGCGTGATCGATCAGATCGGGGCGTTTGAAGAGCGCTTTTTCATGTATTGCGAGGACGTCGATCTGAACTGGCGGGCCCAGTTGGCGGGCTGGAAGGCGCGCTATGTCCCGGAGGCGGTGGTGTATCACCACCTGTCGGCCACCGGCGGGGGCGCCCTGGCCAGTTATTACGTGGGGCGCAACCTGCTCTGGGTGATCGCCCGCAACTATCCGGCGGGCCTCTACCGCAAGTACCGGGGGGACATCTGGCGCGCCCAGTGGCGCATCGCCCGTGAGGCGTTGCGGGCCTGGCGCGGCAAGGCGGCCCGGGCGCGCCTGCGAGGGCAGCTGGCCGGGCTGCTGCGCCTGCCTGGCTGGCGTGCGGAACGCCGCCGCGCCCAGGGGGCCCGTGCTGGCGCCACGCCGGCGGTGAGTGAAGCGTACATCGAGTCGATCCTCGAGGGGTCGCAGGCAAACCAGGAGGCAGCGTGAGCACACCCTACCTGACGGTATTGATCCCCTGCTATAACGAGCGCGAGAACCTGCAGCGCGGCGTGCTGGACGAGGTCCATGATTACCTGAGCCGGCAGGCGTACTCCTGGGAGGTGATCGTCTCGGATGACGGCAGCAGCGATGACAGCCGCGAGCTGGTGCGCGCCGCCATCGCCGACAAGCCCGGTTTTCGCCTGCAGGAGAATCCCCACGGCGGCAAGCCCTCGGCTCTCTGGCTGGGGCTGGGTTCCGCCCGCGGCGAGATCACCCTGTTTACCGACATGGACCAGTCCACGCCCATCCATCAGGTGGCGCGCCTGCTGCCCTGCTTTGAGCAGGGATTCGATGCCGCTATCGGGTCCCGTGGGGTGGAGCGACAGGACTTTGTCTGGTACCGGCGGCTGGGCTCGGCGGTGTTTCGCGCCCTGCGGCGGGCGCTGCTGCTGCGCAACATTTCGGACACCCAGTGCGGGTTCAAGGCCATCCGCACGCCCCTGGCGCGTGAGGTGTTCGCACGATTGGAGCCGATCCGCAACCCGGTGAGCGTATCGGGCTGGCGGGTGACGGCCTTTGACGTGGAGCTGCTCTACCTGCTGGAGCGCGGCGGGCACCGCATCGCCGAGGTGCCGGTGGAGTGGGCAGATCGCGATGCCGCTCGGGGCAAGCAAAAGTCCTACCTGGCCGAATCCAAAGAGATGCTGGGCCAGATTTTACGGGTTAAACGCAACGCCTGGCGCGGCGAGTACGACCGGCCCTCCCGCTGAGGCATGCCCCCCCCGCGGAGCCTATGGCGGCGATTGACCGAGGGCGGGCCCGGGCGTATAATCTCTGTTCGCATTCGGCGTGGCGCCCTGCCCGCCAGCGCTGGCCGGCACAGGCGCCCATGCCATGTGTCACAAGCACCCGTCGTCCCGAACCCGAGGAGCTGTATGAACGAAAAGATCCTGGTAAGTGTCGCCTGGCCCTATGCCAACTCTCCGCTGCACCTGGGGCAGGTTGCCGGTGCCTATCTCCCTCCCGACATCTTTGCCCGCTACCATCGCCTGCGAGGCAACGATGTGCTCATGGTTTCGGGCTCGGACACCCACGGCACGCCAATCACCGTCACCGCCGAGCGCGAGGGCGTAGAGCCCGGTGCGGTGGTGGAGCGCTTTCATCGCAGCTTTCTCGATACCTTTGTGGGGCTGGGGTTCAGTTTTGATCTCTTTACCCATACCGATACCGAGAACCACTGGGAGGTGACGCTGCGCTTTTTCCGGCGTCTGCTGGAGCGCGGTTATGTCACCAAGCAGACCATGCAGGCCCTCTATTGTGAAGAGTGCCATCGCTTTTTGGCCGATCGCTATGTGGAGGGCACCTGCCCCTTTTGTGGATACGAGGACGCCCGCGGCGACCAGTGCGACAAGTGCGGCAAGCCCCTCGATGCGCTGGACCTGATCAAGCCGCGCTGCAAGTTCTCTGGCGATACGCCGGTGGTGCGCGACACGGAGCACTTTTTCCTGGATCTCTCCCAGTTCAACGAGCCCCTCAAGGAGTGGATCGCGGACAAGGACTATTGGCGCACGTCGGTGCGCAATTTCTCCCTGGGCATGCTGGAGGAGGGCCTCCGGCCCCGCGCCATCACCCGCGACATCTCGTGGGGGATCCCGGTGCCCGTGGAGGGCTATGAGGACAAGCGCATCTATGTCTGGTTCGACGCCGTGATCGGATACCTCTCCGCCAGCATCGAGTGGGCCAGGAACCGCGGCACCCCCGATGCCTGGCTGGATTGGTGGGACCCGCAGCGGCCGGCGCGCTCGTACTATTTCATCGGCAAGGACAACACCTTTTTCCATACGCTGATCTGGCCGGCGATGCTGCTGGGCTATGGCGACCTGCGCCTGCCCCACGATGTGCCCGCCAACGAGTATCTCACCCTGGAGGGAAAAAAGTTTTCCTCCAGCCGCAACTGGGCTATCTGGGCGCCGGATTACCTGTCGCGCTATGATCCGGACCCGATCCGCTACTATCTCACCACCCACGCCCCGGAGAGCAGCGACTCGGACTTTTCATGGTCCGAATTCCTGGCGGCCAACAATAACGAGCTGGTGGGCACCTGGGGCAACCTGGCGCACCGCATCCTGACCTTTGCCTATCGCAACTTTGAGGGGCGCGTGCCGCAGCCGGCCGAGCTCACGGCAGAGGACCAGGCCATTCTCGATACCACGGCGGAGGCCTTTGGCCCCGTGGCCGCCGATATCGAAGCCTGTCGCTTTCGCGCAGCGCTGGCCCGGGTGATGGCCGTGGCACGTGAGGCGAACCGTTACCTGGATGTGGCGGCGCCCTGGAAGGCGCTCAAGGTAGATCGCGCCCGGGCCGCCACGGCCGTATTTGTGACGCTGCGGGTGGTGGATTCGCTGACGGTGCTCCTGGCGCCCTTTGTACCCTTTGGATCGGAAAAACTGCATGCCACCCTGGGATACGACGAGCCGCTCTTTGGCACGCAAGAGATCGTGCCCTATCAGGAGGCGGAGCGCCGCCACCTGGGGCTGACCTACCACGGCGTGTCGCAGGGGGTAGAGCGCTGGGTGCCCAGCGCACTCCAGCCCGGGCAGGCCCTGCGCGAGCCCTCCCCTGCTTTTAAAAAGCTCGATGACGCCATCGTAGAGCAGGAACTGGCGCGCCTGGGCTAGAGGTCGTATTGTAGAGGCACCCGACATCTGAGAAGATGTGGGGTGCCTTGTCATTTCCCACCACAACGCAGGAGGCCCACATGGTTGCCCCATCCGCGAGGACAGGTCGCAGACGGCTCTGGCTGGCGATGATCCTGCTGGTGTATGGCACGCTTGCCAGCGCCTATGCCCTGCGCACCCCTGCCTGGCAGGTACCTGATGAGCCGGCGCACTATAACTATGTGCGTTACATCGCCGAGGCCCGGCAGCTTCCGGAACTGCGCCCGGGCGACTATCCCGGTGCGTATCTGGAAGAGATCAAGAGCGCGCGCTTTGCGCCCTCTTACAGCATCGAGCCCATCCGCTACGAGTCGCATCAGCCGCCGCTGTACTATGTGCTGGCCACGCCGGTGTTCCTGGCGGCCCGGGCGGCGGGCGTAGCGGTACCTCTGTTGCCGTTGCGGCTCTTTTCCGTCTCTCTCGGCGCGGTGACGCTGCTGCTGACCTATGCCCTGATGCGCAGCCTGTATCCGCAGGATGATCAACTGGCGCTGGGTGCGGTGGCCTGCATGGCGCTGGTACCCATGCAGCTGGCGATCACCGGCGCGGTGAACAATGACGGCCTGGTGATGCTGCTGCTGACGCTGCTGGTGTGGCAGCTGGTGGTGATCGACAGCGCGTGGAGCTGGGGGCGGGCGGCGCTGCTGGGCCTGCTGGTGGGGCTGGCGCTGCTGACCAAGCTGCAGGCCTATATCGCCGCGCCGCTGGTGTTCCTCTCCTGGGCCTGGAGCCTGTATCGGGCGCGGCGCCGCAGAGACCGTCTGGCACCGCTGCTGGGACAGGGGGCGCTGGCCGCAGCGGTGGCGGCGCTGCTGGTGGCCCCCTGGCTGGCGCGCAATGCACAGGTGTACGGCCCCGGCGACCTGCTGGCCATGGTGCGCCACGAGCAGGTGACCAGCGGCCAGCTGGCCACCTCGGCGCTGCTGGCCGAGCACGGCCTGCCCGCAACGTTGCGGATGCTGCTGGAGACTACCTTTCACTCGTTCTGGGGGCAGTTCGGCTGGATGGCTCTGCCACTGCCGAGGCGCGTGTATGCCCTGCTGGGGGCGGCGGTGTTGCTGGCAGCGCTGGGCCTGCTGGACAGGGCGATCACCGCGCGGGGCAAACCCAGGCCGCAGTCCGTTTACCGGGCGCTGCTGCTGGGCTGCTGGGCGGCCTTTACCACGGCGGGGTTTGGCTGGTACAACCTGCAGGTGGTGCAGCACCAGGGGCGCTATCTCTTTCCGGCGCTGCCGGTGTGGAGCCTGCTCCTGGTGAGCGGCTGGCTGCAGCTGTACCAGAGGGGGCCACGCTGGATAGTGGCCCTGGCGGGACTGGGGGCGGCGGCGTTGCTGGCGATCGGCGTCATCAGGCAGGACGTGCCCTCCCTCGGCATCGCGCTGCTCCTGGGCGGCGCGGCTCTGGTGCTGCTGGGCAACCGGCTGGAGCGGCGCTGGCCCGGTGTGCCCCTGCTGGGCACACTGCTGGCGCTGGCGCTGCTGGCCGAATGGTGCCTGAGCAGTCTGCTGCCGGCGCTGGCGCCCTGAGCGGTGGGCGACACAAAAGACGAGGGCCGGCTTGAGCCGGCCCTCGTTTCGTTGTGCCTGTACCTGGGCGCGCTTGCGCAGGGTCTAGTACATGCCACCCATGTCGCCGCCACCACCTGCCGGGGCCGGCGGCTCGGGCTTGGGGATGTCCGTGATCAACGCTTCCGTCGACAGGATCATCGCCGCGATGGATGTCGCGTTCTCTACCGC
>JAAYED010000023.1 GCA_012728955.1 Chloroflexota bacterium
CACCGCGATGACCCGTGGTCGCAGTGAAACCTCCGGCCGCCGCGGCAGGGTCGAGATCCGCAGCGCCACGGTGGACGTACCCGATCCGCGGGTGGACGTGCTCACCGATCTCTTTCATCCCGCTCGCACGGTGTACGCGCAGGTTCGCCTCGACGACATCGCGGGCATCAGCCGGGGCGCCTCTGCGCAAAGCGGCTTTGACGTGGCCGTGCTGGACGCCATGAGTCGGGCCGACGCGCTGATGCTGGTGGTGCGCGCCTTTCGTGACGAGACGGTGCCCCACCCCGAGGTCACTATCGACCCCGAGCGCGACGCCGAGACGATCAGCGTCGAGCTGATCATGAGCGACCTCACCATCGTCGAGCATCGCATCGAGCGCATCGAGGAGCAGATGCCCAAAACCCGCGCCGATGCGCGGGACAGGCTTGCCGTGGAGCTCGAGCTCATGCGGCGGTTGGCAGATGGCCTGGGAAGAGGTACTCCGGTGCGAGCGATCGAGCTCAGTGCAGACGAAGAGGTCTTTTTGCGCAGCTTTCAGTTCCTCAGCGCCAAGCCGGTCATCGTCGTGGTAAACTTGGATGAGGATGCCTCGGTGGACGAGGCAGAGGCGCTGCCCGGCTTGTTGGCGGTCGGCCCGGTGGTGGGCATCCGCGCCGCGGTAGAGCGCGAGATCGCCGAGCTCCCCGAGGAAGAGCAGGCCGAGTTCCTGCAGAGCTATGGCATCACTGAACCCGGGCTGAATCGGCTGCTGCGCGAGAGCTATCGTCTGCTGGGGCTGGATTCGTTCTTTACCGTCGGTGAGGACGAGGTGCGCGCCTGGACGCTCCACCGTGGGGGAACCGCCGTGGAAGCGGCGGGAACCATTCACACCGATCTGGCACGGGGTTTCATCCGCGCAGAGGTCATCTCCTACGACGAAATGGTGGACGCCCAAACCATGGCAGAGGCCCGCAAGCGAGGCAAGCTTCGCCTGGAGGGGCGTGACTATATCGTGCAGGATGGCGACATCCTGAACATCCGCTTTAACGTCTAGCGTCCCCTCGCGCTCGACCGCTTGAACAGGCGGTGCGCGGTTGTTGCGGACCGGTCGGCGTGCTAGACTCGCTTCGCAAGCCCAGTGGCGGGAGGGCAGTCATGACCACAACAATGCAGGCCTCCGTCTGGCATGGACCGCACCAGGTGCGTCTGGAAAGTGTTCCACGGCCTGCTGCAGGCCCCGGTCAGGTACTGATCCAGGTAGCCTACGCCGGCATTTGCGGAACCGACCAAATGATCTATCAGGGGCTGCATCCGCGGGCCCGTGCCCCACTGATCATGTCGCACGAGTTCGTCGGTACGGTAGTGACCTCGGACGATCCCCAATTTCAGGCCGGTCAACCCGTGGCCATCAATCCATTGCTCTCCTGTGGAGCCTGTTCGGCCTGCCGCCGTGGCCTGGCCTTTATCTGTGAGCACCTTGGATTGGTTGGCATCGACACCGATGGAGGCCTGGCCCAGTTCTGCAGTGTGCCACAGCACACGGTACGACCTCTGCCGCCCGGCCTGCCTCTTGTAGAGGCGGCACTGATCGAGCCCCTCGCGGTGGCGGTACATGCCGTGCATGCCTCCGACCTGCGCGTGGGAGATCTCACTGCCGTACTGGGTGCTGGACCGGTGGGGATTCTTACCGCCCAGATGGCCAGGCTGGCGGGAGCACGCCGCGTGCTTGTCTCCGAGGTAAGCCCCAAGCGGCTGGAGATTGCACAGGCGTTGGGGCTTGAAACCGTCGACGCCACCAAGGACGATCCCATTCGGGCGATCATGGAGATGACCGCTGGTGAGGGCGTTCCCGTGGTGTTTGAGACGGCCGGTGTGCAAACAACCCTCGACCAGGCAACGCGCGCCGCCCGCGTTCAGGGGCAGATCCTGCAGGTGGGCATGCCTAAACGGGTGCCACAGATTGACATCACTGGCCTGCAGTTTCGCGAAATCAGCCGCAAGCCGATTCGCGTCTATCGTGAGGCCGACTTTGACCTGGCAGGCGCGCTGGCGGCAGATCACACGCTCAATCTGACTTTGCCCGTGACGCACGTCCTGCCACTGGCCGAGGTTGAGCGGGGCATTCTCCTCGCGCACGAGGCCAGTGAGGCCTGCAAAGTATTAATTTCGCCGGAGCAAGTCTGATGACCATCTCTGAAGGTTGCCTCAAGGAGACCCTGCGCACCCAGCTGGCGGCGTTGACCGCCTTGGATGGTGTGTCTGGACACGAACAGGCCGTGGTCGCCTATCTGCGTGATGCTTTGGTGCCCCTGGTGGATGAGGTGCAGGTCGACCCCATGGGGAACCTGTATGCCGTGCGGAACGGAAGCGGAACAGGACCGCACCTGATGCTGGAAGCGCACTCGGACGAGATCGGCGCCATGGTCAAGAGCATCGACCCGCAGGGCTATTTGCGCATCCTGGGCGTGGGAGGCATCTCGCCGGCCATGCTGGTGGGGCGTAACGTCCGCGTCAACGGCCATCACGGGGTGATTGGCGTCAAGTCAGGCCATCTGCAGAGCCCTGAGGAGCGCTCGCGGGTGCCGCAGGTATCCGAATTGTATGTCGATGTGGGCGCCAACTCCCCAGACGAGGTGGCTGCCCTCGGAATCCGCATCGGGGACGCTGTGGCCTATGACAGCCCACTGGCCTGTTTCACAGGATCCGATCGTGTATCAGGCAAAGCCATTGACAACCGCATCGGCTGCACGCTGCTCCTCCAGCTGGCGCGAGAGTTGGCAGGTACTCCGGTTGCCGGAACGGTCACCATGGCGATCTGTGTTCAAGAGGAGATCGGCCTCCGTGGCGCCCAGGTGGCTGCCTACCGGACTCGGCCCGACTATGCCATCGCCATCGACACCTTTATGTCCGGCGACACGCCAGACGTGGACTATTATACCGAGCTCTCGGCGCGGATCGGCGCTGGGCCGGTGCTGTTGCTGGCCAACAGCGCACATATGGGGCATCCGGCAGTGAACCAGTACGTGCGTGACGCCGCGCGGGCAGCGGGCGTTCAACTGCAGGAGAGCATGGTGGGCCAGGGTATGGCTGCCACCGATGCTGGCGCCATTCACCTGTCGCGCGCTGGGGTGCCCACCGCGGGCCTCAGCCTGGCGCGACGCTACTCACACACCCCCATGTGTACCCTGGACCTGAACGACGCCGCTGGAGCACTGCGTATCCTGCTGGCCTTGGTGCGGGGTATGGAGGGACACACCGACCTGTCATTCTTTGCGGGCGCGCGGTAACCACCATGCCCAGCACTGCGCCCAAGCGTCCTCCTTCACTACTGATCACCACAGGGGTGCTGCTGTTGCTGCTCCTGATAGTGGCAGGCCTCTGTGTGCTGGGCTATGGCTATTTCTATGCGGACCGCATCTTTCCCGGTGTCAGCGTGCAGCAGGTACCGGTGGGCGGGCTGACGCGCGTGGAGGCTGTGCAGGCCCTGCACCAGGCGCTGGAACAGCAAGAGTTGCCCTATGTGCGTCTGCAGAGTGACCAACAGGCCTGGATCTTTTCCACAACCAGCCTGGGAGGCTCTCTGGACGTGGCCTCAGCGGCCAACCAGGCGTGGGAGCTGGGACGAGGGGGTGTCTTTCGCCAAGACCTGGTGACGCGGGCCCGCCTGCTCTGGCGGGGCTATGACCTCGTTCCGGACTTTAGGTTAGAGCCGGGGCTGAGCCTGGCGCCTCTGCGCCAGATCGCGCTCCAAACCGGCAGCGCCCCGCGCCGGGCTCAGGTCTGGGTAGCCGGTTTGGACGTCAACAACACCGACGCCCGCACCGGACGTGACCTGGACATCGCCGCTGCGCAGGTGGCTATTTCGCAGGCCGTGGACAAGGCCCTGGGTGACTCGGCATGGAATACCGAGTTGCGCTGGCGGCAACTCCTGCACGCCGATGCCCCGCGTACAGGACACTTTCCCGCAGAACCGATACCGGTGGACTTGCGTTATGTAGACCTGAATCCGGGCGCCTCTGCGCTCTCGGAGGCCCATGCGCAGGCGGCCATTCTGCTGAGCGCACCGGTCACCCTGTGGTACGACGAGCCCGCAGCCGAGGCTGAAGGTGGCACAGTACGTCGCACCTGGTCTATCGATCGCGCAGAACTGGCAAGCTGGCTGGTCGAGTCCGACTCTTCAGAGGACCAGGCGTCCGCCGTCACGCTGGACAGGGGGCGTATGCAGGCACTGGTGACCGAGATCGCTGCCGCGATCGATCGTCCTGCCCGGCAGGGGCGCCTTGATTATGACGCCGCCGCCGGCACTTTGGTCTCTATCCGACCGGAACAGATGGGCCGTACGCTCGATCAGGCCAGAACGCTCAGCCTGCTGGAAACGGCCTGCCTGAGCGCCTCGGGCCGCAGCGTGCAGTTGCCGGTTACGGTCAGCGAGCCGGCGGTGACCCGCGCCGAGTTGGAGGCTCTCTTGCCCCTGGAGTTGATCAGCACGGGAGAGACGGGCTTTGTCGGGGCAAACGAAGCACGGATACACAATATCAGCGAGGCCGCCGAGCGCTTCCGGGGCATCGTGGTGGCACCCAACAGCCGCTTTTCCTTTGTGGAGCACGTCGGGGATGTCACCATTGCTCAGGGCTATACCGAGGGCTGGGTGATTGTGGGAGACGAGACGGTGCTCGGCCCGGGCGGGGGTGTGTGCCAGGTGAGCACCACCTTTTTCAGAGCAGCCTTCTGGGGCGGCTACCCCATTGCAGATCGAACTCCGCACGCCTATCGCGTGTCGTGGTACGAGCCACCCCTCGGTCTGGATGCTGCGGTGTTTACGCCCTATGTGGACTTGAAATTCGACAATGACCAGGACACGCCCATCCTGATCCAACCAGAGGTGGATCGAGCGAACGGCAAACTGTATTTCAGGTTCTATGGACGCCCCACCGGCCGGACCGTGCAGATGGAAGGACCTGTGATAACCGCCACCCTCCCGCCGGGGGAACCGGTGATCGAGTTGGATCCATCGTTGGCGCCCGGGGAGCGCATTCAGACCGAGACCGCCCGCGAAGGCGCCGACGTGACCGTCTTCCGACTGATCGAGGTGGATGGCCGGATGGTGGCGCGCGAACCATTCATCAGTCGCTACGAGCCCTGGTCCGCCCATTACCGGGAGGGCCCTCCAGCAACACCATAGCCCGTGCCTCTCCGGTGCTCTGTCCCAGTGCCGCTGAACCAATGGGTGCAATGGTCTGTGCGTGCGTGCTGCACCTGCTGCCGGCCCGAATTACTGGGCGCCTGCACTCCAGTGAAAGGTGACCGTCTCTGCCCGGGGGCTGAGCGCCACGGGAGACTCGCCTTCCGTAACCGAGATCAGGCGGACCGTCCAGCGGTACCAGCCCGGCTCGCCTTCGGTCAACGTGTACTGCTCTCCGACCGTCAACGTACGCACCGGCGGGACATTCGCCGGCCCCTCAACCAGCAGTTCAAAACGCATGTCCGGAGTACGCTCCACGGGCATGGTCCACACCAGCTCGACCTGGGGGGCCGTGATTCTCGCCCCAGCATAAGGGCTCACCAGCTCTGGCGCCTCGTAGGTGATGTGCTCTTCGATCTCTTGAACCTCAGCGGACTCGGCAGGTGTG
The DNA here is from genome assembly GCA_012728955.1 of Chloroflexota bacterium. Lineage (GTDB taxonomy): Bacteria > Chloroflexota > Anaerolineae > UBA1429 > UBA1429 > JAAYED01. Next base: position 5,610 of record JAAYED010000023.1, read on the forward strand.
GTGGGAGTGGGCTCGGCAAAGAAAAAGGCCTGCAGGTAAGCAGGGATATCGGAAACCTGCAGATTGGCGCCGGTGCGCCAGATCATGAGCGCCACCGCCAGAAATGCGATCAGTCCCGCCACCAGAACCGGCGAGGTCCCGGCACGGTGATGGCGCGGCGCCTGCGGCAACTGGGGCTCAGAATCGGGACGCGGGGGCACGGGCACATCCGGTACCGGCATGATCTGCGAAAATCGTACAATGATCACCGGTGCCGAGGCCCTGCCACGGCGTGACAGCGCGCGAGCGGCCCGTTGCATGGATCCCCCACTGCGCGCCACACGGAGCAGCCCCTCAGACCGAATACTCCCCGCGGCGGGGCGTGTGGTCATCAGCAGGACGTCTCCCCGGACGAGACGCCAAACCGTCGAATAGAGCGCAGGTGTATGCACCGTCGCGGCGTGCTCGGTAAGGGCCATGCGAAAGCCGGCTCGCACGGCCAACGGATCGAACAGGTCGCGCGCCACATTGAACCTGGCCAGGCGCACAATCGCATCCACCGTACCCACCAGATACATGTCCAACCCGCGCTGAACCGCCAGCAGGAACAGCGAGCCCTCCAGGTCACCGTGGTCGCGAAATCCCTGGGTCATGCTGTGCACCAGCGTGGGCACAGCGTCGAAAGAGCGGCTGCTGTAATAGTCGCGGCAGATCCACACCAGCGCCTGCTGGTTGACTTCGGGGGTGGCCAGCAAAAAGAGACGCCCTTTGCGCGCCAGCAGCGCAGGGTCCAAATCTGGGCAGAGATCCTCCGCCGTCATGGGAAGCGTATGATGCCCGTATCCGAGTTGCGTGGATTGGCTATCCACTCTACCTCCGAACAATTCGATATGCGACACCGCGCAGACTACTGCAGCACGGGGGTAAGCACGGCCACGGGCACACGATACAAGCCAGCCCCCGTGCTGACCCACAGCGTGTCGGCACCGTCGTGCAGTACGATCGTGGCGCCAGGCAGATCCACATAGGACCAGTCAGATTGCTCCGGTTCACGGCGCGACAGTCCCGCACGCGTCGCCATCCACAGGTCCCCGGTGGGCCCGATGGATACATCGCGCATATCCATGTCGCGCAAGCCACCGCCAGTACTCTCCACAGTAAAACGGGTCCAGCGCCCGTCTGGCCGATGCCTCGCGAGGCCGCTGGCCGTCGCCGCCCAGATGTTGCCTTCGACGTCAACAGTAACGCCCCGCACATCGTCGCTCAGAAGACCGTTGTCGCGGGTGTAGCGTTCTTGTGATCCATCCTCAAGCAGGTGCAGCAACCCCACGGCGGATGCGATCCACACGCCGTTGGAGGGATCCACCGCCAGAGCGCGTGGGGGAACGCCCAAGGTGGTGAGCACGTCCAACCGCTCCACCAGGGCACCACCTTCGCTCACCGCCAGCCTGCCCTGATCAGTCAAGACATACATGCGCCCGTCCGCTGCGATGGTGGCGCTCACCAGGCCGACCGTCTCCATGGTGACCGGTCCCAGGCCCTGCTTGCTTATGGAGCGCAGCCCCTGAGGCGTGGCAGCCCACAAATCGCCCTCAGGACCGGCCCCCAGCCAGGCCACCGCCTCATCGGTAGCCAACTCCGTATGACCATCCTCCTCGATCCAGGACACACCGCGGGGTGTAGCGACAAACACCGTGCCCTCGGCATCGAGCGCCAGGGCGGTGATACGGTTGTCTGGCAAGGGAGAAGGCACCACAAAGGGACCGGCCGTGATGCCTCTCTCCAGATCGACCTGCCACAATCATTCTTGCGTGCCGATCCATGTCTGGCCCTGGCTGTCCGTAGCGGTAGAAAGGACGGTGATCTCCAAGTCAACGCCACGAAACTGTCGTTGCGGGGCATGATAGCTGAGGCGGCCCTCACCCATCACCCACAGGGTGCCGTCAGAGAGTATCTCCATGCCAAAGGCTCGTGTGGGTATAGCGGGGTTCATCTCGTGGGTGTGGCCCTCCCAACGCTGAGCCGCTGGATCAAAACGAATCAGACCACCCAACTCGGCGCCAGCAAAGGTCATCCAGAGGGTGCCAGCGCTGTCTACCGAAATATCGGTAACATCCTCAGGGCTCTCGATCTCGGAGAAAAAGGTGTGGTCCTGCCACCACAATTCCCCCTCTTCGGCATAGGCGATGCCGTCACCAACGGCCCAAACTCGCCCCCCTTGTGCAACCGCCACGAACCGGTTGCCGAGAGTCAGCCCATTCTCAGTTCCGTACACGCGCCAGCGGGTACCGTCATAGGCCTCGACTCGGCCGTCCAGCCGCGGTTGCCAGAGCCACCCGCTCTCGGGGCGATTGGTCCACATGCGCGGGTGAGTCCGCCTGCTGTTGAGCAGATGCGCATACTCGCCTGCGATGGCGTCACGGCGGGTGGCATAGTGGAGCCAGCCATCGTCGGTCTGTACGCTGTAGCCATCCACATCGGCATAACTCACCCAAAGACGCCCCAGGTTATCCACCGCCAGGGCCTGCACTGCCTGCGACGCCAGGCCTTCCTGCATTCCATAAATGGTAAAAGTACCCCTCTGCCAGGCTACCAGCCCCCCGTATGAGGCGGCCCACAACGTGTCCCCAAGGCTGATCAGATCGTGGATGCTGTTGGGATCGGACCAGTACTGCACACTGGCATCGTCCAGCCGCAGACGATTGGCAGGTGTCTCCGTCGGTGCCGGCTCTGGTGTGGGAACCACGGGGGTGGGCACTGGCGGGGTTGCTGTCGCGGCAGGGCTGGGGCGTGGCGTAGCCACCACCTCCGTCGGACCGCCCTGATGGCCCGGAGTTCCGCATCCCAGGCACACGCCAAGGACGAGCGCCAGAACAGAAAGCAACAAGCAGCTAGAAGGCAGCGATCTCATGCCTGGACTCTAGTGCGGAGCAACAGCAGCACCAAATGGACGGTCACCCGCAGCCTGCGCTACGGCCAAGAGACGTGAGGGGTTGCCCACCAGCAGGGTCTCCAGCTGGCGTGAGTTGACGCCGGCGGATCGGAGAGCGGGCACAAATTCGTCTAGTAGCGCCGTCATGGGCTGAACGCTGCCACCAGCGGGCTCGCCCACGTGGTACCAGCCGGCATCCTGAGAGATCAACAACTGTGACTCGTACCCTCGCTCCAGCATCTCAGTAACCAGCGCCACATGGCGAGCGACGGGAGACCAACCGATGCCGTCATAGGCCAGCCAGGCGCCGCGCTGCAGCAGTGCTTCATGGGCGGCGATCATCTCGTCCCATTCCGGTTGGCCCGGGGCAGCGTCTCTGCCGATCTGGTCGGCATGGGCGATAACATAGCGCGCCGGGTCAAGGCCCCCCGCAGCCACCAGATCGAGGCTCTCATGGGCCGCCTCGGCACTGGCGGTGTGAGCGATGATGGGCAGACCGGTATGCAGTGCTGTGATGGTGGCCGCAGCCACGATCACCCTTTGGATGGGCTCCAGCTCCCCCGGATTCACCGCGATCTTGATGAAACCCGGCCGCACCAGCGTGCCCTCAATGCCGGTTTCAAACTCGGCGATCCAGCGCTGGGCAAGCTCGGGGGCCTCCAAACCAAACACCCACGCAGGCAAGTGTGGCGCCTTGTAGAAGCCGGTGTTGGTGATGATCTTTAGCCCAGAGGCAGCACTGAGCTGCTGAAGGAGCTCCACATCTCGCCCCAGATAGGCCGGCGTGCACTCGACCAGGGTCTGCACACCCTGCCGCGCTATGGCAGTCAGATAGGGCAGCATGATGCCCACCACCTCTGCACGGTCCCAGCGGTGCGGGCCCGTGACCTCGGCGCCCGCAAAGTCGACCATCACATGCTCGTGGGTCAACACCAAACCGAGCTCTGTGCTTGAAACCGGACCCATCACCGTTTGGACTGTACCCATGGAAGGCTCCTTTGTTTGGTCTGTCCCGAGCCCCGCTGCGCTGCTACAGTTTAGCCTGCAGTATAGCGACTACGGTGTACGATGACCAACCGCGCGCGCGTATGCCCTCTACCGCACGCCCAGTGTCAAGAGTTGACGCTCCCTGTCATTTCGATATCATTCAATCGGTGCAGTTTGGGTTTTTGTGCATGCCTCACGGCGCCTGCAGGTCGCCTGAGGCCTTTGTGTGATCTGTACCGTAACCGGGTCACCAGGGAGCCAACTGCCAGTTTGTGTCGCATCACGCACAAGAGTGCAAGGCGAGGAGGATTCAGTCGATGACGTACGCCGTAAAGCATCAAGGTCTCAATGCGTGGGTTGAGAAGGTTGCCGCCATGTGCCAGCCCGACAAGGTGTACTGGTGTGATGGCAGCAAAGAAGAGTACGACCGCCTGATGGGAGAGATGGTCGCCAGCGGCATGGCGATTCCCCTCCCCAAGCGGCCCAACAGCTTTCTCTTTCGGTCGGACCCCAGCGACGTGGCGCGTGTAGAGGCCCGAACCTACATCAGTACCACCAAGCAGGAAGACGCCGGTCCCACCAACAACTGGGTCGCCCCCGACGAGCTCAAGGCCACCCTGACCGAGCTTTCCACCGGCTGCATGAAGGGCCGGACGATGTACGTTATTCCGTTCTCGATGGGCCCGTTGACCTCCCCCATGGCCAAGATCGGTATCGAGATCACGGACAGCCCCTATGTGGTGTGCAACATGCACATCATGACCCGCGTCGGCACCGATGTGATCGAGGCGCTGGGTACTGACGGCGAGTACACCCCTTGCCTGCATTCGGTGGGCGCCCCGCTGGCCGAGGGCGAAAAGGATTCGCTGTGGCCCTGCGCTCCGATGGACAAAAAGTACATCTGCCACTTTCCCGAGGAGAACCTGATCTGGTCGTACGGCTCGGGATATGGCGGAAACGCCCTGTTGGGCAAAAAGTGTTTTGCCCTGCGCATCGCTTCGGCGCAGGCACGGCGCGAGGGCTGGATGGCCGAGCA
>JAAYED010000270.1 GCA_012728955.1 Chloroflexota bacterium
CCCCCGCCTGGGCCTGGGCCACCGCCTTGAGCGCCAGGGTGGTGGCCCCCGCCGTGGGCGCGCCCAGCAGCTCGGTGATGCCGCCGCGGGGGAGGCCGCCCGTCAATTCGTCCAGAGAGGGAAAGCACGTGGGGATGCGAGGGATGGCGTTAGGCGCCTGGGGAGCGGGCTTGCGCAGGGCGCGGCTCCCCCAGCGCGCCTGGATGGCGGACACGGTCTGGTCCAGTCTCTGCTTCTTGGAGCCCATGGTTTGTTTCCGGTGCCCTTCTCCCCCCACGGGATAGAACAAACGTGCTATGTCTAGCATATCCAAGTTTGATGGGGTGTCAAATCATAGACCAGATTGACGAGGCCAAGAACTGGTAGCCACCCACCAGCGGAGCCTGAAGCCCGGAACCTGGCACACGCGCCAGGAACATTACCCGCCCGACTATGGGAAGGACGCGGTGGGCTACATCGAGGGCCCCTACCTGATCTCCTATTTCATCCTGGCAGACGAGGATGGGGAGCCCACAGTGGCCGAGGGCGCCGCGACCGTGCGGATCGAGAGTATAATTATCCCCAAAAACTGGACCACATGCGGAGTATTTCCCGCGCAGCCTGACGGCGCTCTCATTGTGCCTTGTAGGGGTTGCATTGTGCCAACGCTTGTGGTATAATGTGATATGAAAAGCGGCGCAAGTGCGCCGCCCATAGCCCAACTCCCAGACGCAGACGGGGACGAGGGCGGGGCTGAGTACAGCCCATAGGGGCTGAGTACAGCCCATAGCCGCAGCGACCGCTGCAAGTCGAGGACTTGAGGGCCGCGTGCGGGGAGCGTGACAGGAGCCTGTTGTCAATGACGGGCCATCTTGTCGCGTTCCCCGCACGCGGTCCTTTCATTTTGCCACGTGGCAAGGGCAAGGGTTACCCAGGGGGTTATCCGGATATGCTCACCGAAGCCGAGATCTACCAACTGCTCATCGACTACCAGGTCCGCACCGCCGAGGCGGAGCGGGCGATGCTGCACATGCAGACCGTCACGCAGCAGACGACCAACGCGATGACCGGCCTGGCGCCCGCCGCCGGCCAGGCCCAGTCGCGGCTCGCCCAACTGGGCAAGGTCGCCCTGGGCGTCGTCAACGTCGCCGGCAACCTGGCCAACGCCTTCCTGGGCGTCCTCACCATCGGCCAGCAGTTCATCGTGCCGGCCATCAAGATGATCAAGACCCTGGGGGAACAGGGCGCCGCCGCGTCCGCGACCCGCGGCGAGTACCAGAAGCTGGCGGCCACCATGGGCGACGCCGGCGACACCATGCTGGCCCAGATGCGGGCAGTCACCCACGGCGTCGTCGACGACCAGGCCCTGATGCAGACTGCCCTGCGCCTGACGGAGCTCGCCGGCAAGGAGGCCTTCACCGCCCTCCCCACCCTGCTGGCCATCGCCAAACAGCAGGCCCGCAAGATGGGGATCAGCCTGACGGAGGCGCTGGAGGACATCGTGGCCGGCGTGGGCCGCGGCAGCACCGAGATGCTGGACAACCTGGGCATCGTGGTGGACACC
>JAAYED010000271.1 GCA_012728955.1 Chloroflexota bacterium
CGGGCGCCCAGTTGGTGCAGGGCCAGGCCTGTATTGGAGACAGCCCCTCCGCCCGAGAGTGTGGCCTCACCAACCTCGGTGATCCTGCCTGGTACCAGATAGCTGGAGGAGCCGGCCGCTTCTCTGCCGATGGCGGGCTTGATGTCCAGACATACATGACCAGCCACAACTACATCGAGCATCTTGCCTCCTGGTCTCCGGCTGCTCCAAAATGGTAATCGCAACCAGGTTGTAACGCAAGGGCAGTTGTTCACGTGAAGAATTCCGTTTGGCACCCGCTGGTGCTTGTGCTAGACTCCTAATTGATCCCTGCGGTGTACGTGATATCTCTTTTGTACTGAGCCAACGCTTTGGTCCAGGGGGCAGTTCTCCATGTGCGGTTTGGGCTGAGCCCAATCGCCGGGTTGCTCCCACTTTGGATCAAGGTTCAAGTACTTCTGAGGTACACGGCACGGCGGGGATCTCTCTTTTGTGTGGACGCTGGGGGCTACTGTCTGAGCGCATCATCCATAATTCTGAGGCGCGTCGCCTGGACACCGTTGCGGCGGGCCTGTACCGTGTCAGGGTGGCGAGCCGCTAACAGCTGCACCAGCACATCCATCAATGCTACGATCGCTGTCACCGGTGGAACCAGCGGCTCATCGCTATGTGGTGCGATCAGTGCGACTTTAGCCGCCTGGGCGCAGGGCGACAGTCGTTCAGAGGCCAGCGTCACTGTGCCGGCTCCCGCCTCTCGGGCGATTCGCAGGGCGGCACCCACCAGCTCGCTGCACTCGTCCCCAGCCGAGATACCCACCATCGCGGTGCTTGGACCGACCTCGTCCAGGGCCAGGGCCAGAGCTTGGGGCTCTGCTGGCCAGGCATCGGCGTGGCAACCGACGGCACGTAACAGGTCACACAACAGGCCGGCCAGGGGACTTGAGAGTCCCTGCCCCAGAACGTAGACGTGTTCTGCCTGTGCCAGCATGGTGACCGCCGAATCAAAGGCATCCAGAGCCAGAGCTTGAACCATCAGCCGCGTATGCTCGAGCTCGGCAGCCAACAGGGTGCGCGCAGTGTCCGCTGCCTCGCCGTCGGCCTGTGCAACCTGCAACTCTTGCTGCACGATCTCACGCAGGGCTCTCACCAGAGCAGGGTACCCTGAGAGGCCCAGCCGCTGAGCAAAGCGGATGACCGTGGCCTCGTTGAGTTCGAGGGCTGAGGCTACCTCTGAGGCCGTCATAAAGGCTGCCTGGCGATACCTTGCGGTAAAGAACTCGCCCAGCCGTTGTTGGCTGCGGGTGAGCTGCGCATACTCGCGGCGTATGACCTCCAATATCATGGGCGCCTCCTGGCAGTGCCTGCTGACGCTCACTCTAGCAGGCTCGTAGCACTTGGTCAAGCAGCTCAGGCAAGGTTTCCTGCGCGCCTTGACACTGACCTGCCGAAATGGTAACCTTTGCCGCAGCTGGATCTAGGGAGTTGACTGTGAGACGCGACCGTGTGGCCGAGGATATCTTTGTGTTTGTGAGCGACCTGCATGCGCAGGTAACCTGTACGGTGCTGTTGACCGGAGACGGGGCATTGGTGGTGGACTCGCTCGCGTTCCCCTCCGAGGCCCGCGAGGTCAAGGCCTTTATCGAAGAGCAACTCGGTCCCAACAGCGTGCGTTATCTGATCAACACCCACAGCCATGCCGACCACGTGTATGGGAACTCGGTGTTTGCTTCGGCAGAGGTAATCGCCCATGACACGGGGCGCCAGGCGCTGGCCGGCCGTGGCGAGGCACAGTTGATGCGGGCCCGCAGGCAATTGCCCGGGCTGGCGGATGCTACCCTTCGCTTGCCCGACATCACCTTTCACAAAGAGATGCATCTGCACATTGGACATCGGCATCTGCAGCTCATGCATACGCCGGGCCACACCTCAGACAGCATCAGTGTCTATGAGGTAAATGAGCGCGTCTGGATGGCTGGGGACCTCGCCATGCCTGTCCCCCAGATCACCTCGGGCAACGTGGAGCAGTTTCGGGCGTCGTTGGAGCAGATGAGGCAGGCCGAGCCGGACTTTGTCGTTCAGGGCCACGGCGATGTATTGTTGCGCGGCGAGGTCAGTGACGTCGTCGATGCCCACCTGGCCTATCTGGACATTATCGAGCGGCGCGTGCGCTCGGTGATCAAGGCTGGCAAGCCACCGCGGGCCCTGCAGGCGATCGATATCGAATCCTGCGGGTTATCCCGCATTCCGCTCGATGGAGCGGTGGTTCGCCTTCACTTGGAGAACCTGATCTACCTGTATCGGCAGATGACCGGGCTCTAGGGCAGCCATCCCCGCTCGCGCAGGGCTCCGGCCACTTCCTGGCGGCGCCTGGTGAGCACCTCGATGTCTCGCTCCGAACACTCGTCCAGCACGTTCTGCGGCTGGATGTGTTTAAACATGGGTTGACGCTCGACGCAGTCGCGCAACAGGCCCAGATCACACTCTAACGCGCTGAGCGCAAAGGCAACCACCAAAGCCCTCTCCAGATCATCCTCAAAGGGACCCTCGTGCTCCTGGTACTCGAGCACAAAGTGCTCCACCAGCGTGAGCAGCTCTTCGGCAAAGTGGATCGTGCCATCGGACCTGATCATCGTGTGCCAGCCTTGCGCGGTTCGCGAGACATCTCTGCGGTACCCATCAGTTACGGCCCACCATCAACTCCAGGTAGGCCTCCATCAGCCCATCCAGGTCACCATCCAGTACGGCGCTGGTGTTGCCTGACTCCCACCCTGTGCGCAGATCTTTGACCATGCGATAGGGATGCAGCACATAGGACCGGATCTGGTTCCCCCAACCGGCTGTGACGTGCTCGCCACGGAGCTTGGCCAACTCTTCTTCCTTCTTTTGCTCCTCCAGGTCGTACAACCGTGACTTCAGCACGGCCAGCGCGCGCTCGCGATTCTGTGCCTGCGATCGTTCGTTCTGGCAGCTGACTACCACGCCAGTGGGGAGGTGGGTGATACGCACGGCGGTCGAGTTCTTTTGCACGTTTTGGCCGCCGTGGCCCGAGGCACGATAGAACTCGAATTTCAGGTCATCCGGGTTGAGCTCCACCGAGACCTCGCCCGTGATATCGGGGATCACCTCGACCAGTGCAAAGGAGGTGTGGCGACGGTGTGCATTGTCGAAAGGCGACATGCGCACCAGACGATGCACTCCGCGCTCGGAGCGGAGATTCCCAAAGGCCAGCCGCCCGCGAATCTCGATGGTGGCGCTCTTGATGCCCGCCTCGTCGCCCTCGGTTGTCTCGATGACTTCGGAGGCAAAGGATCTGCGCTCTGCCCAGCGCAGATACATGCGCAGCAGCATCTCGGCCCAGTCCTGCGACTCGGTTCCGCCTGCACCGGCATAGATGGAGACGATGGCATTTGCCCGGTCGTGCCGGCCTGACATCATCACCTCAAAGCGGCGGGCGGCGAGGAGAGACTCGAGCGCGACTGCCTCCTCTTCCAACTCCTGGGCGTAGGCCGGATCGTCCTCCAGCTCAGTCAAGGCGGCGAGCTCTTCCATGTCGTGGAGGCGCCTGTCGATCTCTCGCCACGAGTTCAGGGTCGCCTCGATCTCTGCCAGCTCCTGCATCACGCTCTGGGCCTGCTCGCTGTCGTCCCAAAACTCAGGGGAGCTGCTGCGCTCCTTCAAGGCAGTGGCTTGTGTCTCCAAGTCAGAGAGGTCAAAGACGCTCCTGTAGCGTCGTCAGCTCTGCGCGCATCTGCGCCAGCTTGGCGTTGGTTTCCTCCATGTCCGTCCTCTCTATCCACCCCGCAGGGTGAGTTGATTACGCAAAAAGCGCGTCTACAAAGGCCGCAGGGTCAAAGGGCGCCCAGTCGTCCGGCTGCTCTCCGGTAGCCACAAACATCACAGGCAAGCCCAGCTCGCGGCCGATGGCGAACACCATGCCTCCCTTGGCTGAGCTGTCCAACTTGGCCAGCACCACGCCCGTTACACCGGCGGTCTCGCCAAAGGCCTTGGCCTGGGTGAGCGCGTTTTGCCCGGTGGTGGCGTCGAGCACCAGCAGCGTTTCGTGAGGTGCCCGGTGAACCTGCTTGCGCGCGATGCTGCTGATCTTGGCAAGCTCCTGCATGAGGTTATGACGGGTGTGCAGTCTGCCAGCCGTGTCGATGAGCAGCACATTGGCTCCCCGCGACTGGGCGGCGCGAATGGCGTCAAACACCACGGCGCCAGGATCCGCACCCGGCTGGTGAGCGATCAGGTCGACCCCCACTCGCTCTGCCCAAATGCGCAGCTGGTCGATGGCGGCTGCACGAAAGGTATCGGCCGCGGCGAGCAGCACGCGGTCGCCACGCTGCTGATGGTACCGAGCCAGCTTGGCGATGCTGGTTGTTTTTCCCGAGCCATTTACGCCTACCACCAGCACCACGTTGAGCAGGCGTTCGCCTTCCAGATAGGCACGCTGATTCTCCTCGAGCAGCTCGACCAGCGTTTCTTTGAGCAGATCTCGTACCTGCTCAGGGTGCTTGCTGCCCGTCTGCGCGACCTTTTCACGCACTTGAGCGATGATGCTTTCGGTGATCTCGATGCCAACGTCGGCCTGGATCAGCAGCATCTCGAGCTCTTCCCAGGTGTCCTCGGTGATCTCGCTGGCGTGAAACAGATTTGCAATTCGGCTGAAAACCGACTGCCTCGTCCGCGCGACCCCGTTATCCAGTTTGTTACGGCCAAACCCCAGCACATTGCCCCCTGTCCGTTGCCCGCATCACTGCCCGAGAGGTGATTATAGCGGGCAGGGCGGTGGCCGCAAAACCCCCTCGCCCTCAGGCTACCGAGTGCGAGGCGGTTGTGTGCAGGCCGCGACACGATGGCGCTATCTTTGCGTGCGCTGTGCTGAAAACACCTGAAAGCGGCTGTCCTCGGCCAGGATGCTCACGCGGTCAAAACCGGTCTGCAACCAGCTAGCATAGGGCAGAAAGCGGTTGGCCACCAGCACCAGCCGTCCACCCGGCAGCAGAGCGCGATATGCCTGGCGGATCCACCCTTCGGTCATCCCTGTATTTACTGTGTGGCCCTGGTGAAAGGGCGGGTTGGTGACGATCAAGGTAAACCGTTGCCCCTCTACCGCGCTGAGGCCGTCCCCGAGCAGCACCGAGGGACCGTTGATCCCATTCTGACGCAGGGTCTCTCTGGCGCACTCGGTCGCCAGCGAGTCGATATCGCTCAGCGTCACCGATGCCGGATCGGCGTACAGTGCTGCCACCAGGCCGATCACCCCTGCACCACAGCCCACGTCCAGCACCCTGTCATCCGGGTGGACGTCGAGTTCCTGCAGCAGCATCTGCGTGCCCTCGTCCAGTGCATCCCGAGAGAACACCCCGGGTCGGGTGCAAACCGTCAGGGCATGTCCGCCGTGGCAAAAGGTGTAGCGGGCAAAGGTGCCGTTGCGGAGGCCCGGCGCCCTAAAGGCATCAAGCTCCTCCACGGCGAGTTCCTGCCGCTGAAAGGATAGCGCCCGGTTGCCCTTGCGATATCCCAGCAAGCGCCCTGGGCCCAGCAGCGCCTCAGCGTCCCTGGCCACACTTTGAATGCCCGCACGGTTGGCTCCTGCGATCACGATCTGGCCGCCCATCCGGGTGGCAAGCGCCCCATTGAGCAGCCACAGGCGGGCCAGGTCGCGCCCTTTGGGCAGGGGCATCACAAAGGTGTCGTACGGTACCGCTTCGACCTCGGGTACTGCGGTACGGACGGGTACGTCCGCCAGCCCCGCTGCCTGCAGGTTCCTCTGTGTGGTTTCCACCGCCAGGGCATTGGTGTCGAAACACGACACGCCTGCACTGCCCGCACGGTCGGTTGCCCACATGCCCAGCAGCCCATCGCCGCAGGGGGCAACCAGCACCCTCTCCCCATCCCTGAGCACCGTATTCTCCGCGACCAGTGCCGCAGCGGGAGCGGTGTCCGTAACAATCTCCAGCCCAGAGCGTAGAGCCAAGTGATAGGTCCGGTCTGCCAGAGTGACCGATTGGTGCAAGCCGGTACGTTCTCTACGAGCCATCCACCATACCTCCACCATGA
>JAAYED010000272.1 GCA_012728955.1 Chloroflexota bacterium
CCGGAGGCCGCCATCCTGCCCCAGCGTTACGCCTTTCGGACCCTGCAGCCATGAGCCCCCTCTGGTCCCGGCCTGAGTACGTGCCTGTGACTTGCGTGGCCGGCCGCCCGGCCTCCTTTCGCTGGGAACAGCGCCCCCACACCGTGGCGCAGATCAGCCGCCACTGGCGTGTGCACCTGGACTGGTGGACCAATGCCGAGCTCTGGCGCGATTACTGGGAGGTGGCCACCGATTCTGGCCTCCTCTGCGTGCTCTATTGCGACCTCCTCACCGAGGAATGGTTTCTCGAACGGGTGTATGCCTGATGCCTGATGGATCGACCGCTGGGGCGCTCCCCTATGTGGAACTGCACGCCCACAGTTGTTTCTCCCTGCTCGATGGCGCTGCCACTCCCACGGCGCTGCTCGATGGCGCCCGAGACCTGGGCATGGAGGCGCTGGCGCTCACCGACCATGACGGGCTGTATGCCGCAGTGGAGTTCGCCGTGGCCGCCCGCGAGCGCGCCATCCATCCGGTCATCGGTGCCGAACTGACCCTGGAGGCGGACGGCCACGGGCTGCAGCGGCACCTGGTGCTGCTGGCCGAGAGCGACGCCGGCTACCGCAACCTGAGCCGCCTGATCTCCCGCGCCCAGCTCGATGGCGAGAAGGAGCGCGCCCGACTGGCCTGGCGCCATCTCGAGGGGCAGACGGACGGGCTCATCGCCCTCACCGGCTGCCGCCAGGGCGTTCTGGCGGGGCCCCTCCTGGCCGGCGACGAGGAGGACGCACGCCGCACCCTGGCCCGGCTGCAGGAGCTCTTTCCTGGCCGGCTCTATGTGGAACTGCAGCACCACCTGCGCCCCGATGATGACGCCCTGGTGGATGCCCTGGCGGCGCTCGCGCGCGGGGCGGGCCTGCCCATCGTGGCCACCAACAACGTGCACTATGTGCAGCGCGCGGGCCACTGCCTGCAGGATGTGCTCACCGCCATCCGCCACAACCGCCCGCTGCAGGCCTGCCGTAACGCCCTGTATCCCAATTCCGAGCTGTATCTCAAATCAGCCGCGGAGATGGCCTCCCTCTTTGCCGATTACCCCGAGGCGCTGGCCCGCACGTCCGAGATCGCCGCGCGCTGCCAGGTGACGCTGGATTTCCGCGCCCAGGCTATCCCTCCCGTGCCTGAGACGGAGGGCTCGCCTGATGAGCAACTGGCCTCGCTGTGCGCCGCTGGCCTGCTGGCTCGCTACCCACAGGACGATCTGGCCGCCTGGGGCCAGCTTGCCCACGAACTGGAGGTCATCCAGCAGACCAACCTCTCTGGCTATTTCATCCTGGTGTGGGATATCGTGCGCTGGGCCCAGGAGCGGGGCATCCAGGTGCGCGGGCGCGGCTCCGCCGCCAACTCCATTGTGGCCTACCTGCTGGGGATCACCAATGTGGACCCGCTCGCGAACAACCTCCTCTTTGAACGGTTCCTGAGCACCGAGGCCCGTGTTATGCCCGATATCGACCTGGATTTCTGCTCCCGTCGCCGCGAGGAGGTGATCCAGTACGTCTATGATCG
>JAAYED010000273.1 GCA_012728955.1 Chloroflexota bacterium
ATCCCGGTGGCAGCAGGCGAACGCCTGTATACGCGGCACGACTTTCGACCGTATATCGAGCGGCAGCTTCTGGCGGTGATCCAACCGGACATGGGACTGGCCGGCGGGCTCAGCGAAGTGAAAAAGATCGCAGCCTATGCCGAGACCTATGACATTCATGTGCAGCCCCACAACTGCGCGGGACCGGTTTCGACGGCCATGGCGGTGCAGCTCGATACCTGCATCACCAATTTCATCATTCAAGAATGGTTTCCCTATCGCGACGCGCGCTATTATGAACTGGTGGAACACGCGCTGGATACAGATGCGGTGGACGGGTTCTATCGCCCTGGCGACACACCCGGTCTGGGTGTTACCCTCAACCGTGAGGTAGCACAGCGATACGAGCATCTGGTCGTGCGCTAGTGGGTTGCAGGACACTTTAAAAAAAAAGCCAGCGGTGCAGTCTCTCCTGCACCGCTGGCGGTCACGCTGCTCACTCTGCTCTAGCTGGCGTCCAGCTCCTGCATGTCCCCGGTCACCGTGAATACGGCCCGCTCGCAGATGTTGGTGACCCGGTCTGCTGCTCGCTCAAGGTTGTGCGCCGCCCAGGTGATATAGTTGGACTGGTCCATTCGGCTCGGATCGGCGATGATCATCTCGATCATGGCGGCGTTCACCTGGTTGTACAGGGCGTCCACCTCATCATCCTCCTGCGGGATGGCGCGGGCAGCCTCGGCATCCTGCCGTAAGAACGCCTCCAGAGCCCTGCTCAGCATGGAGCGCGCCTTGGCGGCCATGAGCGGCAGCTCGGGGAGAGGGGGAAGCGGCACAGCGCCGCCCATCATCAGTGTCACCTTGGCGATCCCTTTGGCATAGTCCCCGATGCGCTCCAGGTCCCCCACGATCTCGAGGATGGCTGCCAGCGCGCGCAGGTCGGTGGCCATGGGCTGGTGCCGGGCGATCAGAATCAACACGTCCGATTCGATGGCATAGCGCTGCTGGTCGATGGCGTCATCCGCACTCATCAGGCGCTCTGCTGCGGCGCCGTCCTGAGCACGGAGCACCTCCACGGACTCGCCCAGGGCACGGGAGACGATGCTGCCCATCAAACTCATCTCATCCTGTAGACGTTGCAGCTCCCGATCGAGTGTGGTTCGCGTCATGAGCACTTTCCTCTCAGAATCTGTACACTTTCAAGACGCCGTCCGGCTGACCCTCCAGGCGGGCGACTATTTCCACATGGGGGGCCAGCGTGCTGTGTCGCAGCTTGCGCTGCAAGAGCTCATCCACCTGAAAGATGCCGGCGCTGCTGGCGAGATCGATGGCGATGCGGATGGGACGCTCCTCGCCGCGCTCGATGTGCACCTCTTGAATCTCCATCGCAGAGACCGAGTGGATGTTTACCGAGCCCGCCTCAAAGGGAATACGCGAGCGCCCCTGTTTCATGTCCAGTGCGTCTGCCACCTTGACCACGCCCGCCTCCAGCGTGAGGCAGCTCACCTCCCAGTTGTGGGCGATGATGGCGTGCAGCACCTCGCTGGTCATAATGGTGCGCTGTGGCTCTTTGTACAAATCGGCCAGCAGCTGGCGCGCCTTGGGATAGGCGATCACCAGGCTGTGGTGCTCATGGTCCTCACGGTGGATGGAAATGCCCACGTCGTGGAGACAGGCCGCCAGCACAACAACTACCTCGGCGTCATCCACGCCCATCTCGTAATCAGAGATGATATTGGGCGTCACCTGCGCCTCTACCAACAGCCGCAACAGGCGCAAAGCGGCATTGGCGACGATGCGAATATGCACCTCTCCATGGTCCGACATGCGCGAACGGTTGACCGCATTCATGTTGGCGGATACGTACAGCTGAGCCAGCTCCTCGTCCGCATTGATGCGTGTCAGAAGCTCGCGCAACTTTTCATTATGTCTGGTCGGCACGTTGATGTTCATGATCTCACCCAGAATAGCGAGACACGAGCGAGTCACACCGGTGCCAGCACCGCGGTGAATTCACTCGTGTATGGATTGTCGCACAGCCACAGGTTCGCGTCAAGCAACGGAGGGGCTGGCCTCTGTTCTAGCCAAAGCGCCCCGTGATATAGTCTTCCGTGCGGCTGTCCTTGGGGTTGGTGAACAGCTCATCGGTGGGGCCCTGCTCGATCAAGCGACCGGCGCGGTCTTCGCCCATCATCAGAAAAGCCGTATAGTCCGACACGCGAGCGGCCTGCTGCATATTGTGGGTCACGATGACGATGGTGTAGGAGCGCACCAGCTCCCGCATCAGCTCTTCGATACGCAGGGTGGCCACCGGGTCGAGGGCCGAGGCGGGCTCGTCCATCAACAGAATCTCCGGCTCAACCGCCAACGCCCGTGCGATGCACAGACGCTGCTGCTGACCGCCAGAAAGCGCCGTTCCTGACTGGAACAGCTTTTCCTTGACTTCATCCCAGAGCGCGGCCAGGCGCAGAGCGCGCTCCACCCGTTCGTCCATATCGGGCACCCGGCCCCATTGGTTCAAACGCAGACCAGCGGCCACGTTGTCATAGATGGACATGGTGGGAAATGGGTTGGGCTTTTGAAAGACCATGCCCACATGCCGACGCACCAGCGCCGGATCCACACCCGGGCCATAGATATCCTGCCCCGCCAGACTGACTGTGCCTCTGGCCCAGGCGCCCTTGACCTCCTCGTGCATGCGGTTGAGGCAGCGCAAGAAGGTGGACTTGCCCGAACCGGAAGGGCCGATGATCGCCGTGATGGTGCGCGGCCTGATCTCGAGACTGATGGCGTCCACAGCCCGAAAGGAGCCAAACCCCGCAGCCAGATCCTGTACGTTCATCGCCAGGTGGCTGGCCGCCAGTTCGACCCGGGGCTCGGTGTCCGCACGGCTGGCGGAGGCCGCTCCGTGCACCTCCGTCGTGGCGCCTGCCCGCGTAGGACTGCTCACCACCCGGACGGGCGCAGCCTGCAATTTGATGGTCATATTCTCAACTCCTGTATTAGGCCGTCCCATGTCGCCCGGCACGGCGCGACAAGACACCGGCAGTCAGCATCAGGCTGGTAAGAATCAGTGCGGTACCCCATGCCTTGGCCTGCCAGTCAGCATAGGGCGAGATGGCATAGGTAAAGAGAGTGTGAGGCAGCGTTGCGATGGGCTCCCTGATGTCCACGCTCCAATAGGGGTTGCCAAAGGCGGTAAAGAGCAAGGGCGCCGTCTCACCCGCCACACGGGCCACCGCCAATAGGATGCCCGTGGTGACCCCCGCCCGCGCCCCGGGAAGGACCACACTGGCGATCGTACGCCACCGGGTGAGGCCCAGGGCCAGGGCTGCCTCGCGCTGCGAATCGGGCACCATGCGCATCATCTCCTCAGTAGTACGCACCACCGAAGGCAGCATCATCACCCCCAGGGCGATGCCTCCTGACAGGGCGGAAAACTGCCCCTGGCGCGAAACGATGAGGTTATAGGCAAAGATACCGATCACGATAGAGGGCACGCCCGAGAGGACGTCGGCCAGATAACGAACCACGTCCGCAAAGCGGCCCCGCCCGAATTCAGACAGATAAGTGCCTGCTCCCAGACCCACAGGAACGGCCAACAGTGAGGCCAGGCCGATCACGATCAGCGAGCCCGCCAGGGCGTTGACCACGCCTCCACCGGGGACTCCCACGGGCGTGGGCAGTTTGGAGAGCAGGTCCCAGTTCAACGCCGCTATACCATTGCGGGCGACAAAAGCCAACACTGCCAGCAGGGCAAGCGCCGCCAGTGCTGCCGACAGTCCTGTGAGGGCCATCATGACCGAGTTGACGATCTTGCGCCACAGTGATTTGTTCATGTCAGCCCCTCGACGCCATGCTGCGCGTAAGCCGCCACACCAGCAGCCGCGCGGCCCCATTCAGCAGCAGAGTGATCGCAAAGAGCACCAATCCCAGCTCCATCAGGGCCGAGATGTGCATGGGCGAAACCGCCTCTGCGAACTCGTTGGCGATCTGGCTGGACAATGTGTACGCCGGTGAAAAGAGACAACTGGAGACCTGTGAACGGTTCCCGATGAGCATGGTCACCGCCATGGTCTCGCCCACCGCTCGCCCCAGGGCGAGGAGCAACCCACCCACGATGCCCGAGCGCGCATGCGGAACCACCACTTTCCAGATGGTCTCCCAGCGCGTAGCGCCAAGGGCCAGCATGGCCTCGCGCTGGTCATTGGGGACGGCCCGCAGCACGTCACGTCCCACCGAAATGCCATAGGGCAGGATCATGATGGCCAAAATGGCCACCGCCGACATCATGCCGATACCCAACGGTCGGCAGGCAAAAAAGGGCAACGCTCCGAAACGGGTGTTCAGCCAGATTTGAATAGGATCCCGCATGGCAGGCACCATGACGTACAGTCCCCACAGGCCGTACACCACCGAAGGCACCGAGGCCAGCAGCTCGATGAGAAAGGAGAGGGGTGACTCGAGCCAACGCGGCGCGATCTCGGCGAGAAAGATGGCCGCCAACAGGCCCAGTGGGCCAGCGACCGCCAGCGCAAGAATCGACGAGGTCACTGTACCGAAAATCGCCGGCCAGGCACCATAGCGATCGGCCACCGGGTCCCAGCTGGAGGAACTCAGAAAGCCCCAGCCGAACTCACGAAGGGTCGGAAGGGCCCCCTGGGCCAGCTCGAACACCAGCAATAACATGATCAAGGCCAACAGCGCAGCCATGGACCAGGCCCACCCCCGAAA
>JAAYED010000274.1 GCA_012728955.1 Chloroflexota bacterium
CTGTTGTGCCCAGCATGCACTCGAACAGGGCACGCTCCCGCCCCACACGCCTGGGCACGTGCCCCTCCTCCTCCTGATCGACAAAGGCGACGGCCCGATAGCCGCCCAGCCTGAGGTCCCGCTGCGGCGCAAATGCCGCCAGCACCTGCTCCTCCAGGTCATGGTTACCCGGGACCACCAGCCAGGGGAAAGGCGTGCGGCCTAACACCGACACGACGATATCCAGATCCCGTTGTGCGCTCTCCCCCTCGGCAGAATCGGGAGCCGTGCCAGAGGGAACATCCACCAAATCGCCACTCAACACACCCAGATCGGCCCCCAGGCGAATCCCGGTGTGAACCACCTGATCCAGTATCTCGGGCATGCGCCGGCTGTCACGGCCGCGAACGGCGGAGCTCCCCGGCAGATGCTGGCGCAGATGCAGATCCGAAACGTGCAGTATCCTCACGTCTGGCCTCCTCGATGTTGCCCTAGCATTACCGAATACGGCATCACCCGTCAAGCCTTGGAAGGGCTCCCTCGGCAGTGGTATACTGACCAGTGTGATTCCCTTACGCGAGGTACTCTATGGGGCGCAACCTTTTCAGTTTGCCTGTGCAGATCGTGCTGGCGATAGCCGTCTCCGTGGTGCTGGTGGCGTCTCCCCTCTATCCGATCCTGAGCCCGTCGTACCCGGGAAGGTTGTATGAACTCGAGGGGTTCCCGCCCTCGGACCGCTTCAGCACCCCGGAGCGCACCCGCCTCGCATCGACGATCTGGCGCTTTTGCAGGGGGGCGATACCCTACGCCGATCTGACCGCCATGGCCACGGACAGTGGTGAGACGGCCCTGCTTCCTTCAGAGGCGCAGCACCTGGAGGACGTGCGCCTGGTGGTGCGGGCTTTTACTCGGGCACATGTAGCGGGGCTCATCCTCGCCGTTCTGGGGGCAGTGCTGTTGTGGCGCCGTCAACGCCGCCAGCTGGTGTGGGCGCTGCGTGCCGGGGTTTTGCTTGCGGTCGGAATCCTCGCCCTGATCGCCATTTCGGCTCTGGTAGACTTTGATACGTTCTTTACCGCGTTTCACGGATTGTTTTTTGTCGAGGGCACATGGACCTTTCGGTACACCGATACCCTGATCCAACTGTATCCCCTCCCCTTTTGGACCACGGCGGTACTCCATTATGCGCTCTTGATCGGCGCTCTCTCAGCGGCAACACTGGGATTGGCGGGAGGACTGCAGCGTGTGGACGCACAGGAGCATCGATGATCTCGATTGAGCAGGCCAGTCAACACTATGAGGACAACGATGCCGCCCACGGCTTTGACCATGTTTTGAGGGTCACCCAATTGGCGGAAATGATCGGAGCAGCAGAGGGCGCCGATATGGAAATCCTGCGTACCGCCGCGCTGCTGCACGATGTGGGACGGGCTGAGCAGGAACGCACGGGAATCAACCATGCCGAGTTGGGCGCCCGGTTCGCACGACGGATACTGGCAGGCAACCCGCCTGAACGCATAGAGGCGGTGGCCGAGGCGATCCTGCAGCATCGCTATCGTATCGACAACCCGCCCAGCACCATCGAGGCGCGGGCCCTGTATGACGCGGACAAGCTGGATTCCATCGGCGCCATCGGCGTAGCGCGGGCCTATGCCTTTGCAGGCAAGACGGGGCAGAGGATGTGGGACAGGGTCGACCCCGGGTATGCCGATCTGGATAGCCAAACCGTGAGTGAAAATCTGGCGCATGGCAGGCATACTCCCGTGCACGAGTTCACCTTCAAGCTGGTCAAACTGAAGGATTGCCTGCTGACGGCGACAGGGCGTCGCCTGGCGATAGAGCGGCACCGCTACATGGTGGCTTTTTTCGAGCGGCTCGAGCGCGAGGTGGCAGGGGAGATCTAGTCAGGGGATTGCTCTTTCCGTCGCGCCCGCTCCTCCTCAACCAGCTGCGCAAAGGAAGTGGATTCCAGGATCTCCTGGGTGGCTCGAGTCACTTTTTCCCACACACTGCGCACCGGACAGAAGCCGCTTCGCAGACAGTCGTGTATCACGTCATCCTGCACACAGGCCGTGACCGCCAGAGGTCCTTCCAGCGCCAGCACCGCCTCTGCCAAAGAAACGGCCTCAGGCGCCCGGGCCAATGTATGCCCACCCTGCGGTCCCCGGCGACTGAGGATGATGCCCGCTTTGCGCAGGCTGATCAGCAGTTGATACAGGTAATTCTCGGGGATCTCCCTGGCCGCAGCGATCTCACTGCTCTGGATGTACCCTTCTCCATAGCGCCAACTCAGCTCGAGCAGCGCCCGGATGCCGTACTCCCCTTTGGTTGATATCTTCATCTTGAACCTGCCCTGCACTCGAAGAAGCGCATCAATTCTATCAAGATTCTTTAATTATAGAATCCCAGCAAACAGTGTCAAGACCCGTGCTGCTGCTGCACCGTTGTGCAATTGCCTGCCAGCCCCGGCGATGATACACTCGCGCCATGAGCCGACCGGATACCCTGGCACACTATATGCTGCGCAGCATCAACAAAGCCCACCGCCACTTTCGGTTGTTTGCCGACGGCGACCGGGTGCTGGTGGCAGTATCCGGGGGTAAAGACAGCCTCAGCATGCTGGACCTGCTGTACCGACGAAGGATCACGGGACCCGAGAGGCTGGAGCTGGTGGTGGGGCACGTGCGCACCGACTATCACTGTGGACGTGCTGTGCCAGAAGCCTGGTTGCAAGAGTGGTGTGATCAGCGAGGCTTGCCGCTGCATGTGGTGGACATTCCAGTGGCGGAACGGGTATCCAGAAGCAAACAGTCGCATTGCTTCTGGTGTTCACGTCTGAGACGACGTGCACTCTTTGAGCTTGCCCGTGAAACCGGTTGTGGCAAGTTGGCTTTTGGACACCACGCCGACGATGTGGCCGAAACGGTGGTGATGAACCTGTTCTACAATGGACGCATCGAGCCGATGCAGGCCCGGTCGGAGCTGTTTGGAGGCGCTCTGGTGGTGGTGCGGCCAATGGTGTGGGTGGAGGAGCGCGACATTGTCACTTTTGCGCGCGCCGTGGGATATCCCATTGCGGGTGAGCCCTGCCCCGATGGAGCCGGGTCCCGCCGCGCGTTGGTCAAACGGTTACTACGAGAAGCAGATGGTCCGGGAACCGACGTCAAACGATCGATACACGGTGCGCTCAGCCGTTACCGGCCCGGCTAGGTCCTGCGGGTCGGCCGATGTTGCTCGTGCTACAGG
Organism: Chloroflexota bacterium; assembly: GCA_012728955.1. Lineage (GTDB taxonomy): Bacteria > Chloroflexota > Anaerolineae > UBA1429 > UBA1429 > JAAYED01. The sequence goes on from JAAYED010000274.1 coordinate 3,226, forward strand.
AGGCCTCATGTCGGAACGAACGGTGCCTTGCACATACTTTGACCAATCTGGCCCACAGAATACGGACAGGACCCTCCAGCTTGCCCGGCAGCGTGCCGACGAACTGGGCATCCGTCACGTGGTAGTGGCCAGCACCAGTGGAGAGACGGGCCTGCTGGCGGCTCGCCTGTTTGCCGGGCAGGATCGTGAGATCATCGTGGTCTCCCATTCCGCCGGCTTTGCCGAGCGCAACACCCAGGAGCTGACCGAGGCCAATCGTCAGGCCATTCTGGAGGCCGGAGCTCGCATCGTCACCACGCAGCATGCCCTCGGCGGCGTCAACCGTGCGGTGCGCCGCAAGTTCGGCACCTATCAGCTGGATGAGATCATCGCCTTTGTACTCCGCACCTTTTCCCAGGGTCTCAAAGTGGCCTGTGAGATCACGATGATGGCCACGGATGCGGGCCTTACCCCCGCTGGCAGCCCCGTGCTGGCCATCGGCGGCACAGGGCACGGTGCCGATACGGCTGCGGTGATACTCGCCGCCAACGCACAGGACTTGTTTGATCTGCGTGTCCTGGAGTTGATTTGCAAGCCCTCGCGATACCCGACTCAGGAGGAGGGTGTCGAGTAGCCACAGAGGACACGGTGTACGGCAGTGAATGCGCCATCCGCAGCACCTATCTCTTACAACAGTCCGGTGGCACTTGGTGCCGGACGTTCCGGAGCACGCCTGTTAGCCTGGCGTGCCGTGGCAGTGCCGCGCCAAGTCGCATCACGCGGACAAACACACACCGCCCTCCGACGCCAGAGGGCGGTGTGTTTCTCAACGAATGATGGCGAGCAGCGGCAGCGTTATTCGCCCAAACCTCGCAGCGAGGCGTCACCCTGCAACAGCTGCGCCGTCAGGCGAGTGTTCTCCTCAATGGCGAGTCCGAGGTACACCAGATCAGCCTGCGCTTGGAAAAAGAGGAACCCGAGGGCGCTGCCGATCACGATGCCCAGCCCCATCAGGAGGGCCATGAGCACCCCCCCTGCGCCCTGTGTGGCGGGAACACCCGGAATACTGGCGCGCCCCCCTATGGCCGCAACGATCACCATCGCCAGGGCCCCGATGATGCCTCCCACCAGCACGATCCAGGCGATAACCCGAACCAACGACACGATAAACCGCAACGCTCCGTACTTTTTCTTCATCCTGCCTCTCCCTGGCCCCTTTATGCTCGAACACCTCTCCCACGTTACTTTTGCCACTATACAAGCGCACAGGGCCCCGGTCAAGGGCTTGGGCCGGGAGGACTCTCCATGAAGACCGCCGGCGAGCTCTTGCCCATCTCGGTGCTGGCGGACGACCTGACGGGGGCCATGGATACTGGGCTACAGTTTGCTCAACGGGGAATCGAGACGGTGGTGCAGCTCCACTCGGACCTTGCCCATGTGGCACCGGTTGTGGCCGTCAGCAGTGAAACCCGCGAGCTGGCTCCCAGCGCTGCCACCCAACGTCTCCGGCCGCTGATCTCCCTCCTGCGAGGTCGCCGCATCTTTCGGAAAATCGATTCGACCCTGCGAGGCAATGTGGGCTTTGAGTTGCGGGTTCTGCTGGAGGAGCTGGCGGTGCGTGCTATTGTGGTGTCGCCCGCCTTTCCTCAGGGCGGTCGCATCGTGGAAGATGGGCTGCTGCGGGTAGAGGATCGGCCGCTGGACCAGAGTGCCTTTCGCGCCGATCCCCGCTGGCCCATGACCCAATCCGACATCTGCTCCTATTTGATGCAACAATCGGGGACGGAGACTGGACTGGTGCCTCTGGCTCTGGTTCGGCAGGGACCACAGCAGCTGGCTGGGGCTTTGGAGAGCAAGCGCTGCAGGGTCATCGTGGTAGACGCCGTCACTGATGCTGATTTGCGCAACACAGCACAGGCTATCGAGCTGCTCGGGCCTGCTTGGTTGCCCTGCGGCTCAGCGGGACTTGCCCAGGCCTGGGCCCAACTGTTGCCTGCGAGGTCTGCCACAAAGGTGACCTTTCCAGGGGCGGCGCAGCGCGGCGCACTGGCGGTTGTAGGTACGCGCCATCCCGCTGCCCGCGAACAGGTCCGCCGAGCCTGCGCCACCGGGATGGCTCGCGTCCCATTGAACAGCGACGCCGTGTTCGAACCGGCCCGCGAGGCGGCGCGCATGGCAGAGGCCGCCCTGCGACACTTGAACAGCGGCGGGGACGCCGCGCTGGATGCTACGGAGAGCCCCCTCGTGGCGGGGGGCGCGGGCCTTGTGGCCGATACGCTGGCCGAGGCGGTACGGCTGCTGATGCAGAGCCGAGCGGTGGCTGGTCTGTTTCTCACCGGCGGCGAGATCGCGGTACGCGTGTGTCAGGCACTGAAGGTGCGCACCCTGCGCCTGCTGCAGGCAATCGAACCGGGCATCCCGGCGGCGCAACTGTGCGCCCCGCGACTGGAGGATCGTTTTCCCGTGGTGACCAAGGCCGGAGGCTTTGGCAGCCCGGACGTTCTGATCAAGTCACTCAACTGGCTCCACCGCCCCGAGGTGCTGGAGAACGCATCCACAGACAGGAGTGCATGAGATGCAAGACTTGCCCCTTCTTGGCGTCACCATGGGCGATCCCAGCGGCAGCGGTTCCGAGATCGTCGTCAAGGCCTGGGCCGATCCAGCAGTGCGTTCCAGAGCGCGGATGA
>JAAYED010000275.1 GCA_012728955.1 Chloroflexota bacterium
GGGTGGCCATGGCATCGGGCAGAGCGCGATGGGCCTCGTCGATGGGCTGTCCCAGCAGCTCTGAGAGCGCCGCGAGGCTGTAGGTATTGGCCTCTGGCACCAGGATGGAGGCCAGTTCAAAGGTGTCGATGGCCACATTCTGCAGACTCAGGCCCTGCTTTTCCATAAAGTACAGGTCCGTCTCGATAGAATGGCCAACCACCGGATAGTTGGATACAAAACGCAGAATCTGTCCCCGCAGCTGCTCGAGCCGCGGAGCATTGATCAGATCCTCACTGGACAAGCCTGTCAGCTGGGCGACACGGGTCGAGATCGGCCGGCGCGTGTACACCAGGCTGGAAAAGGTGTCCAGCACCTCATCTCCACGAAAACGCACCATGGCGATCTCGACGATCTCGTCACGCTGGCGGTCGAGCCCGGTAAGCTCTACATCCAGCGCCACATAGGTTCGTTGCATGCTCTCCACACACCCCTGTTGATGCTCTCTTTGGATTATAGCGCAAGGTACCGGGCCACCAAGGCTGCACAGTATGGCCCCACAGGTGCTGTGCTTTGACACTGTTTCCTTCCCGTGGAACACTAGGGACAGCGACGAGGAGGTGCTGCCGTGTTATCCATCGGAGGAGTGTGCTGTGCGCCGCGACTGGTCATCCTTGACAAGGACGGCACGCTGGTTGCTTTCGATGTGATGTGGCATGCGTGGTTTTCACGCTTTAAGGCATCGTTGCAAGCCACCCGTCCCCTGAGCTCCGAGCTTGGCCATGGCATGGCGCGCACGTTGGGATACGATCAGGAGGACGGCAGATGGGACCCACAGGGCCCATTGACTCTTGCCTCTACGGGCGAGATCCTCTTGCTGACTGCTGGACTGTTGTATCAGCATCAGGGGATAACCTGGGACGAAGCACTGACTGTGGTCCATCGCGCCGAACGATATGCCAGAGAGGTCTTGTCGGATCCTGCACTGGTCCGGCCGATCGGCGATGTCCGTGGCTGGTTGCAGAAGCTGCATTCCGCAGGCCTCAAACTGGCGCTGGTGACCACAGACAATCGTGCCTCCACCGAGGAGCACCTGCGGATTCTGGACATCAGCCATCTGTTTGACATGGTTCTCTGCGGTGATGACGGTGTGCCGCTCAAACCGGCTCCGGACATGGCCCTCGCGGTGTGTCAGCAACTCCAAATCCCTCCCTCCGATGCCATCATGATCGGCGACAGCGTGGTAGACATGCTGATGGCCAGGAACGCCGGTCTTGCGGTGGCCATTGGAGTTTCCTCCGGATCCATGCCTGCAGAACTATTGCAACGGCATGCCGATTGTGTTGTTCCAGATATTCACGCCATCAAATGGACACAGGGTCAGCACCATGGATAAACGACGCTATGACGGTTACATCTTTGATCTCGACGGCACCATTTATCTGGGAGATCGTCTGATACCCGGTGCTGGCGATACCATCGCCCGGCTCCGCTCGAGGGGGGCTCAGGTGGTGTTTCTCTCCAACAAGCCACTGGAGCCCCGTTCCAGCTATGCGGCCAAGCTCACCCGTTTGGGCATCCCTGCCACCAGTGAAGACGTGATCAACTCGACGCAGGCTCTGATAGTGCTTTTGCAGGAGGCAGAGCCCGGTGCCAGGCTGTACGTGGTGGGAGAAACCAAGCTGATCCATGAGCTGCGCGAGGCGGGCTTTACCGTGCGCATGCAGCCCGACGACGTGGACGTGGTGGTAGCCAGCTTTGATCGCACCCTGGACTATACCAAGCTCAACATGGCACACCAGGCGCTCAAGAAGGGGGCGCGGCTGTATGCCACCAATGGGGACCGGACATGCCCTGTGCAGGGTGGCGAGATACCCGATTGTGCCGGGGTGATCGCCTTTCTACAGGCTACCACTGGCTGTACTCTGGTGGCTACTGCCGGCAAACCTTCCGCACACATTCTGCAGGCCGCCCTGCAGCGCCTGGGGGTGCCTGCAGAGCGCTGCCTGATGGTGGGCGACAGGCTGGCGACGGACATTCAGATGGGGGTTACGGCAGGAATCGACACCGCCTTGGTGCTCTCCGGTGTGACCCATGCGTCGGATCTGGCCTCCAGCCCGGTCAAGCCCAGCTTTGTTCTACCCAGCGTGGCCAGTATCCCCTGACCATTCCTCGTGCGAACCTCGATTTGCACCCTCTGCGCCCTTGGGCTATATTCAGGGGTAGTTGGCAGTCCATCAACCTGACTGCCAATCATGCAAGACTCAGCGTTCGTGTACCAACAGGTTTCAA
>JAAYED010000276.1 GCA_012728955.1 Chloroflexota bacterium
GAGTTGCTGGCCGAGGGCACGACTATCAGGGTGATCCCGCACTTTGATAACGCCTATTCGGTGCCGGTATGGGAGGCTCAGGGCAGCCACGGTGGCGGCGATGACGTAATGCTGGCCGAACTGTTCGCACCGGCCGGCCAGGTGCCACCTGACCCTTATCTTCGCGCTGCAGACCAGCGGGGCGGGGCCTACTCCATCTTGACCGGAGTGGCGGCCAACCGCTCGATCGCCACGGGCAACGTGGTCCGAATCGACGACCTCGTATACGGCATCGGGCTACCGGATTATCCGGCGATGCCTGGCAACGATGAGCCCATCCCGCTCAAGGCTCAGCCTGCGGGCCGGAGGTTGCGAGCCGAGCAGGCGCAGGAATTGTCCAAAGGAAAACCGTCGGCGGGGCAGTAGCCTGCCGCTGGGCGCCACAAAGGAGGACCAGCATGACAGCGCATATCAACGATTGGGAGAACCCGGAAGTATTTGCCATCAACCGTCTGCCCATGCGTGTTACCAGCACGCCATTCCCCCGGGAGGCCCTGGCGGGCTGCAGGGATTCGTCCCCATGGATCAAGTCGCTCAACGGACAGTGGCGCTTTTTCTGGGCACCCAACCCCAGCGAGGCACCTGAAGGGTTCGAAGCGGAAAACTATGATGCCTCCGACTGGAAAGAGACCCCTGTTCCCAGCAACTGGCAGATGCAGGGCTATGGCTACCCACAGTATGTAAACGTTCAGTATCCCTTCCCGCCGGATGAGATGCCCCAAGTGCCCCACGACACCAATGAGGTGGGCAGCTATCGGGTGCGTTTTGATCTGCCAGATGACTGGGTCGATAAGTGCGTCTCGGTTACTTTTGGAGGTGTCGAGTCAGCATTTTATCTCTGGCTCAACGGACAGTTTGTGGGCTACAGCCAAGACAGCAAATTGCCCGCAGAGTTTGATCTGACCCCCTTCCTCAAGACGGGCTCTAACTTGCTGGCCGCCAGGGTGTTTCGCTGGTCCGATGGTACCTATCTGGAGGACCAGGACCACTGGCGCCTGGCGGGGATCTTTCGTGATGTGTTCCTCACCGCCCGGCCGCCTGTCCACCTGCGCGATTATCACATTGCCGCGCCCCTCAGCAATGACTATAGGGACGGTGTACTGGATGTGCGCGCCTGGATCAGCAACGCCAGTAACGAGGACCGCACAGTAGCGGTATGGGCCACACTGCGCGATGCGCAAGGTGAGCAGACACTGCGGGAGCGGGTTGGAGAAGCACTTGTGGCCGCTGGCGCAGATGCCGAGGTCTCTGCTTCATGGCCCGTCAGCAAACCGCGCCAGTGGACGGCTGAGACGCCTGCTCTCTACGAGCTGACCCTGGAGCTGATCGACGTGGATGGCTCCGTGCTGGAAGGGCATGCCACGCGGGTCGGTTTCCGCACCGTCGAGCTGCGCAATGGCCAGCTGTACATCAACAACGTTCCCGTGCTGCTCTTTGGCGTCAACCGTCATGACCACGACCCGTACGCGGGCAAGGCAGTCCCCAGGGAGGCCATGCTCAAGGACATTCTGCTCATGAAGCAGTACAACATCAACGCCGTGCGCACCTCACACTATCCCAACGACCCTTACTTGCTGGAGTTGTGCGATACCTATGGACTGTATGTGATCGATGAGACGAACCTGGAGACGCACGGTGTCTGGGACAAGCCCAGTCACGACCCTGCCTGGCGCAATGCCTATGTGGATCGTGTGAGCAGGATGGTCTCGCGCGACCGGAACCACCCTTCGATTATTTGCTGGTCGCTGGGCAACGAGTCCGGGTATGGACCCAACCACGAGGCGATGGCCGATTGGGTGCACGCTAACGATTCCAGTCGCTTTGTGCACTATGAGTCTGCCGGGCGCGAGCCCTATGTGGATGTGGTGTCCA
>JAAYED010000277.1 GCA_012728955.1 Chloroflexota bacterium
AACCGGAAACAAAGTTACCCCCAGGCCAGCGCAGCAGGGGAAGGCGTGCGTCTCGCAACATGCCGATAATCTCGGGATCGGCATGGTTGATGTGATCGGCGGGATACACCAGCAGGCGATCGATCACCAGGTTCGATGGCGTCGTAACGGTCAGCGCAATGCGATAGAGCCCATTTTCATCCAGCTTCGCATCATCGGAGATGTCCAGAGTGCCTTCCACCGTGCGCCAATCATTCCCCAGCGCAATGGTATCACTTGCGACAACACAGGCGTCTTCCCCATTAGCACTTACGGACGCCAGGGTCAGTGTCGCCTCTACCGAGTCGGCAGCCCGCGCAACCAAACGGTAGACGAACTTACGCGTTCGATGCAGAGGAAGGTAGCACCACTGGGCGACTCCACGCTCTCCGCACTCGGCCGACAGTACCTCGATCCGCTGTGCACGATCGCCATACGCACCGGTGTCGGGGCTGACGCGCACAGTCTCCCTGGTGCCCAGGCGGAACCAGCCAAAGGCCAACCCATCTACGTACTCGTCCAGCAGGAGGCGCCAGTTTGGCAAGCCGAACCTTTGGCATCGCTCCGCAACCTGTACGGCGATTCTGGCGGGGTCGCCTCCCTCGTACATGCCTCCATTGGCGCGGTCCGTGCCACCGCCAAAAATCCACTTTCCAAAGGTGGGGTTAAACAGAACGCAGGCATCCATACCCTGATAGATGTTGTGCCCCAGATGCTCGCAGAACTTGCCAAACAAGTAAGGAGAGATGGGATCGGCACCGCGCACCGAGCTATCGATGCGCAAACTTGCCTTGCCCTTGTCTGCAGATCGCTCAAACTGAAAGAGAGAAACCGCCTCTGTCACCGTACACCTCCGCACATGATGGAATCGCTGTCATCCTGAGGGCGTGCCCTGTGCACGCCCGCTTGCACATCAGGCCCGGCTGGCCGTGGTGATCTCTAGCATGGGAATAGAGTCAACGTTCGCATCGACCGGTGGATTGCGAGCCCAGTCAGCCCAGTTCCTCTTGACACTCCCCACTGTAACCGAGCAGCTAACGCTAGTAAACCAAGTCTTCTGTTGAGGGAGCCGGGCGGAACTGGACTATTGTGACACATGATCAAACTGTCTAATCTCCGCCCGCCCTCCTCTATTGGCTCTGGCAGATGCTTGCGTATAGTTACAGGCAGGTGAATCAGTCACCGACCGACTACCTTATCGATGGGGTGTTGCCTTATGTATACCGATGTCGTGATGGACCATTTTGTCAATCCGCGAAACGTTGGCCGCTTGGAGAATCCTGATGGCTTTGCCAGCATCAAGAGCGACATCCATGGCGACCAGGTCGACATGTACATTCGAGTGGAGGACAACCGGCTCAGCGAGGTTCGTATCCTGGCCTTTGGCTGTGTCGCGGCCATCGCCTCTACGTCCATAACATCAGAGATTGCCACCGGCCTGACCCTGGAGGAGGCCGAGGCAATTGCTGAGGAGGATGTCGAGAGGGCACTGGGAGGGCTGCCCGAGGGCAAGCTGGAGTGCTCAGTGCTGGCTCCCAAGGCGCTGCGCCAGGCCATTGCCGACTATCGCAGCAAGGCGGACGGGCCCTGCACAACAGAGGCCGGCTCCGACCAGGGGGCGGGCTGAGCCGAGAACTGCTTGAGTCGCCGGCGTGCCAGCGATACAATGGCAGCGTCAAGGCTGACCGCCAATCCAACGCTGAAAGGAGTTCGCTATGGCGATCGCAACCAAGGTCCAAACGGCATATGGCGAGTTGGAGGGCATCTGCGGAGAAGGGGATCTACGCATGTTCCTGGGTGTGCCCTTTGCAGCGCCCCCAGTAGGTGATCTCCGCTGGAAACCGCCCCAACCACTGGCTCCCTGGGAGGGCGTACGCAAAGCCGATCAGTTCGGTGCCCGACCGATGCAACTGCGTCCCTTTGGCGACATGAACTTTCGTTCGCCGGACGTCAGCGAGGACTGCCTCTTTTTGAATATCTGGACCACGGCCCAGTCCGCGGAGGAGCGCCGACCCGTTCTGGTGTACTACTATGGTGGCGGCAACATCGCCGGTGACAGCTCAGAGCCGCGCTATGATGGTGAGGCACTGGCCCGGCGAGGCATCGTGTCGGTGACGGTCAACTATCGCCTGCACGTATTTGGCTTTTTTGCGCACCCCGAGCTCACCGCCGAGTCGCCCAACAAGGCGTCGGGCAATTATGGTTATCTGGACCAGGTTGCCGCGCTCCAATGGGTCCGCGAGAACATCGCCGCCTTTGGTGGAGATCCCGAGCGCATTACCATTGCGGGCGAGTCGGCAGGATCCATCTCGGTGAGCGTCCTGCACTGTTCGCCGCTGTCGCGCGGCTTGATTGCCGGCGCGATCGGTGAAAGCGGATCGGCGCTGCCCCCCGCCCTGGCGCCATTGCCGCTTGCCGAATCCGAAGAGCGAGGGGTGAAACTTGCCCAAGCAGTGGGATGCGAAACCCTGGCGGAGCTGCGCGCTATGCCTGCCATGGAGCTGCTGGAGGCGGCCAACCGCGTCTCACCAGGCGCCGCCATCGGTACACTGGACGGGTACCTGCTGGACAAGCCGTTGCTGGATACCTTCAAGGCGGGCGAACAGGCTCAGGTGCCGCTCCTGGTGGGCTGGAACTCGGAAGAGATGGGATACGCCGCCCTGACGGGCGGCCCCGAGATCTCTGCCGAGAGCTATGCCGAGGCAGTGCGTAAACGCTTCGGAGATGCTGCAGAGGAGGCGCTGCGCCTGTATCCAGCAGGCGACCCGGAGCAGACCCTCCAATCCGCTACGGACCTGGCTGGCGATTCGTTTCTGGGGTACAGCACCTGGAAGTGGAGCGATGCCCACGCCAACACGGGCAACAGCCCCGTCTACCGCTACTACTATGCGCGCCCTCGTCCCCCGATGACCCCCGAGTTCGCCGACGCGGTACCGGCACTGGCAGGGGGCGTTGTCCGCGGGGAGGCTGCCAAAGCCATGGCTCGGCCACAGCCCAGGGGAGCAGTGCACTCGGCCGAGATCGAGTATGCTCTGGGCAACCTGGCCACAAACAAGGTCTATGCCTGGACAAAAGAGGACTATGCTCTCTCTGAGCTGATGCAGCAGTATTTTGCCAACTTTGTGCTGCGTGGCGATCCCAACGGACCCGGTTTGCCCGAATGGCCTGCTATCAATCGCGGCGATGCACCCCAGGTCATGGTTTTGAACGTCGAGAGTGGTGCTGAACCGGAAGAGCACCGGGATCGCTATCTGTTCCTGGATGCGATCTTTTGCAAGTAAGGCCGCAGCGGCCGCACACGAGCTACAGAGTGCGATGTGAGCGCAGGCGTTCTTAAAGCAGCAACCCGCTCCGGATAATGAAGGCGGCCGCGAGGAGCACCTCGCGGCCGCAATGTTCGTGGCGCTGGATCAGTGCCAGAGCGGGAGCAACCGGGCACTGCGCCCGATTCCAGGATGCATGCCTCACTTTTGACGTGCTGGTGTTCGCGGCACGTCCCCGGCCAATACCGTTGCAGCTACATAGCTCAAAGGTTACACTATCGGGCGTGTCGCTGGTTACGAACTATCCGACAGGAGGGAACCGATGCGTCTTACAGTTGGGAACTTTCCGAGCAGGCTGAGCTTTGAGGACCGCGTGGCCATCGGTGGAGCGCTGGGGTTCGGCTCGATCCCCATGGGTGCCGATCTGGTCGATGCCTACATGGGCCGCAACGCGATTTGCGAGCTCAAAGATCTGATGAAAAAGCACAACATGGCGGTCTCCACTATCAACCCGGGGGTGTCCTACGCACTGGAGGGTGAGGCCTGGGAGCAGGCGCTTCAAAAGGCAGAGGAGCGTATCGCAGCGCTGGGCTGCCTGGTGACCAAGGCGGGCTTTAGCGCGCCCAATCGCTGGCCCAAGACCGTCGGCGAGGGCGAATGGGACTGGCTGGTCGCCAAGTTTCGTGCCTATGCCGATATGCTGGCACGTCACAATGTCGACCTGGTTTTTGAGTTTCTGGGCCCCCAGGTCGGCAGGCCTCGTCCGCGCCAGATCATGTATCCCTGGGTGATTGGCCTCGATCCAGCGCTGGAGCTGATCCGTCGCGTGGATCGCCCCAACGTGGGGCTGATCCTGGATGTCATCCACTGGTGGGCGGGCACCGATGGTGACTATGAGACGCTGCACAAGGTCAAGGGGCTGCCCCTCATGCTCCACGTGTTCGACCTGCCACATGGCATTCAGCGCGACACCATGGAGGATGGCGACCGATGCCTGCCCGGCGAGGGCTTTATCGATCTGGTCAAGTGGCTCACCATCGTGAGCCGTGACGGGTTTGATGGCGACGTGCTGCCCGAAGTGCTGGGTTCACGGGGCGCAGAGCTGGCAGAGGCCGATTCCTGGGAAGGACCCAAGGCCATCAGCAAACTGTACGCCGAGCTGTTTGCCCAAGTAAAGTGAATGATGCCGTGGTTCCCGTTCGGCGTCAGGCGCCGAACGGGAACCATTGGGGAGAAATGCACATGCCTCAGGATGCAACAGCACTGTCCCAGTGGATCCGGCAAGTCGTCACCGAGCTCGCCGGCGGACCGGGTAATGCCATGCAGGGCAACCTGTCAGAACCGGCGTGGGATCCACCGCTGGTCGCCTTTGCGCGGGGCGACGATTCGATCTTTGAGACCTTTAAGCAAACGGTGGATCCTGCCCATTGGACGCCTCTGCAGGCTCTGATGATGGCGCATCCCGACCTGGAGGCAGAGCCCAGCGAGGTGGCCGTGATCAGTTGGGTGCTTCCGCAAACGGAGGCTACCCGGGGCGACAACCGTACGGAGACGGTATACCCCTCCGAACGTTGGGCTCGATCGCGCATGTTCGGTGAGGCCTTTAACACCAGCCTCAAGGACCAGGTCGTTGCCGCGCTGGAGGATGCCGGTTACCCGGCAGCCTGTCCTACGCTCTTGCCAGCCTTTCACACGGTAGACTCGGAGCGCTTTGTGATTGCATCCCTGTGGTCAGAGCGCCACATTGCGCACGCCTGTGGCCTGGGCACCTTTGGCCTGTGCGACGGTCTGATTACGCCGGCGGGCAAGGCCCATCGGCTGGGATCCGTCGTGGCACGTATGCCAATCCCCCCAGCGTCAAGGCCATACTCTGATCCCCATGCCTATTGTCTGTACTATAGCCGGGGCACCTGCGGAGTGTGCATTACACGCTGTCCCGTTGGCGCCATCTCGGAGCAGGGTCACGATAAACGGCTCTGTCAGGCGCACCTGAATACAACGCGTGCGGTGGTGCGGGAGCGCTTTGGCTTTGACGGCTATGCCTGCGGCCTGTGCCAGACGGGCGTCCCCTGTGAAGCGGGTATCCCGCCGACAGATTGAACGGGACGGCCACAAACTGCTGCTCTTCCAATAGAAGAGAGCCGGCTTTCGCCGGCTCTCTTGTCTTCAGATGCTGTCAGGGAGGAGTAGACAGCTCAGGACTCGGACTCGGTTTCCGTTGGTGCAGACGCAGGGCCCTGTCCCTGCATCCCGCGAGGGCCAAATCCCTCTGGGCCGCCACGCATGCCGTGCCCGTGCCCATGTCCACGCTCGCCGCCAGGACCCATGCCAAAGCCACCAGGGAAGGGATCGGTCAGCTCGAACTCGACCATTGCCTTGTCACGGGCGATCAGCCAGTCTGCCTGCTCGCGCGTGATCTCTTCATCGGTCACTGCCTGCTCGATCTGCTCGGTCTTGGCCTCCAGAATGGCCTCCGCCAGGTCCTCTTGATCAACCTTTTGTTCCTTTGCGATCTCGGCAAGCGTCTGGCCGTCTTCACGCATGGTCCGGATCTCGTCCCGCGTCAGGCCCAACGTCTCCTCAATCGCCTCCATCACCGCCTCGCCAGCGCCCCGCATCCCCAATGGCCGCCCAGCTGGAACACTGGTCTCTGCGGTAGCCTCTTCCTCTGGCTCCTGGGCCCATGCCGAGTGGGCGATGCCCAACCCCAGGGCCGACACCACCAATAACGCCAAGCCAGCCGTCAGCAAACGTTTCATCTCGCAACCTCCTGCCATATTCACGCTACCTTCTGGGTAACGCACAAACAGTATGGCAGTAGCTTGTGAGCAAGGTGTGAAGATCGTGTCGCCAAATTCTGCGCTTTATGGCTCGCGAAGAAAGCTGCGTACTGCGGCGATATAGTCCGCGGTGTTCTCGCGCCGAATGTTGTGCCCTGCGTGGGCGATGTGCACCACCCTGCCCTGTTGCAGCAGACTCTGCGCTTCTTTGGCCACAGCGGCCGTAATGATGGCGCCTAAACCAACCGATGCCTGAAAGTCAGGCTCACCGGTCAACAGGAGCACCGGGCAACCGATGCCACGGGCCACCTCCCGCCAGGATGGCCCCCCGGGGACCATGCGCTCCAGGGTTTCGGCGCGGCAAAGGTGTTTGGCGCGGGCCCACGGCTCGAACTCGTGCTCGCTCCACCCCTCGCGATTCGCCCGACCATAGGCCGCCAACTCGGAGACGGTCTGGGCATGATAGTCGGCCAGGCGTTGCTGGTAGCTCGCCACGCCGCGGACGGGCTCTCCGGGAACCGGGTCGCGCCAGGGGGGGTCCTCCAACACGATCCGGCTGAACAGCGATGCCTGCAAAAAAGCCGCATTGGCAACGGTGTTGGCGCCCATCGAGTGACCTATGGCCACAGGCTTGTCGAGCTGCAAGGCGGCGACCAGGCCGATCAGATCGTTAGCCTGGTCTACGGTCGAGAAGGGCGCGCGCGGTGTTTCAGAGCGACCATGCCCGCGGGCATCCCAGGCAATGACGTCGTATTCAGGGGCAAGCGCCTCTGCCACCAGGGGCCAGCACTCGCCCGAGTCGGTGATGCCATGGGCCAGCAATATCGCCTGGCCCGGCCCACCCGAACGGTAGTAGTGGATACGATGGCCATTGGCCAGTGCATCTCCCTGGCTCCACCTGTCGATGACGTTCATATCAGCACCTCCATTGCAGGGGGCTCGCCCCGCTACCCATCACCTGGCGGGCACCAATGGGCCACAGGCTGTACATGGCGGCGGCTGCGATCAAGCGGTCACCCAGGCTCCAAACACAGGGTACTGACTGCACAGAAACTCTAAGTAAGCGGGGCGTCCCTGGGCATTCTGCTCCAGTGCACGCCGAAAGGCTGGGACGATCTCGTCGGGCTCGCTCACATCCTCTGCATAGTAACCCAGCGCCTCTACCGCCCGTGAGATATCTGCTGTACTGTGGTCACAGACCTCGCAGGTGTACGGATCGTGACCGCCTCCCCAAAAGCCGGGGCCGTAACCACCAAAGCCACCATTGTTGATGTGCACAGTGGTCACGCCGATCCCTGCCCGAACCAGCGCCTCCATGTTCCCCAGCATGTAGCCAACGCCGGCATCTCCGGTGACGTTCACTACCTGGCGCTGCGGATAGGCCAGTTTGGCCCCCATGGCGGCGGCCAGGCCAAAGCCCAAGGTCGATACGTTTCCCCAGCCCATAAAGCCGTGGGGAATCTGCGTTTCGATGATGGTGCTCAGTTGGTCACGCGTTCCACCCGAATCGTGGGTCACAAAACTGTTCTGTGGGTCGAGCACCCGGAACATGTCCGCATACACGCGATAGGGATTGATGGGCGTCTCATTACTGGCCAGTGCAGGGGCATATGCCGACATCATGTCCTGTTTGCGGGCAGCGATCATCGCGCGCAACTGGGGCTTGTTCGCCCGGGGCGCCCGCCGCTGCAGTTCCTCAAGCAGCGCCTCCAGCGTCAGACGGGCGTCGCCCAGCACGGCACAGTCCACAGGATAGATGCGATTGATGTCCTCGGCATCATTTGTGCAATGGATGATCACCTTGTTCTCGGCATCAGGGATCGCCTGCCGAAAGTGTCCCTGGTACAGACTGGTCCCCACCGCCAGCAACGTGTCGCATCCACGCATAAAGTGCGCAGCCAAGTCACCTCGCACGCCCACTGAAAGGGGATGGCCGCCCGGAAAAGCGCTCAAACCCTTGAGCGTGGTCATCACAGGCAGCTCGGCATACTCCGCCAGCGCAAGCAGGGCCTCGGTAGCCCCCGCGTAAAACACCCCCTCACCGGCATACAGCAGCGGGTGCTGTGCCGCCAAAAGAGCATCCACGGCGGCTGTCACATCCGCGGGATCCGGCGCCGACCGCCAACCCTTGACCGGCTGATAGGGATGCGCCAGCTCGTCATACTCGCCCATCCCGCGCGGGATGGTCACCAGCACCGGCCCGCGGCGCCCTGAGCGGAGCGCCGTAAAGGCGCGCCGCATGACTTCGGGTACCCGTTCGGGGCGATCGATCACACCGATCCACTTGCAGACATCAGCCAGGGCTCCTGGCATGTCAAAGCGACCACGTCCGCCCGCCCCGGGGGGCACGCCATCGGTGATACAGAGCACTGGCGACGAGTCCTCATAGGCCTGCGCCAGTGCTCCATATGCCATCTGCAGTCCGGCGGCATTGATGCCACCCATGACGGTACACACACCGATTTTAGTGCCGTCGGTAACCCGCGAGTAGGCGTCTGCGACGCCTACGGCATAGCGCTCATCGCGCATCATGAGAATCGGCACGCCCTCCTGTCCCAGGGCGTTGTTCACGCAACAGGTTGGAAACGTGGTAACCCACTCGACGCCTTCTTGAAGCAGAATCCGTGCGATTCCATTGGCTGCGAGTACCATGGCACCTCCCCGGTGTGTGTTCAGCAAGCCTGGCTGTTTCGCCACCCCTTGTACGCAGCGCGGCCCATCCAGCGGGCGCTGCTGCCCAGCTCATTCTCGATGGCGATCAAGTGGTTACGATCGCCACCGCGCACCTGGCCCGCGTTCAGGCCCACAGAAAAGTCTCCGATGGTTGCATTGTCACCGCGGCTGCCGCAGGGATGCACGTTATAGCCGTTCAGATGCGCGAGGCGACAGGCGTCCAGCGCCTCGGTGACCGTACCGATCTGCGTGATCTTGAGCACCATCGAGTTGGCCGCACCCACGGCGATGGCCTCACGCAGGCGCTGTGGGTTGGTGGTAAAGAGGTCATCCCCCACCACCTCGATACCCAGCTCTTTGACGGCCAGGGCATGCCCTTCAAGGTCGCGCTCGTGCAGAGGATCTTCGAGCGAGGTGATGGGATACTTTTCCACAAAGTCCTTGAGCAATGCAATGACGTCATCACGCGTCTTTTCGCCCGCAGAAAAGAGCCCCACATAGCGCTCGATATCCCGCTCATAGTAACAGTCCGCAGCGCAGTCAAAATAGATGCCCATCTGCCCTTCGTGCCCACTGCGCACGATCGCCTCGGTCATGATCTCCAGCAGCTCGCGGTCGTGATCGATCACACCGGCCAGCGCCACACCGCGATAGGCAGGGTTGAACCGGCCAGGATATTTCTGCCGCAGGATCTTGACGGTCTCTTCCGTAGCCTGCCATCCCCAGTACAGCGCCTCGGAATAGCTGCCAGCGCCCCACGGTGTGAACTCATAGCTGGGTTTGAGCCAGCGAGAGGTCCCGGGGTCACGATAGCGCCCGCCGGTGCCGATGCCCACGATGGGCACGGGCATGGTCAGAGCGTCAGGCCCGCCCAGATACTTGTAGAGGGGCAGGCGACAGCTCCGGGCGGCTGCCGCCACAACAGCCAGCGATACTCCTACAATGGCGTTGGCGCCCAGCCGTGCCTTGTTGGGCGTTCCATCCAAGTCGATCATCACGGCGTCGATGCCCGCCTGATCGGTGACATCCATGCCCACAACGGCGTCCGCGATCTCGGTGTTCACGTTCTCGGCCGCCTTGCGCGCCCCAAGCCCGTGATATCGCTCACCACCATCCAACACAAAGGCCGCTTCGTAGGTGCCTGTAGAAACGCCGGACTCGGGGGTAGAGGTACCTGACGCCCCGCTCTCTGTCTCGACGCGCACCTGGAGTGAAACCAGGCCTCGGTTTGCCAGGATCTCTCTGGCGCTGACCTTGGTGATCCGATCTCCCATGTTGTTCCGTCTCCTCGCAAGTAGATTCCCGTGCTAGAGCACAACGGCCACGCGCAGGTCTCCCAGACACGTGCCGGTGTTCCCAGTAAAAATGGCGCTCTTGAGCCGAACCAGGGGCATTGTGGCGTTGTGATTGGCCAGCTCGGCGCGGATGTCGATCCCCGCCTCACGGGCTTCATCCAGCAGCGAACCGTCTACCACGCCACCCGCCATGCACAGTGGCTCGCCTCCTGCAAGCTGGGTGCCGGGCCCATCGGTCCCGTCCGAATCCACCGCTGCCACCACCACCCGCTGGCTGGCTATGCGCCCTGCAGCGAGCATCGCCCCCCAGGCGAGGGCGAACTCCTGGTTGCGCCCCCCTACCCCCGTGGCATTGCCCACGGGCACCTCCAGGTGCCCACCGGTGATCATGGCCACCGGCGGCGCAAAGGGACGGCCATACTTTTCGCATTCCCAGGCCACTTGAGCAAGCACATTGGCCGCCTCACTGGACACGGCGGTCAAGTGCGAGCACATCACCATGCCCTTGAGCCCCAGCTCCTCGGCGCGGGCCCTGGCACCCTCCACCATCTGATAGAGATCGATGGGTTGCCAGAAGCTCATTCGCATGTGTGCAAATTCTTCCAGCGGCGGAGCGTCATAGGACAGATCCATACGATCAAAGACATCCCGCATGGCGGCAGGAAGCTCGCTGTACCAGGGTTGGGCCCGGAAGGCGGGCACATCCTCGCGCATGTGCGCTGCGCCCGAGGGCCAGCTGGGAACAAAGGAGCTGGAGGTGGGAATGCGGCCATGCCAGCGCTCAAAAAGGCCCACCTGCATGATCAGGTTGATGCTGCGCGCCGGCTGGATGTGACGCATGATGCGGCCACGGCCCACTTGGGAAAAGTAGCTCATGGGCCGGATGATGATGCTCTGGCTGCCATACTTGATCGCCAGCCGGTAGAGCGTATGCAGATCATCCAGCGTAATCCCCGGCGCAGGCAGCGGAGAGAGGGAGGACGCACCATCTGAGAACACCGTAAAGACCAGGTCGCGGGCGGTCGCGCGCCTGGCGATATCCACCAGTTTGGCGGCCCCGCTCACCGATCCCTCATCGGGCACCGGATGCGCGCCCTCGGTGACCTCGATACGCTTGAGCAGGTGTTCCTCACCGTGCTTGACAGTGATAGCGCCAGCGGTCAACCTGTCTCCCAGAATGTCTTCCAGAGCGAGGGCCTGAAACTGCACCGCCTTGCCCGCGCCGATCACATAGACGTTCTCCACTTGGTCCAGATCGATGACCTCATCCCCATAGCCCGAGACGTCCATAGCGGGCTGGCCGCCAACGTACAGTCGGTTGCCGACCCGGCGGATGAGCTTGCATGTGTTGGCATAGGGATCGGAGGCGGCCAGCCCACCCTCCAGGATGTCGAGGGCCAGAGCTCGCCCCTCCCTGTTGCCATGCGAGATCAGTTCTTCCCGATTCTTGATGATCATGACTTGCACCGTTCGAATTGGACTCGCTCCCGATCACTCCCCAATCACGGGGCCAGGGGGGCGTTAGAACCCATACTTGGGTGTATCCCACTGGGAGGTGGGCTCGAACAGCCCGGGATATCGTAAGTTCGCCTCGATCCCCTGATAGTCGAGATCAACTCCGAGTCCGGGCGCATCGGGCACCATGGCATAGCCATCCACTATCAGAGGATTGTCCAAGCCAGTCACCAGATCCTGCCAGAAAGGCAGGTCAAGGGCGTGGTTCTCGAGAGCCACAAAACTGGAGACTGCTGCAGCACAGTGGACATTGGCCATAAAGGCGATGGGAGAGCCGGCAAAGTGCAGCGCGGTAGGAAGGCCATACTCTTCGCCATAGTCGGCAATACGCTTGGTCTCCAGCATACCCCCTGAGGTGAGCAGGTCTGGGTGGAGAATATCCACCGCACGCGTCTCGATCATCTGGCGGAACCCGCTCAGGAGATAGAGCTCTTCGCCAGCAGCGGTGGGAACGTCAATGGCGCGTGTCACCAGCCGATGGCCCTCGATATCCCACCAGGGCATGGGATCCTCCATCCAGGCCAAGCCATAGGGCTCGAGCGCCCTGGCAAGGCGAATGACCTCCTTGGCGGTGAGATACCCGTGCCCAAAGTGATCGATGCACAGGGAAACGTCCCAACCCACGGCCTCCCGGACAGCCGCGACGATCTCGACCATGCGGGCAACGCCTCGGTCACTCAACCGTGAGCCCGCCCCCGTGCCTGGTGCCGGCCTCGCCCGCCGCCCGGCGTACTCGTATCGTGTGGTCGAGCCGATCAGCCCGTCAGGCGTGTCAGCCAGGACGTTGGGCCCGATGTCGAAT
>JAAYED010000278.1 GCA_012728955.1 Chloroflexota bacterium
AACGCCCGCAGTGACAGAGAGCAGCGAGAGTGCCGCGCCCACGGAGCAGTCCGGTCCAGAGGCCTGACAGCGGTTTCCGCTGTTGCGGACGGTGCTGGCGGAAGGCAGGTGCATGGGATGGGGCATTTCGGCCTGACAGAAGTGCTGACCATACTACTGATCGGGGTGATGCTGCTCGGCGCAGTGAAACTGCCCGAGATTGGCGGCGCGTTGGGTCAGGGGCTGCGAGACCTGCGTAGTGCCAGCAGGGAGGACACTGGTCTCCTTGCAGGCCCCCAGAAAAAGTGACAGATCCGCCAGATCCTGACGACGCCTGGGATCTATTATGAGTGGCTATACACCGGCAGGCAGCCCAACGGTTGTCTGCCGGTGTTCTTTCTGCTACAGTCAGTCGAGAGCCTGCAGCTATCCTCATGAGGAGAGTGCGCCATGTTTCAACTGTCCGGCTTTGCGGATGAGATTTCTGCCGACCTGAATGAGCAACTGGATGTTCTGGAGCGGCTGGGTATTCGCTTCCTGGAGTTTCGTGGCGTGTGGAACACCGGCGTGCTGGATCTCAGCGACGAGCAGGTACGCCAGGTCAAGGCTGCGCTCGACAGCCGCGGCATTGGCATTTCCGCCATCGGGTCGCCCATCGGCAAGATCAGGATCGATGACCCCTTTGAGCCACATCTGAAGGCCTTTGAGCGCGCTGTGATGCTGGCCGAGTACTTTCAGACGCCCTACATCCGGCTGTTTTCCTTCTTTGTACCGGAAGGTGAGGCCGAGGCGCACCGCGACGAGGTGATGCGTCGCATAGAGGCGTTGCTCGAGGCTTCCATGGGGCACCCCGTGACCCTGCTGCATGAAAACGAGCGACATATTTATGGCGATGTGCCCTCTCGTTGCCTGGATCTGTTAAAGACCTTTGATACGCCGCGGCTGCGCTTTACCTTTGATCCGGCAAATTTTGTGCTCTGTGGCGTGCGTCCTTTTACCGATGGCTATGAGTTGCTGCGGCCCTATACCGAGTACCTGCACATCAAGGATGCACTCCGCGAGGAGGGCAGGGTGGTACCGGCTGGGGAGGGGGACGGCGAACTGGCGGAGCTGGTGCGGGCGCTGGTGAACTCTGACTTTGACGGCTTTGCCTCGTTAGAGCCCCATCTGCGCATGGCTGGAGACTTTCGCGGCGATTCGGGCCCGGAGCTCTTTGAGGTCGCGACCACCGCTTTCCGCAAACTGATGAACGAACTCGGCGCCACAGAGCGTCGGTCATAGAGGGGGCTGTTTCCATGTCAGCGATCGTCAAGGCTGTCATCCCTGTTGCGGGCATGGGCACCCGCTTGTTGCCGGCCACCAAGTCCCAGCCCAAGGAGATGCTTCCGGTCGGCCGTCGCCCGGTGGTGCAGTATGTGGTCGAGGAGCTGGAACAGGCCGGGCTGGACCAGATCCTGTTCGTCACAGGGCGCAAAAAGAGCGCCATAGAGGACCACTTTGATGCGGATCCGGAGTTGGTGCGTGTGCTCTCTGCGGCAGACAGTTACACGCTGTTGGATGAGCTGGCCTATACCAGCACAGAGGCAAGCTACTTTTACACCCGGCAAAGCACCCCCCTGGGGTTGGCCGATGCCGTGCGCCGCGCCGAGCGCTTTGTGGGCGATGACAACTTTGTGGTGGCGCTGGGCGATTCGATCATCAAGAACGGTTCCGGTACCGGCCTGCTGGCCAAAATGGTCGAGGTACATCTCTCCTCCGGTGCCGGTTGCACCATTGCGCTGGAGCACGTCAGCCCTGAGGAGACCTATCGGTACGGCATAGTCGCCCCGGTAGCGGGAGCCGACACCTCTGTGGCCTTTGAAATCGATGACCTGGTGGAAAAGCCCGCGCCGGGTGCCGCCCCCAGCACCCTGGCCATCGCGGCCCGCTATGTGTTCAGCCCCATGGTGTTCGAGGCCATTCGTCGTACGGCGCCGGATCGCAAGGGAGAGCTCCAGCTCACCGATTCGATCCGCCTGCTCAAGCAGCTCGGCCAGCGCATCATGGGGGTCACGCTCCAGCCTGGCGAGCGTCGTTATGACATCGGCAACTTTGAGAGCTACTTTACGACCTTTATCGACTTTGCGCTGGCGGACGAAAAGTACGGTTACATGGTGCGCCAGTATCTCAAGCGCAAGGCGCGCGAACTCTAGGTCATGACAGGTATCCATTGTTCTGCGCCGGGCCGTTGCGGCATCATCGGCAACCCTACCGATATGTACGGCGGGGCGGTCATCTCCTGCACAGTGCCCTTTCGTGCGCACGCCAGCGTGACCCCCTGTGACGGTCTGTTGCTCGAGACGGCGGGGGTGACCTTTGAGGTGCGCACCGAGGACGACCTGCGCCTGCGGGGCGATCTGTTCGACGTGGCCCGTTCCGTGCTGGACTATATCCGCACGGATCAGCTGCACTGTCGAATCCGCTACTCTTCCGAGATCCCGATGGGCTCGGGCGTGTCCAGCTCTACAGCCCTCACCGTGGCCATCCTGGCGGCGCTGCTGCGCTATCAGGGACACGATTACAGTCACTACCGCATCGCCGAGCTGGCGCGCTATACCGAGCTGAACCATTTGCGCATCATCTGCGGATATCAGGATGCGTACATGTGCACCTTTGGTGGGCTCAACTATATGGACTTTCGGGGCAAGGCCTTTTATCGGCACGCCGCCGAAGAGCTGTACGCCACCGTAGAGCCGCTGGATCGTTATGTGCCGCACCTCCCCATGCTGCTGGCACACACCGGGCAGCAGCACTCCTCTGATGCGGTGCACCGGCCTTTGCGGGAGCGCTGGCTGGAGGGGGACCGCGAGGTGCGGGACGGTTACGAGCAGATCACGCGGTTGGCTCAGGAGGGGAAAAAGGCGCTCCTGCTCCAGGAATGGCCCAGGCTGGGCCGCCTGATGAACGAGAATCACGCCATTCAACGAGCCCTGGGAGGCTCGGGTGAGGCCAACGAGCAGCTGATTCGCCGCGCGCTGGCGCATGGTAGCTGGGGCGCCAAGCTGGCCGGTGCCGGTGGTGGCGGGACGATCATCGCCCTGCACCCTGATCCGCCGGCACTGGAGCAGGCCCTGCACAAGGAGGGCGTCGAGCTGACCTTTCCACCGCGCCCGGTGCCCGGCGTGTGTTACTCGGAAGAGGCAGCATCCTGAACAGCCATTGGGCCCGCCCGATAATGGCGATTGCACAATCCGAGTGCCGACGGCGTCGACCCCATCCTCCAGCCATTTGGCGATGCCACGACGCCCCGCATGCTGGCGCTCAAATC
>JAAYED010000279.1 GCA_012728955.1 Chloroflexota bacterium
AGTCTGTCGTGAGAATCCAGCCGATCATACTGCGCTGTCGGCTCCCAGAGCCCGGTGTCCGCCGGATCGAGGTGCGCGGCGATGGTTTCGTCGCAGAGCGACTCGATCCCCAGTCCGGGTCCATCCGGCACAGAGATGTACCCGTTCTGTACGATGGGCTTGGGCAAGCCGGTGACCAGATCATCCCACCAGGGCACATCCACAGAATGGTTCTCTAGCGCGACAAAGTTCTCTGTGGCCGCAACGGCGTGTACGGCTGCCATGCACGCGATGGGCGACTCGGCCATGTGCACGGCCATGGCTACACCACGCTCTTGCGCCCGGTCGCCGATCTTTTTCAGCTCCAGGATGCCTCCACAGGTCAACAGGTCCGGGTGGATGATAGACACCCCACCCGAGGCCAACAGCGGCTCGAAACCTTCCTTGAGGTAAATGTCCTCACCGGTGCAGATGGGCGTCTGACAGCTGTTGGCCAGCCGCACATAGGACTCGGTGTATTGCCAGGGGAGCAGATCCTCGTACCAGGCAAGGTTGTACTTGTCGAGACGTCGGGCGATCTTGATGCAATCCTCAATACCAATGTGCCCAAAGTGGTCCGTGGCTAACGGGATGTCATAGCCGATCGCCGAGCGCACCTCCGCCACATACTGCTCCAGCAGGTCCAGCCCGTGCTCGGTCACGCGGATGCCGGTAAATGGATGGGCGGTGTTGTTGATCTGGTACCACTGGTGCGCCAGGTCCTGACGTTGTTCCAGAGACAGCTCTGCACTGGGAAAGCGCACCGACGAACGGGTCTGTTCCAGCCAGCCCAAGGGGGCGGTGAGGGCGCCGGCCTCACCCTGGATCAGGGGCAGTCCACAATCCATCTTGAGATACGTAAAGCCCCTCCGCATCCGTTCCTTCAGGGCGGCGCCCATCTCGGCGCCCGTGTGGCGCCCGCGCACGTCCGTATCGCAATACACGCGCACCCGATCACGAAACTTGCCCCCCAGCATCTGGTACACGGGCACACCATAGGCCTTGCCTGCCAGATCCCACAGGGCAACCTCTACACCACTCACGCCGCCGCCCTGCCGTCCATGGTTGCCAAACTGCTTGATGCGCCGGAATACCCGGTCCACATTGCAGGGGTTTTCACCCAGCAGGCGCGATTTGAGCATCAGCGCGTACTCTTTGCTGGCGCCATCGCGCACCTCGCCGAATCCCACCAGGCCCTGGTTCGTTTCGATCCGAATCAGAGGGCACCGCATCGGGGCGCCGACGATGGTGGCGATGCGCATGTCGGTGATGCGCAGCTCTGCCGGACGGGAATAGGTGTTGACACGGTCGAGAGGCTGTTCGCAATGGAGGGGTTTGTTGATCACGCTAAAGCTCCTTGCCTGAACTCGCTCTGCGGCAGATTAGTCTCTGGGTGCAGCCATGTCAACCTGAGCCGAGCGCCCCTCTGACGTTCGACGGTGGATGCGCCTTGTTCTATGCTCTGCAAAACATGCACGGGGAGGTGCCATGGATGCTGGGCGGTTTCTCCGACAAGAGTTGGTGATCGATCTGCACAATGACACGATTGTGGCACACCAGAGGTTGGGCAACGCCAGCCTCGCGCAGCCCGGGCTGCACTATGGCGACGATCGCAATGGAAGTGTGGCCGGGCCCTATGGGCACCTGCGCCCTGCCACAGGGGGAGAACGGCTCCAGCTCGATTTGGTGCGCATGGCAGAGGCAGGATTGGA
>JAAYED010000280.1 GCA_012728955.1 Chloroflexota bacterium
GCCGGTCAGATTTCCGATGTGGGCGCCGACTGGAGCGCCGAGGCCTTTGTCGAGACGCTCCGCAGGGCCCACGTGAATTCGATCAACCTGTTTGCACGCTGTCATCATGGTTATGTCTACTATATGCCCTCGCGCTATGCCATACATCCGGCGCTCACCTTTGACCTTCTGGGCGAGCAAGTTTCGGCCTGTCGCTCTGTGGGCATCGCCAGCCCGGTGTATATCACCGTGGGTTGGGATGAGCTGGCGGCGGCGCGGCACCCAGAGTGGCTGGAAGTCACGCCCGAGGGGGTATTGGGGCAGCACAGCCCGCTGGAGGCCCGTTGGAAGAAATTGTGTCTCAACTCGCCCTATCTGGACTATGTCCTGGACCAGGCGCGGGAATTGATCGAGCATCTGGGCGGCGCGGTCGACGGACTGTGGTACGACATTCTGCATCAGGGCGAGTGCGTGTGTGGCTATTGCCGGCGCGACATGCTGCGCCAGGGGCTGGACCCTGCCCGAGCGGAGGATCGGCAGGCCTTTGCCGCCTGCGTGCGTAACCGGGCCCGCCAGCGCCTGTATGAGGACGGCGAGGCTCGCGTGCCGGGCACGATGACCTTTTTCAATTCGGGGCATGTGGGCTACGACCAGACGATCCAAAGCTTGCCTTACTTTACACACTTTGAGCTCGAGTCTCTGCCGAGCACGGGCCAGTGGGGCTACAGCCACTATCCCATCAGCGTGCGGTATGTGCGGACCCTGGGCAAGCCGCACCTGGGGATGACGGGCAAGTTTCACACCTCCTGGGGAGATTTTTCCTCACTCAAGAATCAGGCCGCACTCGAGTTCGAGTGCTTTCAGATGCTCGCCAACGGAGCGGCAGTGTGCATCGGCGACCAGCTGCACCCCCGGGGCAGACTCAACCCGCCCACCTATGACCTGATCGGCCGCGTGTACGAGCAGGTCGAGGCCAAAGAGCCCTGGTGTATCGACGCCGCGCCGCAGGCCGAGATCGCCGTGTTCAACGTCGAAGCGGTGGGCACAGAGGATGGCAGGGTCGACTCCAGCAACGCCGGTGCGTTGCGCATGCTCATGGAGGAGCATCAGCAGTTTGACTTTATCGACCAGCGTGCCGATTGGAGCCGCTACAAGGTCATCATCTTCCCCGACAAGGTTCCCTTTGACGAGGCGCTGGCCGCCCGGGTACGCCGCTTCCTGCAGGGAGAGGGACGGGTCATTGCCAGCTACCGCGCTGGTTTGACGCCCGCAGGCGACCGTTTCGCCCTGCCCGAGTTTGGGCTGAACGTGATCGGCGAGGCACCCAACCATCCAGACTATCTCCGGGCTGCCGCCGAGCTGCGCGCCGACCTGCCGGATACCGAGTTGGTGATGTACGAGCGTGGCCTGGAGACGAGGGCACTGGAGGGCACCAGGGTGCTGGCCACGGTAACGGGTCCCTACTTTAATCGGCAGTGGGATCACTTTTGCTCCCATCGGCAGACCCCGATGGACCCGAACAACGTTGCCCCCTACCCTGCCATCACTCAGTCGGCGGATGGCAAGGTGATCTATTTCGCGCACCCCATCATGGCGGGGTATCGATTGCAGGCGCCTCTCTGGTACAAGCGACTCCTGGCGGCGGCCCTGGGGCTGGCACTGCCCGAGCCAATGGTGCTCAGCGATGCACCCAGCAGCGCACAGGTGACCGTCACCCGGCAAGCCGACCAGGCGCGGACCATCGTACACCTGCTGCACTATGTGCCCGAGCGGCGCGGCCTCGAGTTTGATACCATCGAGGATGTTATTCCGCTGCACCAGGTGCGCGTGGGCCTCAGGGCAGCCGACCGCCCTGCCCGCCTGTATCTGGCGCCGGACGGCCAGGACTTGCCCTTTGAGTACGCCGATGGGCGTGTATGGTGCACCGTGCCCCGTGTGGATGGCCACGCCATGCTGGTGATCGAGTAGACGCCCGTCTGGAGGAGTGTCCGTGAAGATAACGTCAGCCGAGATCTATCACATCGAGCCGCCTCATAACGCCCAGGGCCTCAGCCTCGTGATGCTGCGACTCTGGACCGATGCCGGCATCTATGGCCTGGGAGAGGTGGCTCTGGCCTATGGTACGGGCAGCGCGGCTGGAGCCGCCATGGTGCGCCAGCTGGTGGAGCGCTATGCCTTGGGAGCAGATCCCTTTCGCATCGAACAGCTGTGGCACCGGATGTTCCGCGAGACCTTTTGGGCGCTGGGCGGCGGCCCAGTGGTATACGGCGGCATGAGTGCCATCGATGTAGCCCTGTGGGACATCAAGGGCAAGGC
>JAAYED010000281.1 GCA_012728955.1 Chloroflexota bacterium
CCACCGTGCAGTATGCCCTGGGCTGCAATGCCGAGACGGGCGACTGCTGGCAGGAGTTGTTCCGCGACGACCTGAACGCCGTCCAGTCCCCCTACAACACCTATCTCAACCCCGGGCTTCCTCCCGGCCCCATCTGCAACCCAGGACTGGGGTCGATTCGTGCCGTGCTGGAGCCCGAGGACACCGAATACCTGTATTTCCTGGCGACCAGAGACGGCGCACACGTCTTTGCCAGGACGTACGAGGAGCATCTGCAGAACGACGCGAGGTACGGCGGCCAGTGACGCCCAGCGCCGCGCGATTGTGCCGGCCCGAGGGCTGAGCGCGTCGCGGCGCAGATTATTCTCCCGCTTGGAGGTGGCATGACATTACGGCAGCGGCTATGGAATCCCTACGTGCTGGTGTTTATCAGCAGCAGTTGCACGATGGTGATCGAGTTGGTGGCCAGCAGGTTCATTGCGCCACGCGTGGGCGTGTCGCTGTACACCTGGACCTCGGTCATCGGCGTGATCCTGGCGGGTATCTCGCTGGGCAATTACCTCGGAGGGCGCCTCGCGGACCGCTACGGCTCGCCGACGCTGCTGGGGATCGTGTTTTCACTGGCATCGCTGGCGACGCTGGTTCCGCTCTGGCTGGGCGGCGATCTGCACGCGTTTCGCTTGCCCTTTGAGACGCCGCTGCTGGTGTGGATCGTCATCTATATCGCCATCCTGTTCCTGGTGCCCAGCGTGATCCTCGGCTGTGTCTCGCCGATCGTGGTCAAACTCAGCCTGTCGGACCTGAAGAAGGCGGGCACCACCGTGGGCAAGATCTATGCCTGGTCCACGGCGGGTAGCATCATCGGGACCTTTCTGACGGGCTTTTACCTGATGTCGCGTTTCGGCACCAAGGCGACCATTGTGGGCGTGTCCGTATTGCTGATCGCGCTGGGCGCCTGGTTCCTGACCGCGGTGCCCTGGCGCAAGGCGTTGGGGTGCGCGCTCGTGCTGGCGCTCCTCTACGGGGGGAGCCTGCTGCTGCTGTCGCGCGGCGGGTTCCTGATGGCAGAGTGCATGCGCGAGACGGACTATTTCTGCATCAATGTCTATGAAAAAGAGCAGGACGGCCGCACCGTGCGCGAGCTCCTGCTGGACCGGCTGGTGCATAGCTATACCGATCTGGAGGACCCCACCTATCTGGCCTATGGCTATGAAAAGACCTACGCCGGCCTGATCGCGCCCCTGGCGAAGCAGGCAGAGGGTATCGACGCTTTCTTTATCGGGGGCGGCGGGTACACCTTTCCGCGGTACCTGCAGACGGTGCTGCCCGAGAGCCATATCGTCGTCACCGAGATCGACCCGGGGGTGACCTGGGCGGCCCACACCTGGCTGGGCCTGCCGGAGGACACGTCGATCATCAGCTTCAACGAGGATGCTCGCCAGTATCTGGTGGCCAACGCTGAGGAGGACAGCTACGACGTCGTCTTTGGCGATGCGTTCAATGACTATTCCGTGCCCTATCACCTGACCACGCTCGAGTTTGCGCGCCTGGTGGACTATGTGCTGCGCGATGACGGTATCTATATGGCCAATATCATCGACGCGGGCACAGAGGGGCACTTTATGCGGGCCTTTGTCAGCACGCTCCAGTCCGTGTTCGCCAACGTGGTCGTGATCCCCTCGACCTCCGACTGGCGCACCAGCACGCGCACGACCTGGGTGATCGCGGGGAGCCAGGCGCGCATCGACCTCTCCCGACTGCCGGAGGGCTATCTGGCGGTGGCGCAGGAGACGCTGGACGGATATCTGGCGGAGAAACCCCACGTGATGCTCACCGATGATTACGTGCCGGTGGATAACCTGATGATCCCGGTGGCGGAGGCATCCTTCGGCAGCGGCGCGCTGGCGCCCGAAAGGTGGGCCAGCATGCGGGGCAGGGTGATCGGCACCGGCGCCGGCGTGCTTGCCGTGATCGGGCTGGGGCTGGCGGGCTGGTCGCTCAGCCGGCGGAGGCGCGATCTCGCGATGGCCGTGGCGGATCCCGCTGACGCGCAGGCTAGCGAGATCGAGGAGTAAGCCTATGCCTGGCATCTATAACGACATCACCGAGACCATCGGCAACACGCCACTGGTGCGGCTCAATCGGATGACGCAGGGCCTGGCGGCCGAGATCGTGGTCAAGGTCGAATCCTTCAACCCGATGGGCTGCGTCAAAGAGCGCATCGCGCTGAGCATGATCGAGGCGGCCGAGCAGGCGGGCCTCGTGCATGCGGACACGACCATCGTCGAGCCCACCAGCGGCAACACCGGCATCGGCCTGGC
>JAAYED010000282.1 GCA_012728955.1 Chloroflexota bacterium
CGACTTTTTGGTCCAGTACCTCCGGCACGCCATTTTGCCCGGCCTGTCGTTGGTCCTCGTATCGTTGGGGTCCTGGGCACTGAGTATGCGCGCCATGATGGTCACCGTGGCGGGGGCCGACTACATGATCTTTGGTGAGGCCTCCGGCCTCAAGCGACCGCGCCTCTTTCTGAGCTATGGGCTCCGTACTGCCGTCTTGCCGCAGATCACCGGTCTCGCCATCCAGTTGGGCACAATCGTCGCGGGCTCGACCCTGGTAGAGGTCTACTTCCAGTATCCCGGGCTCGGTACCCGTCTCAACCAGGCGATCCAGACCTTTGATTACTATACGATCTATGGGATCGTCTTCTTTATGATCTGTGGGATCGCCCTGACTACGTTCATGGTGGATTTACTCTATCCTCTGTTGGATCCGCGTATTTCCTACTCGAAAGAAGTCTGACCATGAGCGGAATACTGAGATACATACGACGCAACCCCACGCTTGGGTGGGGCCTCGGGATCTTGTTTGCCCTGATCCTGTTTTCGACGGCAGGCCGCCTGCTGATCACTGAGCGGAACGCATACGCGTTGGCCACCCTGCCCGATCAGCCGCCCTCGTGGGAGCATCCGTTTGGCACCGATACCCAGGGCAAGGACCTGTTCACCGGCATGGTGATCGGGATGGGCATGACCCTGTCGATCGGCGCGATTGCGGGAACGATCGGCCTGGGAATCGGCACGCTGCTTGGGTTCATCACCGGCTACTATGCGGGGAGTATCGCGGACAGTATTATCACCGCGATCGTCGACATCGTGCTTACCCTCCCCGGGTTCTTCCTGCTCGTGCTGGTCGCTTCGACGTTGGCCGATCCCGCAAGGCTGGACGTGGGGCCGATGGGGGTGGTTGCTTCGCTCACCGCATGGGCATTGCCGACCCGCGCGATACGGTCCCAGGTGCTCACCATGCGCCAGCGTCCCTTTGTGATGATGGCCAAGCTCTCGGCCATGAAGAGCCCCGCGATCATCCTGAAGGAGTTGGTGCCCAACCTGGCGCCGTACCTGGCGATGAGCCTGGCGGGGGCGGTCTACGGTGGGTTGATGGGCTCTTTGGGGCTCGAGGGCCTGGGCATTGGCAATCGCAGGAATCCCACCCTGGGGATGACCATCTTCTGGGTCAACTACTATTCTGCCTTTATGCGTGGCATGTGGTGGTGGATCCTGCCGCCCGTGATCGGCGTCATCCTCGTGTTGACATCCCTCGTGCTCATCTCGATGGGGCTGGATGAAGTGGCGAACCCGCGGGTGAGGAGGCGAGTGTGAGCAGGCCAATCCTAGAAGTCAAAGACCTACGGGTCCACTACTATGTGGAGGCAGGCGCCGTCAAAGCGGTCGATGGCGTGAGCTTTAGCCTCGACGAGGGCACAAAGCTGGGTCTGGTTGGCGAGTCCGGTTCGGGCAAGTCCACCATGGCGCTCGCGCTGATGCGCATGGTTCAGCCTCCCGCTAGAATCGTGGGGGGCAAGATCCTGCTCGATGGCTATGACCTGGCCACGGCCAACGAAGAGGAGATGCGGCGCATCCGACTCAGTCAGATCAGCATGATCCCCCAGGGCGCCATGAACGCGCTCCATCCGCTGTTGCGCGTTGAGAGGCAGATCATGGACGGGATCGTTGACCACGAGTCGGGCTTGAGCAAGGCCAAGCTGAAGGAGCGGGTGTACGAGTTGCTCGAGTCGGTGGAACTGAACCGGCGCGTGTCGCGCATGTACCCGCATCAGCTTAGTGGAGGCATGAAGCAGCGCGTCGCGGCCGCAGCGTCCATCGCGTTGCACCCGAAACTGGTGATCGCGGACGAGCCCACCAGTGCGCTGGACGTGGTGATCCAACGGCAGGTGATGGAGACGATCAGTCGTCTTCAGAGCGAGATGAACCTCTCCATCATCCTGATCGGTCACGACATGGGGCTCATGGCGCAGTTCGTGGACCGGTTGGCGGTGATGTACGCCGGCAAGCTGATGGAGCTGGGGGACATCCGGGCGATGTTCGCCGAGCCGCTCCATCCCTATACCCTGATGCTGATTCGAAGCCTACCCCGCTTGGAGAACAAGGGCGAGTTCTCCGATATCCCGGGAATCACGCCCTCGCTGCTCAACCCGCCCTCGGGCTGTGTGTTCCATACCCGGTGCCCGTATGCGACAGGGAGCGTTGGCGAGCGGTGCAGGACGGTCGTGCCCGATTTCTGCGAGATCAGGCCCGGCCGGTGGATAGCCTGCCATCTAGACGGGGAAATACCATCATGACACCACTGCTCGAGATGAGGGGGGTTACCAAGACTTTTGGCAGGGGCCAGAACGCGGTAGTTGC
>JAAYED010000283.1 GCA_012728955.1 Chloroflexota bacterium
GGGCGAGCCAGACGACGCCTGCTGCGTTCCCGGTGCGCTGTCATGAGCCACTCTGAAAGCGCAAGCCGAGGGGAGAGCCGGCCGGTGGTTGTGCAGGCCTTTGACAATGGGGTTACCCTGGTGCTGCAACCCCGCGATACCAGCGCCGCTGTGTCTCTGGGGGGCGTCTCAACTTTGGCACCTACCTCGATCCCCATGGCCAGCCCGGCCTGACGCATCTCACCTCGTCGATGCTGCGTCGGGGCACCCAGGCGCACACCTTTCAGCAGATCAACCAGGCGTTGGATCGTGTGGGCGCCTCTTTGGGGGTCTCTTCCGGCAGGGATACGCTCAGCATCGGCGGACGTTGCCTGGGTGATGACCTTGGGCTGTTGTTGGATCTGCTGGAAGAGATGCTGCGGGCGCCTTCCTTTGATGAGCGCGAGTTGAGCCGCATGCGCGGCCAACTGCTCACCAGCATGGCCGAGTTGGACACAGACCCCTCCTATCGTGCCGCCCTGGCCTTTATCGATGCGCTGTATACCAGCGAACACCCCTATGGTCGGCCCATGCTGGGCACCGCCAGCTGCATTCGTGGGCTCGAGCCGGAGGACGTGCGTGGGCATTATGCGCAACACATGCATCCAGAAGGAGCGGTGTTCGCCATCGTAGGCTCCTTTGAGCCCGAATGGGTGATCGAGCGCTTTGGCACCACATTGGGCGCCTGGCGCCCCGCTGCCGTCCCGGCCAGATGGACTTGCCCTCCCACAGAGCTGCCCCTGCAACGGGTGTACCGCACCATCGAGATCCCAGCGCGCCCCCAGCTGGATGTGATGTACGGCGTGCTGGGCATGCGGCGACACGCTCCCGATTATTATGCGGCGACCGTGGTCAATGTGGTGCTGGCTGAGCTGGGAATGATGGGCAGACTGGGCGCCACCATCCGCGATGAAAAGGGACTGGTGTATGACATCGACAGTTCGCTGTTAGCCAGCCAGGCCCCGCGCCACTGGGTGATCTCTGCCGGGGTAGACCCGCAACATCTGGCGGCAACCATCACCGCCACCGATCAAGTCCTTGAGCGCATGCGCGAGGAGCTGATTTCGGAGAGCGAGCTGGAGGATGCCCGCAACCTGCTCATCGGCTC
Organism: Chloroflexota bacterium; assembly: GCA_012728955.1. Taxonomy (GTDB): domain Bacteria; phylum Chloroflexota; class Anaerolineae; order UBA1429; family UBA1429; genus JAAYED01. The sequence goes on from JAAYED010000283.1 coordinate 1,127, forward strand.
TCTGCCGTTGCAGATGGAGACCAATGAAGGAATTGCCAGCTACTTGATGAATGCGATGACCTATAAACTGGGCATTGATTTTGTCGAGCGCTACCCGGACCTCATCGGCAGCGTCACGGCCGAGCAGGTGCGCGAGGTGATGCGCCGCTACTGGGTGCCCGGGCGCGAGGTGATAACAGTAGCGGGCACCTTGACGCCCTGACGAGGCGTCGCGGCACCCGCTGATTGTCCTTGGAGCGGCGGACCTATTCCTGCTCGGTCGCCTTGGCCTCACGATCGATGGCCTGCCGCGCCCGGCGCGAAATCCGGTTCCAGATGCCCGAGAGTCCCATCGCCTTTTTCATCAGCGTGACCGTCTCCTCGGCCTCTCGAGCCACCCGCTGCGTCCCCTCATAGATCACACGTTCCACCAAGCCGCTCTGTGCCTCGAAGCGTGCTCGGCGCTCGCGCATCGGATCCAAAAAGGCGTTGATCGCCTCTGCCAGCGCCTGTTTAACCTCGACATCGCCGATGCGGCCCTCGCGATAGCGCGTTTTGAAATCCTCAATCTGGGCCTTGTTGGGGTTAAAGTTGTCGTGGTAGATGAACACGGGGTTGCCCTCGACGCGACCGGGCACGTCCGCCCGCACACGATTGGGATCGGTGTACATGCCATTTACCTTGCGGCGTACCGTGGCGGCATCGTCCGACAGATAGATCGCATTATCCAGGCTCTTGCTCATCTTGGCCTGGCCATCGGTGCCCACCAGAGAGGGCACCTCGCTCACCAGTACGTCCGGCACGGGGAACACTTCACCATAGAGATAGTTGAACCGCCGGGCGATCTCACGGGTCACCTCCACGTGAGCCTCGTTGTCGCGCCCCACCGGCACCAGGTGTGCCCGGGGCATGAGGATATCGGCCGCCTGCAGCACCGGGTATCCCAACAAGCCAAAGGGCAGCGACTCTTCGTTCAGGTTCGCGGCGGCGGCCATGTCCTTGATGCTGGGCACCCGCTGCAGGCGCGGTACCGTGATCAGCATCTCGAAAAAGAGGTTGATCTCATAGATGGCCGGTATGGCCGACTGGAGATAGATGGTGCTCTTGGCTGGATCGATGCCCGCTGCCAAATAGTCCAGCACCACGTTCTGCACATTGGTGCGCAGTGCCTCGATCGACTCGCGATCCGGTTTGGTCGTGAGGGTGTGCAGATCTGCCACAATGAAAAAGCACTCGTAAGCGTCCTGCAGGCGCACACGGTTCGCGAGGCTGCCCACATAGTGTCCCAGATGCAGCTTGCCAGTGGGCCGGTCGCCCGTCAGAATGCGCTTCTTTTCCATACTGTCCCGCCTCCCCATGCTCGAACAAAAAAAGACTCTCGCCCGCAGCAGTTGCTGCCAGGGACGAGAGTGCCTCCCGCGATACCACCCTGTTTGGACCGTTGTCGCAACGGTCCCCCTCAGCACACGCAAGCCGCGCGTGTCAGCCATGATAACGGAGCTGTGGCCGGTGTGAGCTACTGGCTTTCACCCACACTACTCCCCGGTCCATTCACCGGGCGCGCCTGCACCCCCTTCACAGCCAACGGGAGCTCTCTGAGCGTCGCCACCCGGGTACTCGTCCGGTTCCTCGCATCTGGGGATGATTCTAGGCCCGGGGCATGCTTCTGTCAACCACCGATCAGCGACCGTTGACAGCTCCCAGCGCCCCCGCTAGACTCTGCAAAAGCACCCGGTGGCAGGGGGTGATCACCGTGACAGCAGATACAGCCTACCACACGCTGATCAAAGAGATGCCCGTCGCGGACAGGCCTCGCGAACGGCTGGAGTATTATGGCGCCAGCGCCCTGTCCAACGCCGAACTGCTGGCCATCGCACTGCGTACAGGTTCTGCCAAAGAGAACGTGCTCAGCCTGGCGCAGCGGGTGATCAACGCCTTTGAGGGGCTGCCCGGGGTCGCCCGCGCCAGCATCGCCGAGCTCTGCACAGTCGATGGCATCGGCCTCGCCAAGGCCTCGCAGATCCTGGCATCACTGGAGCTGGGCAAGCGTCTGGTTGCGGCGGACAGCGACGCCCGCCCGCACATCGGCAGCCCTGCCGATGCGGCCAACATTCTGGCGGCAGGGATGGTGGGGCTGACGCAGGAAGAGCTGCACGTTCTGTTGCTGGATACGCGCAACCGGCTCCAGCGCCGCATCATCGTCTACCGCGGCAACGTCAACTCTTCCATGATCCGCATCAGCGAGCTGTTTCGTGATGCCATCCGCGACAACGCCCCAGCCATTATTCTGGCCCACAACCACCCCGCTGGCGACGTCAGCCCTTCAGCGGACGATATCGCAGTGACCAAGGACGCGGTGCGCGCCGGCCAGCTGCTCGACATCCAGGTGCTCGACCACCTGATCATCGGTCGAGGCCAGACCTTTCTCAGCATGAAAGAGAGAGGGCTGGGATTCTAGTCCATCGAGGGGAGCTGTGGGAGCCATCCGCACGCCGATACCCGTCAAGTTGATCGCGCCCATGCTGGCGGCCGATCCCGCCTCTTTTCAGCCTGCGCAGGAGGCGCTGGAGGAGCGCTTTGGGCCGCTGGACTTCGTCAGTAATGACCTGCCCTTTACCTTTACCCGCTATTACGCCGAGGAATTGGGAGAGCATCTGCTGCGCCGGTTTGTCTCTGTGCGCGACCTGATCGATCCGGGAGAGCTGGCCGGCATCAAACTCTGGAGCAACACTCTGGAGGATTCGCTGCGCAGGGCAGGCAAGCGAACGGTGAATGTCGACCCAGGATATGTGTGCGGCGGCAAGCTGGTGCTGGCCACTACCAAGGATCAAGCCCATCGCATCTATCTGTGCGACGGCATTTATGCCGAGGCGACGCTGCTGTATCGCGCCGGCAAGTTTGTCCCGCAGCCCTGGACCTATCCCGATTATGCCAGCGAGCCCTATCACCGCATCCTGATGGATATCCGCACGCGGTATATGGCGCAGCTGCGGGCGGCTGAGCGCTGACCCCTATTCCACAATCAGCCCCACATCCGAAATCAGGCTCTCATAGTCCCAGCCCGCGGCGTACACGCGAATCTTGATAATGCGATAGGGGCTGATGGGCAGAACTTCGAGCAGGTTCTCGGACTCGAACAGATACCAGCGATCACGCGGTATCTGCACCCCATAGGTGGTCGGACTCTGCGCCGGGTTCTCATAGTAAAAGCCCTGGATCCACTCGGCCTCGCTGTCATACACATCGCGATAGGTCACGCGGATCATCAGAGGATACTCTGAGGCCAGATAGCCACCGCCGGACAAGCCCTGGTAACGCACCTTGACGGTAGCACGCACAATCAACGAGGTGGCGGGATCAGGCACCGGTGCCTCGATGGTCTGCTCCAGAATCGTCTCGCAGTGGTTGCCCTGGCCACCGGACCGGGAGAGACGAATGGCCTGACGTCCTCCCTCCACCACCAGTTCGGCCTGGCCATCGACGGTGCCACCATCGGTGCCCTGGTCATTGAAAATACGCCAGGCGGTGAGGGGCTCCTCAAACTCGCCGTTCTGGACGAGATTGCGCGCGGCACTGACTACTGCTTCGGGTGTCTGCCCCTTGAGTATCTCGGTGCGTTGACGGGGCGAGACCTGCACC
>JAAYED010000284.1 GCA_012728955.1 Chloroflexota bacterium
AACAGCGTCGCCAGGCCATCGCAGCCGGCCGGCCACCACGTTACAACGGTCATTGCCGCGACCTCCAGGCACGAGAGCGGTTGCGGGCCCTCGGCAGGCAGCCCCTGTATCGCTTTCGCGTGCCAGAGGGCCGCCAAATCACCTTCACGGACCTGCTGCGTCGTGAGATCAGCACCGCTTCGGACGATCTGGGGGATTTTGCCGTTTTTCGCGCCGCGGACGAATCGCTGGACAAGGGGCGTGCTTTTTATAACCTGGCTGTGGTGGTCGATGACCACGCCATGGGGATAACCGACGTGCTGCGGGGCGAAGAGCACCTCTCCAATACTCCCAGGCAGCTGCTGTTACTGGAGGCATTGGGATACCCTGCTCCCCGCTACGGCCATCTCTCGCTCATCCTCACACCCGCTGGGGAAAAGATGAGCAAGCGCTTTGGCGACACCTCCATCGAATATTATGCCCAGCAGGGGTATCTTCCCGAAGCGCTGATCGCCTACATGGCGACCCTGGGTTGGGCCCCGGGGCGCAACGCTGAACGCAACAGTCTGGCCGAATTGGTCGAGCTCTTTGACGTGCGTCGCCTGTCCTCCAATCCCTCCACCTTTGATCCGGATCGCCTGGAGTGGTTCAATCAGCGCCGGCTGCAGCGTGCCGCTCGGTCGGAAATCGCCCAACTGATGCGCCCGCGCCTGGAGCAGGCTTACGGGCGCTGGCAGGCGGCCGATGGCACCGGCCACACGCCGGAGGCGTGGTACACCCAGCTCATCGGAGCAGCGCAGGAGGAGGCCACCACCCTGGCCGATATGGTGTCGCTCTGTGCTTTTGTCCTTTCAGCCGACGAGCCCGATATCACCGCCGAGGCGCAGCAGGCGTTGGCTGGGCCGCAGGCCCAACTGGTACTGGCAACCTTTCTGTCTGACCTGAGCGCCGAGGCGATCGCCAGCCCGCAGAGCGCCAACGCCTGGCTCACCGAGCTGCGCCACACCCTGCGCGACAGCGCGGGGCTGCGCGGGCGGGACGTCATGTTTCCCATTCGGGCCGCCCTTACCGGCAGCCTGCGCGGCCCCTGCCTGGGGATTGTCACCTCGCTGTTGGGCCAGGGGCGCTGCCGCGAGCGCGTGCAGAGGCAGGTAACACGTTGAGTGCGCCTTGGCTGATCAGACGCTGCATATGTACCGAGGGGCGGCGCTCAGAGCGGCCGTCCCACAGGCGCGTTCCTCATGCGTGCATTACCTTGTACAGGAGACCATAAATGGCGCTTTCGATCTATAACTCGCTCGCCCGTGAGAAACAGATTTTCGAACCGGTTCGGCCCGGCCGTGTGCACATGTATGTGTGCGGCCCCACCGTCTATAACGACGCACACCTGGGCCACGGCAAGACCTATGTGAACTTTGATATCATCGTGCGGTACCTGCGTTATCTCGGTTTCCAGGTGCTGTATGTGCAGAACATCACCGACGTGGGCCACATTCTCGACAGCGGGGAGGATCGCATCCTGAAGGGCGCACAGCGCGAGCAGATGCAGCCCATGCAGCTGGTAGAGCACTATACCCGGCGCTACTTTGCCGATATGGATCGTTTGAACGTGTTGCGTCCGGACATTTCGCCCCGTGCCACCGGACACATCCCCGAGATGCTCGAATGGATCCAGCGCCTGATAGATGGCGGCCACGCCTATGTGGCCGATGGGTCGGTCTACTTTGACGTGTCCAGCTGGGAGTCATACGGCAAGCTTTCTGGGCGGCGGCTGGAAGAGGCGCAAACGGGCACCCGCGTGCAACTGGCGGACGACAAACGGGCCCCGGAAGACTTTGCGCTCTGGCGCAAGGCCGAACCCGAGCACATCATGCGTTGGAACAGCCCCTGGGGCGTGGGGTATCCTGGTTGGCACATCGAGTGCACCGTCATGTCGACCAAGTATCTGGGTCAGCCCTTTGATATCCACGGGGGCGGTGTGGAGAACAAGTTTCCCCATCACGAGTCCGAAATCGCACAGGCCGAAGCCGCCCATGGAGAGGGCTATGCCCGCTATTGGGTGCACAACGGCATGCTGATGATTCGTGGCGAAGAGATGCACAAATCGCTGGGCAACTTTATCTCGCTTGAGGCTGCCTTTGAGCGCTGGGACCCGATGGCGATTCGCTTTTTCATTCTTCAAAGCCACTACCGAGGACCCCTCGACCTTACCGAAGAGTCTCTCGACGCCGCGGCGCGTGGCCTCGAGCGGCTGTATGGCACCGTGCGCGCAGTGCGTCGCCAGTTGGAGAGTGCCCCCGCCGGCGAGGCCTCGCCCGAGACGCTGCAGATGCTGGACACGGCGCGAAACGCCTTTGAGGCCAGCATGGACGACGACTTTGGCACCCCAGGTGCCATCGCCGCCCTGTTTGACCTGTCACGGGCGACCAACGTGCAGCTGGGCACTGGCCTGACGCAAGGCGACTTGATGGCGATCGATGGTGCCTTCAAGCGGCTTGCGGGGGATGTGCTGGGGGTGTTGCCCGACGAACTGGGCGAATCGGATGCCCCGGAGTTGTCACGGGGATTGATCGAGCTCCTCATCGAGACCAGGCGCAACCTGCGCGCGGCGCGGGCCTTTGACCTGGCCGACCAGGTGCGCGATGGCTTGGGCGCCTTGGGTGTGCAGCTGCAGGACGGCCCTGAAGGCACCAGCTGGACGATAGGCTGAGGAGCCCCGTGGCAGAGATCCTGGCGGGGCGCAACGCTGTACGAGAGGCCCTTGTGGCAGGGCGCAGGAGCGTCCATCGCGTATTGTTGGCCCAGGGCGGCGTGGAACAGGGCATCGTGGCCGAGATTCTGGGCCTGTGCCAGGCCGGCGGTGTGCCCGTAACCCGCGTTGGTCGGGCAGAGCTGGATCGGCTGGCGGAGGGCATCCCGCATCAGGGTGTAATCGCCGAGGTCGCGCCGTACCCTTATGCGTCCCTGGAGGAGATCCTCGAGGGCGCCACAGGGGCGGACGAGGATCCCCTCCTCCTGATCCTGGATCAGGTGCAGGATCCGCAGAATGTGGGCGCCCTGCTGCGCACCGCCGAGGCGGTGGGCGTGCACGGTGTGATCATTGCGTCGCACCGCGCCGCACAGATTTCGCCGGCGGTGAGCCGCGCCTCGGCAGGGGCCGCGGAACATCTCGCCATATGCACCGTGTCCAACATCGCGCGCACGCTGCAGCGGTTACGGGATGAGGGCCTGTGGATCGTCGGGATCGAAGACATGCAAGACGCGCAGGAATTCTCACAGGCGGACTATGCCCGGCCGCTGGCCCTGGTGCTGGGCAGCGAGGGCTCGGGAATGCGCAGGTTGGTCGCCAAACAGTGCGACTATATGGTGCGAATTCCCATGCGCGGCCAGGTGACCTCCCTCAACGTCTCTGTGGCAGGGGCCATCGTCCTGTATGCCGCTCTTACAGAACGCACAGCCGGCGCTGCCACGGGCCCGCAGGGGGACAAGCGTGGGACCCGTTAACCGGCATCCAGTACATGAGGCGATTTGACCCCATGGGGCATATCCATATACTATCCTCTTGGTGCTGACGGACTGTTGCCTCACCGTCGTTCACACGCCGACGTAGCTCAATGGCAGAGCAACGGTTTTGTAAACCGTCGGTTGTGGGTTCAACTCCCTCCGTCGGCTTAAAGTTCAGTTGCACGTTCATAATCTGGGCAGATACCCAAGTGGCCAAAGGGGGCTGACTGTAAATCAGCTGGCAGCGCCTTCGGAGGTTCGAATCCTTCTCTGCCCATCTGTTCAACTGAACGCCCACGTAGCTCAGTAGGTAGAGCACATTCTTGGTAAGAATGAGGTCATGGGTTCGACTCCCATCGTGGGCTCCATATCTCGATGGGAACATTTGCCCCATTAAGTTCGGAGGAGAGCGGGATGGGAAAGGTCGTATTTGAGCGCAACAAGCCTCACGTCAACGTGGGGACGATCGGTCACGTGGACCACGGCAAGACGACGCTGACGGCGGCGATCACCAAGGTGATGGCCATGCA
>JAAYED010000285.1 GCA_012728955.1 Chloroflexota bacterium
CCGGACTCTTTCCTGAGCGACCCTTCCGTCTCGCCGGATACGGTGGCCACCGCCCTGGGATATGACCAGGAGCCTCACGAACTGTTCGAGATTACGGTAGAGATCCTGGGCTACTTTGACGCGGTGATGGGCTTTGTAAATCCCCGGGTGCCTCCACCCTCCGGCACGCCCATCTATATCGCCACCAATGAACAGCTCTCTGCCGTGCTGTGCCGGCTGCAACCCGGGCAGGTGGGCAGCGCGCATATCGGCTCCCTGTTGAGCAGGCCTGCCGGCTCTGTACCCATCGTGTTGGATGCCAGGGGCTTTACCAGCACGCACATGGCCATCATTGCCTCAACCGGTTCCGGCAAGAGCTATCTGGCGGGTGTGCTCCTGGAGGAGCTGATGCAGCCCCACAACCGTGCGGCGGTATTGGTGATCGACCCACATGCCGAGTATGACACTCTGACCGAGATGGAGGCCCACCCAGCCTTTCAGCAAGGCAGCTACAAGCCGCGGGTACGCATTCTGCGACCGAACGAGATCAAGGTACGCATCAACAGCCTCACCCTGGCTGACCTGCGCTATCTGCTCTCTGGCTTGTCAGAACGCATGAATTATCTCCTGGGCCAGGCCTATAACCGTGTCCAACGCAAGGTGGGCAAGCAGTGGAACAAGGGCAACCTGCTGGTAGAGGTCCGCGCAGGCATCAAGGGACAGGTTATCACGGACCCTGCCAGTGACGAGACCGAGGATGTCACCGTGGGAGCGTTGGTGTGGCGGCTCAACCAGCTGTTGGATAACTCGGTCATCTTTGATGACCATCTCAACCTGCCACTGAACGACCTGCTGAGGCCGGGCCAGTGCACGGTGCTGCAGTTGAACGAGATACCGGCCCGAGAGCAGCAGGTGGTGGTGGCCACGCTGCTCCGTCGCCTGAACCAGGCGCGCATGGACACCGTACGGGGGCGCAACGACGCAAACGACGAGGACTATATTCCCTACCCCGCGTTTGTGCTGATCGAGGAGGCACACAACTTTGCCCCTGCCAATGCTGATCTGATCACCTCAGATATTCTCAAACAGATTCTGGCAGAGGGACGCAAGTTTGGGGTGTCTGTGGGGCTGATCAGCCAGCGACCCGGCAAATTGGATGGCGACGTGCTCTCCCAATGCATGACCCAGTGCATCATGCGCATCGTCAACCCGGTAGACCAGGCACGCGTGGCGGAAAGCATCGAGTCGGTGGGGCGCGATCTTCTCGCAGAGCTGCCGGCGCTCAGCAAGGGGCAGGTGATTGTGGCCGGCGCCTCGGTCAATACGCCAGTCACAGTGCAGGTGCGCCAGCGCCTGACACGACACGGCGCTGAGGATCTCGATGCGCCTGCCCAGTGGCAACAGTACTTTACAAGAGAGGCAGAGATGCAACGCAAACGCGACAGCGCTCGCCCTGCGGACGCGCCGCCGGACACTGAGGATCCCCTGGCACGCTATTTTTAGCACACAATCACACGGGGTGACGGATGCAGATAACCGCTACGGTACCCATGCGCGTCGATCTTGCAGGTGGAACACTGGATGTGTACCCGATCTATCTCTTTGAAGGCGGTGGACTGACCCTCAACGCCGCCATTTCGATTGAAGCGCGGGTGCACCTGTCCACTCGCAAGGACGATGTCATCACCATCACGTCCACCGACCTCGGTGTGCAAGAGTCAATAGACTCTATTGCCCACCTGAGGCCCGGGGGCCCGTTGTCGATGGTGCACTATGCGCTGCTGCACTACCTCCCGGAAGGCGGCTTGGATATCTCTATCGAGAGCCAGGCGCCCACAGGTTCGGGCCTCGGTGCCTCGTCGGCGCTGCTCATGGCGCTTTCCTCGGCGTTGTATGCCCTGGCCGGTCGATCGCTCGACTATCAACGCATTATCGACACAGGCGCCAATATCGAGGCGCAAGTGATTGGCATTCCGACGGGCAAGCAGGACTATTTTCCTCCGCTGTACGGAGGCCTGTGTGCCATGTGGTTCGAGATCGGGGGCTGGCGCCTCGAGTCACTGAGCACGGACCGCGAGCTGCTGCGGCTGCTCAGCGATCGGCTGATTGTCTCATACACAGGCGTGCCGCACGACTCGGCCGTGACGAACTGGGCGATGCTGAAGCGTTACATTGAGAAGCAGGGAGATACGGTGGCGCGGATGCGGGATATCAAGGCGATTGCGCTGAACATGTACAGCGCCCTGCGCAACAGGGACTTTTGCGGGTTCTATCGCCTGGTGGACTCTGAATGGCAGCTGCGCCACGGACTTGCCGAGGGC
>JAAYED010000286.1 GCA_012728955.1 Chloroflexota bacterium
CTGCGGCCGGGCGCTGTCGACCCAGACCGACGGCGAGCGCGTGCTGGTGGAGGCGTCCATCCCCTCCATGGGCTGGACCACACTGCATCAAGGCACGGGCGTTCCATCCACCGACGGTGTGGCGGCCAGTGCCAGCGGACTGGAAAACAGCCTGCTGCGGGTGACGCTCACCCCCAGTGGCGAGATCAGCAGCATCTATGACAAGGTGCAGCAGCGTGAGCTTCTCTCTGGTACCGGCAACCGCCTGAGCATGTACAAGGATGTGCCCACTGGCTGGGATGCCTGGGATCTGGACAGCATGTACGCCGATACGCCGGTAGAGCTGCAAGCGCAGGCGACGATCGAGCCGCTGGCAAGCGGTCCGCTCTATGGTGCCGTACGGGTGACCCGTACGCTGCATCAGTCGCCCATGACGCAGGTGATCTCGCTCTCCCGTGACAGCCGTCTGATCCGTTTTGAGACCGAGATCGAGTGGCAGGAACGGCACAAGATGCTCAAGGTCATCTTCCCGGTGGAGGTGCACACTTACGAGGCGCTGCACGAGATCCAGTACGGCTATCTGCCGCGGCCCAACCATCGCTCGCGCCCCTTTGACGCCGACCGTTTTGAGGTGACCAACCACAAGTGGACGGCCCTGGCAGAGCCGGGGCGGGGTGCTGCCGTGCTCAACGACTGCAAATATGGCGTCAGCGTGGAAGGCCAGGAGATTCGTCTGACGCTGCTCAAGTCTGCCCTGGCACCCGACATGACCGCCGATTTGGGACACCAGGTGTTCAGCTATGGCTTTTACGCCTGGGAGGGCCCGCTTGCGGAGAGCGAGCTGCAGCGCATGGCCTACGAGTTCAATGCGCCGGTCACCACCTGCGCGGGCTCTGCGGTCGACAAGTCGCTGTTCCAGTTGAGCGACGCGGGGCTGATCATCGATACCGTCAAGCCCGCCGAGGACGACTCGGGGGATATCATCGTGCGCCTGTACGAGTGGCGGGGCGGCTCGGCGCGCGGCAAGCTGACCTGCGCGCTGCCGCTGGCAGGGGCGCAACTCACCGATATGCTGGAGCAGAACCAGCGCCCGCTGGAGGTGGTGGATGGCAGCATCGCCCTCGAGGCGGGGGCTTTCCAGGTACTGACCGTGAGGTTGCAGCTGGCCTGAAGGCCTGACTGGCGATGACGCCGGCAGAAGAACGGGGGACGCTTTCTTGGTAGAGCGTCCCCCGTTGTCGTCCCAGTCAGATCCAGCCAGACCAATTGTTCCTCTGCGATCGTTCTGGCCTGTGGCGGGCCTGCGCCGCCGCCCGACGCGGTGGCTAACTCAGAGGCAGGTCCACCCAGCGGCGCCCATCGTCACCGATGCGCACCGCCTCCAGCACCTCCTGCACGGCCAGGCCCGCCTCGAACCCGGGGTCAAAGGCAAAGGGTCCCTCGGCCAGGTAGGCATCCATAAAGTCCATCAACACCGTTCGGCGGGAGGGGGTTTGCCCAGGCCGAGCACCCTGCAGGCGCTCGGGCACCAGGATGGTGGTATAGGGATTATCCAGCGTTCCTCCCCGTTCCACCACGGTATACTGCGCCAGATCTTCCTCAGGCAGGTGCACCTTGAGTTGGTAGGCGTGCTGCTGGTCGTACATCAGTCCGCCGCGGGTGCCATAGATTTCTGCGCGCTGGTCATAGCCTCGGCCGGTAAAGGTATAGCCACCGCACAGATGGCCCAGAGCCCCGTTGCCATATTCCAGCAGCACCAGGCCCTCATCCTCCGTGGTCACCTGCATCGGTTCGCCGGTAGCCCGGTCCACCCGCTCGCGCACAAAGGTCTTCATCGTGGCGGCCACCCGGGTAACCGGTGAGCCCAGCCACCAGTTGACCATGTCCAGCATGTGGCTGCCCATGTCTCCCAGCCCGCCAAACCCGGCGCGCTCGCGCACGTTGCGCCAGGTCCCCGGCGCCTGGGCATAGGTGGGTGAGCCGGCGGCGTACAGCGCAGACACATGATACAGATCCCCAAGCGCTCCCGAGTCCAGAATCTCTTTGACCAGCTGCGAGGCCGGTGTGCGCCGGTGGCTAAAGTTGACGCCGGTGCGAATGCCGCGCTCTCGCGCAGCGCTTGCCATCTCCTGTGCCTGCGAATAGGTCAGCGCCAGTGGCTTTTCGCAATACACATCCACACCCTGCTCGATAGCGGCCATCACTACGTCGTGGTGCATGTCGTTGCTGGTGCACACACTCACCAGGTCGACCTCTGCCTCGCGGAAAAAGGTCTCATAGTCCACATTGGTGTAGCTGACCGTATCCACCAGCAGCTGGAAGGCCTCCAGCGCCGACTGGCTCACATCGCAGGCCGCCACGATCTGAAAGGCGGGATTGGTGAGATAGCTGGGCACATGATAGTGCCTGGCGATGCCTCCTACACCGACGACCCCTACGCGTACCACACGATCACTCATGCTGACCTCCTTTGGTCACAGGCTATGCGGCGCACGATAACCAGCCAACGGTAACGCTGCCATCGTCCTCAACGGCAACATGGCACACGGGAACCTCGTCAAAGGAGAAGCGGGCACGCTGGATCAGACGCCAATCCTCTCCGAGCCAGTGGGCGAGTAACAGTCCCAGTACCCGCTCGGTCGAGACGATGGCAGTGCGCTCGACGCCCATGGTGGACATATAGATCGAGATGCGCACGATGGCGGGCACCAGCCGTGTCCACAGCGAGATCATGCCCTGCTCCATCTGCTCCTCTGTCCACGTGCTCACCAGGTGCGTTGCGCGCGGATCATAGTTCAGGTCATCCAGAACCAGATCTTCCAGCTCGGTCAGGTCCCAGCGCACCGCTACCGGCGAGGCACCCTCGATAAAGTCGGCCGAGTCCAAGGAGGCACGCAGGGTGCTGGAACAGAGCATTTGCAGGCCCCATTGGGCACTGCAGCGCGCCACCCGTTGCATGGTTTCGGCCCCGAGGGGAGTGAGCGGCATGTTATAGGGATCAGCCGAATGCCGGGGGTCGGTTTGGCCTTCGGCGATGAGGTAGAAATGTTGTACCAAAGGTGTTCCTCCGTACCGCCCTCAGGCTCGACCGCGAAAGGGCATTCTGATCAAACGTACCAGCAGGCCCGCTGCCAGGTCCGCCGCAATGGTCATGAGCAGGGCCACTCCTGTGGACACCAGCACAGCGCGCCCCGTGCTGATCACCCAGCGCGCAAAACCCGTGTCTGGCCAGGATACCGTCGCCACCGTCAGCAGGCCGGTCACTCCAACGGCCAGGGCGGCAGTTGCCAACCATCGCCGCCTGTCCGAGGCGCTGGGCAGCATGGTGTTGCCGATGGCCGCCATCAGATACAGCCACGCCCCGGGGTCGCGCGCGGCCAGCAGCTGCGTGACTGCGCCCATGGGGTCCGCAAGGATTGCTTCAGGGCCGGGGAGGCCTAACGCATAGCTGCCGATGAGCGTGATGGCAGCCACTCCTGCAGGAAAAGGCGCCAGCCCGATGAGGCTCTCCCTCAGTCGATCCACCTGCGCGATATGCACCGAGCCCAGTTGAACCGTGCCTGCCTCCCGCAGACTGGGGGCCAGGGTCAGGCGCCCGGCGGGCACCCCCAGCAGCCGTCCCACCGCCAGGTGGCTCACTTCGTGCAGCACTGTGCCGGGCAATACCAGCGCGTGATACACATAAACGGCTGTCAGTGGGTGCCCCACTGTAAGCAGCACCAGACTCTGAATTCCCTGCGCAAACCAGCGCGAGACCTGAGCCGTCAGCCACACCAGGCCCAGAGCACCAGCCAGAATGAGGAGTACGATTCCCCAACCAGGTATGGTCACAGGATTCTAATGCGGTCGTACACGTTCGACACGGTTCGCAAGGGGCCTTCTCCCTGTGGGCTAGAGGCCCTTGGCGCGCGCCGCATCCTGCACGATTTTGATGAAATCTGCGGCCTTGAGGCTGGCACCGCCCACCAAACCGCCATCCACGTTGGGCTGCGACATGATCTCAAAGGCGTTGCCTGCGTTGACGCTGCCGCCATACTGGATGCGGATGGCCTCGGCCACGGCATCGCCGTACAGCTCGCGTACCGTCGCCCGCACCACGCCGCCGCACACCTCTTCAGCGTCTGCGGGCGTGGCTGCCAGGCCGGTGCCGATGGCCCAGATGGGCTCGTAGGCGATCACCAGGCCCGCCACCTGCTCACCGGTCAGTCCCTGCAGTGCGGCGACCACCTGCCCGCGGACCCAAGCCTGGGTCTCGCCGGCCTCGCGCAGAGCGCGCGTCTCTCCCACGCAGACAATGGGCACCAGGCCCGCCGCCAGAGCCGCCACGATCTTGCGATTGACGGTCTCGTTCGTTTCGCCAAAGTACTCGCGGCGCTCCGAGTGACCGATAATGACATAATCACAGAACTCGCGGACCATGGCGGGCGCCACCTCGCCGGTGTAGGCGCCACTGGCCTCCCAGTAAAGGTCCTGAGCACCCACGGCCAGCTCGGTGCCTGCCACGGCACGCGCCACGTCGGGCACCGCCAGGAATGAAGGGCAAAACACTTTGTCTACGGCGGGCACTGCCAGCAGATCCTTTTGCATCTCGCGCACCAGGGCTGTGCCCTCGGCCGCGGTCTTGTTCATCTTCCAGTTACCCGCCATAATGGGTTTGCGCATCGTACACTCCTCCAACAGGGTATGAGACCAACGGATGTTACCACAACCCCCGCTCGGATGCCAAGGTCTGCATCAAGCCGACAACATCGATGGCGCCGCCCAGCAGGCCAACGTGAAGGCGTTGCGGGCAGCGCTCTCCGGCCCGTTGCCGGGAGTCTCGGCGCAGCAGCATATGGCGGTGTCGCCTCGCAGCACACTTGCTCCGGGCGCCGCTCGTGCGTCACTCACTCCCAGCGCGGTATTGGCCCTGCTCTATCCGCACAAGGGTAACCTGTGGCTGCCGTTGATCGAGCGCAGCAGGGGGGTCGCCACGCACCCCGGCGAGATGGGCTTGCCGGGGGGACACTGCGAGCAGGGGGATGCCTCCCTGTGGGATACGGCGCTGCGGGAGACGCAGGAAGAGATCGGTGTGGACATCCTAGGGATCGAGCGGCTGGGTGCCCTTACGGAGCT
The DNA here is from genome assembly GCA_012728955.1 of Chloroflexota bacterium. Lineage (GTDB taxonomy): Bacteria > Chloroflexota > Anaerolineae > UBA1429 > UBA1429 > JAAYED01. The sequence continues at coordinate 5,095 of JAAYED010000286.1, forward strand.
GGTGATCCCGGTGAGCAGACACGTGGTGCAGCCTTTTGTGGGCTGGTTTGCGCGGCGCCCTGAGTTTGTGCTGGAGCCAGGGGAGGTGGACGCACTGATCGAGTTCCCGGTGCGCACCTTGCTGGATCCCGACGCACGCCGCGTGGAAGAGTGGCAGCTCCCCGGGCGACATGCTCTGGTGCCCTGCTTTCGCATCGACGGCCGGGTGGTGTGGGGGGCTACCGCCATGATTCTGGGCGAGCTGGCCGTGGTCTTGCGGCGCGCCGGCATCTCTTAAAGACCCACCCATCGCTTGACTGGCGATGGGTGGGTCATGTCTCCCAGGATGTGACTACTCGGTCGTCTCGTTGGTTTCTCGAGCCTTCCGGCGAGCGTGGGCGCGCTTGATCGCTCGGATGATCAGCCAAATGACCAGGGCGGGCAGCAACACCAGCGGGGAGAGCACCACCAGCCAGATGGCCAGGTCCACCAGGTTTTGACCGGCCTCCACCAGCCCCCTCAGCGCGCTGTTCAGCGTCACCAGCGGGCTCCAGCGACTGGGCTCGACGATGGTACCAGGCTGCTGCTTGGCCCGAATTTCGATGTTTACCGTGGCCAGAGCTGCGCTCCGCTCGAGGTACTGCTGGCGGCCCTTGAGCGACTCGATTTCGCCACGCAGTTCGGTCAAGCGGTTGTGGATCGCAAGAATATCCTCAGCGCTCCCGCGATTCTTGCGTACCTCGGTCAGCAATGCGAGCAGTTCCTCCTCGGTTGCCTCCAG
>JAAYED010000287.1 GCA_012728955.1 Chloroflexota bacterium
GCAACTGTTCGAATGGTGCGATGCCCATGGGCTGGCCTTTACCGGTCACTATCTCAACGAGAACGACCTGGGCACGGCCACCATCCGGGGCGGCGCCATCATGCCACACTATCGTTTTCAGCACGTGCCCGGGATCGACATGCTCACCGAGCAGAACCACGAAGTGCTCACCATCAAGCAGTGCTCCAGCGTGGCCAGCCAATTAGGACACAAGCGCGTGCTTTCCGAGTTGTACGGTTGCTCCAGCTGGGAGTTTACCTTTGAGGGACAAAAGTGGGTGGGCGACTGGCAGTACGTGCTGGGTGTGAACCTGCGCTGCCAGCATCTGGCGCTGTACTCGCTGCGGGGCTGCCGCAAACGCGACTATCCTCCGGCCTTTAACTATAACACCACCTGGTGGCCATATAACGGCATAGTGGAGGACTATTTTGCCCGCGTAGGCCGTGTACTCACAGAGGGCGAAGCGGTGCGAGACGTACTCATGCTGCACCCCATCGCCACGGTGTGGGCCATGATGGGCGAGGGTGAGGACGAGATCCGCAAGGCCAATCTCTATGGCGAGCGCCTGAATGCTTTCCTGGAGGCGCTGCTGGCCACACACTATGACTGTGATCTCGGCGACGAACAGATCATGGCTGAAGAGTGCCGTATCCAGGGGCGCGAACTCTGGGTGGGCCGTCGTGCCTACCGCGTGGTGGTGATACCAGAAGAGACAACCACGCTGCTGCGCTCTACCGTTACCCTGCTCGAGTCCTTTTTGGATAATGGAGGCCGCGTGATCGTGGTGGGCACCCCTCCCGCGCAGGTGGAGGCCGTCGCCAGCAGCGACATCGAAGCCGTCTGGCGACACCGCAATACGGTGCACATCCCCGATCGCAGCCAGCTGCAGGCCGCCCTCGAGACATGCGTGCCCCGTCGGGTCAGCATCCGCACCACACGGGGCCAGGAGGCTGCCTCTGTTCTGTACATGCAGAGGACTGCGGGGGGGCGCAACGCCTATTTTGTCTTTAATGGCGACCGCACCAATGGCTATGATCTGGAAATGACTCTACAGGGTACGGGCCGCCTGGAGGAGTGGGATCCGCTGACGGGAGAGATCCGCGAGCTGTGCGGCGATGATTCGCTGACCGGAAATGTGCGCTTTGGGACGCATCTCGGGCCAGCGGGCTCCCGCATCTTTGTGGTAGATCCCGCGGGAGCGCTGCAGCCCGGTCCGCGGCGGGTGTCGCCGGTACATCACCGCACACTGCGCGCAGCGCTCAACACGCAATTTATCGGCCCCAGCTGCGCTTTTACCCGGACCGATCCCAATATCTTGACGCTGGACATGTGCCAGTACCGTCTGGATCAGAGCGAGTGGTCAGAACCGATGGAGGTGTGGCGGGCCCAGGATGCCATGCGCAGGACTCTGGGCATGCGCTCGAACTTTTACAATGGCCTGCCTCAGCGGTACAAGTGGGCAGTTCAGCCACACCCCTCGGATGGCACCCCCGCGGCGCTCCGATTCAGCTTTACAGTGCAGGTTGTGCCAGCGCAGACCCCCAACCTGCTGGTGGAGAGTGCGGACTTGTTCGAGATCTCGCTGAACGGCCAGCCCGTCAGCAACCAGAGCGATGGCTGGTACCTCGATCGCAGCATGCACCTTGTTCCCCTGCCACAGTTTCTCCAGGGAACCAATGTGCTCGAGCTGCGTTGCCGCTACACGAATCACATGGAGCTCGAGGACATCTTTATCACCGGTGACTTTGGAGTGAGTGTCGATCGCCAGATCATTGCCGAGCCAACCGAGCTGCATTTCGGTGACTGGACCACGCAGGGATATCTGCACTATGCGGGTAGCATGGTCTACCACGGCAGCTACAGGCACGAGGCCAGCGATTCCAGGCGCGTGCGGCTGTATCTGGGGGAATACCAGGCCGTTCACGTTACCGTAACCGTAAACGACGTGCTCGTGGGACACATTCCCTGGATCTCTGCCAACGGTTTGGATATCACCGATGCCCTGAGGCCAGGAGACAACAGCGTGGACATTACGGTTGTCTCCAGCCCGCGCAATATGCTGGGCCCCCTGCATCTTGCCGCAGGGCGGGAGCCATGGACGGACTGGCGCTCCTTCCGGCGGACGGACGAAACGTATACGCCCGACTATGTCGTCAAGTCATGGGGGCTCATGGGCCAGGTGCACCTGCGAAGAGAATAACAACGGCATCGGAACAACATTCGACTGGAAAGGACAGAGATGGACAAGGTCAAAGTAGGTATCATTGGATGCGGGAACATCAGCGCTGCCTATCTCCGTACGGTCAAGGCTTTCCCTGTCCTGGATTGCGTGGCTCTGGCCGACATGCTGCCAGAGCGCGCCCAGGCCCGGGCGGAAGAGTTTGGCGTGGGACGATCCTGCTCGATCGACGAACTGCTCGCTGATCCCGAGATCCAGATCGTCATCAACCTGACCACGCCGCAATCGCACACACCGGTGAACCTGGCGGCGTTGGAGGCCGGCAAGAATGTGTACACCGAAAAGCCCCTGGCAGTGGCCCGCGAGGACGGAGCGCGGGTACTGGCATTCGCCGACGAAAAGGGACTGCGGGTGGGCAGTGCGCCCGGTACCTTTTTGGGAGGCGGACTGCAGACCTGCCGCAAGCTGATCGATGATGGTGCCATCGGCACGCCGGTAGCGGCCTCAGCCTTTATGATGAGCCACGGCCACGAGAGCTGGCACCCTGATCCCGAGTACTATTACAAGCTGGGCGCGGGACCGATGTTCGACATGGGCCCCTACTATCTGACGGCACTCACCACGCTGCTCGGCCCCGTCAAGCGGATCTCGGGCATGGCAGGGATCCAGATCGGTGAGCGCACCATCACCAGCCAGCCCAAGTATGGCGAAAAGATCGTGGTCGAGACGCCAGACCATGTGACTGGCCTGCTCGAGTTCCAGAGTGGCGCCATCGGCACCATCATCACCACCTTTGCCACCTGGTACTCGCAATTGCCGCGTATCGAGATTTATGGCACCGAGGGCACCTTGAGTGTCCCCGATCCCAACACCCTGGGCGGCCCCGTTGCCCTGGCATCGGCGGGCAAGCGCGAGTTCGTGGATGTTCCTCTCACCCACGGGCACTTTGATCGCGTCAACATGTGGGGCATTGGCGTGGTGGATCTGGCATACGCCATCCTGCACAACCGGCCGCATCGTGCCACCGGGCGTCAAGCCTATCACGTACTCGACCTGATGAACGGTTTTCTAGAGTCGAGCGGCTCGGCCAGCTACTATGATACGGTCAGCACCATGGAGCGGCCCGCTCCGCTGCCGGTGGACCTGCCAGAGGACGCCCTGGACTAGAACGGTACTGAAAAAGAGGGAGGAGCCGCTGGCTCCTCCCTCTCTCTATTACGACTCGGGCGCGTTCTAGCTCTCGCGAATGATTCGATCCACTACCAGCTGCCTGAACTGCGGAGAGAGGCTGGCAAAATAGGCGCTGAACCCCGTCACACGCACCACCAGGTCCGGATGCAGGCTCGGGTCTTTGTGTGCCTCCAACACCTTGGACGCATCCATCACGTTCAAGTTGACCTGGGTGCCGCCCATCTCCATATGTGTGCGAATCAGATCGCACACATTGTCCACACCTCCCTCGTCGCGACCGAGCCCGGGCTCCAGTTCGATCTGCATCGGAGAAGAGTTGCCCCAGCCGCACTGCACGCTGGCGATGGCCGTGGCCATGGCGCTGGGGGCGCCGTCACGCCTGAAACCCGGATCCGGGTTGGCTCCGTGCGAGATCGGCGCACCGGCGTGCCTGCCGTTGGGCGTCGCCCCGAGGACTTTGCCCATGGGGATGGTGTTGGCCCAGGAAA
>JAAYED010000024.1 GCA_012728955.1 Chloroflexota bacterium
AGGCAGTGCGCGCTGATGACTCTCTGGCCGGTGCGGTATCGCTCTTTGCTCGATTCGGTTACGGCCGCTTCCCTGTGATCAACGACCAGGGGCAGCTGGTGGGCATGCTTACCCAGGGTGACGTGGTGCGTGGCTTGCTCAAGCGTCTGGAGGAGCTCTGGCATTCGGAAGAGATCCGTCGGTACCGGGCCAGTCATATCTTTCAGGATATCGAGTCAGAGAACACTACGCTGTTGTTGCAGTACAGCGTGGTGGCTCAGGATTTCATGCACGGCGGCGAGGCATCCAGCAAGGTCAAGCGGGCTTTGGAGCGGCTCGGCGCCCATCCGCAGGTCCTCAGGCGGATCTCGGTGGCCACCTATGAGGCCGAGACCAATCTCATGATCCATACCACCGGCGGAGAGATCATCGTGGAAGCGCGACCCGACCAGGTCAAGGTGGTGGCCATCGACAACGGGCCCGGAATTCCCGATGTCGAGCAGGCAGTTGAGGCAGGTTATTCCACCGCCCCGGACTGGATCCGCGAGTTGGGTTTTGGTGCTGGCATGGGGTTGTACAACATTCGCGCCTGTACCGACCAGATGAACCTCACGTCGGTGGTGGGGCAGGGGACGCGGCTGGAGATGGTATTCGATCTATCAACCGGGAGTGACCAGTGAACGTAGGAGATATCGTCCGGAGCCTTGGCTTGGAGGTCCTTTCGGCTACAGAGGGCATGGAGAGGGAGATCACGGGGGGATACGCCTCGGACATGCTGAGTTGCGTGATGGCCGGTGCCCATGCTGGCGACGTGTGGGTGACGCTTCAGGCCCATCAGAACGTCGTGGCAGTAGGTGACTTGCTGGGATTGGCCTGTATCGTCATCACAGAGGGGGCCAGGCCCGATGACGCCACCATCGAGCGTGCCAATGAGAGGGGAATTCCCATCTTGCTCTCTGGCCAGGGCACCTTTGGGGTGGTTGGCCAGCTCTTTGCTCAGGGGATAGGCGTGGCCGGCTCGGAGAATGGCGGCTGACTGGTAGCGAGGCGGCAACGGACATGCCCAGCGACCTGATCCCCTTCAAGATGGATCTGCACATTCACACTGTGGTCTCTCCCTGTGCCGAGGTCGAGATGATCCCCCCCTTTATCGTGGAGCGCGCCATCGAGTTGGGGCTGGACATGATTGCGATTACGGACCATAACACCGCAGAGAACGTGCGTGCAGTGCAGCAAGCTGCGCAGGGCACCGTGCTCAAAGTGATTGCAGGGATGGAGGTCCAGACGCGCGAAGAGGTTCATATGCTGTGTCTCTTTGACACGGCGGAGCAGATTTGCGCATGGCAGGCGAGGGTGTATAACAGTTTGCCAGCAGTGCCCAACCGCCCAGAGGTGTTCGGGGCACAGTTTGTCGTGGATTCGACAGGAGAGTACATCTGCGACAATGAGCGCTTGCTTTTGACCTCCACCGACATGTCGGTGGAGGATGTTGTGGCCGGGGTGCAGGAGCTGCAAGGGCTGGCGATTGCTGCTCACGTTGACCGGCCCTCTTACAGCCTGCTGGCTAACTTGGGCTTTGTGCCTGAGGACCTGGCACTGGGCGGACTGGAGATCAGCAGGAGGCAATCGGCTGCGAGTTTTCGCAAGGCGTATGCCAACCTGAATCACTGGCCACTGATCGCTTCAAGCGATGCGCACCAGCTGTCTGACATGACGGTGCGCACCCAGGCCACAATGGCCAGCCGCACCGTCGCAGAGCTTGCAAGGGCGCTGCGAGGAGAAGGCGGGCGCCAGGTGTGTGTGATCGAGGGTGCTGACGAGAGAATAGCTCAGTGGGGAGGATGAGACGTGGTGCTTGAGGAGACCAAGGTCGCGAGCAACGATACGTTCGATCCGGGGGCGCTGGAAGAGATTCTGAACGAGTATGGTGGCGTGGAGGGCGCGATCATCCCGATACTGCAGAGAACTCAGGCGGCCTACGGCTACCTGCCGGAAGAGGCGCTCAACGTCATCTCGGAGCGGACAGGTTTCTCGCTGGCGCAGATCTATGGCGTTGCGACCTTTTATTCACAGTTCTATCTGCAGCGGCGTGGCCGTCACATTGTGAACATTTGCGATGGCACCGCGTGCCACGTCAAGGGGGCGCCCCGCCTGGTGACCACGCTGGAAGAGGAGCTGGGCATCAAGGCCGGTGAAACCACCCCTGACTATCGCGTCACCGTTGAGGTGGTGTATTGCCTCGGCTCCTGTGCCCTGGCGCCCATGGCCGTGATCGACGGACATGTGGTCGGTCGGCTGGTTCCTGAAAAGATTCAGAAGCTCGTCCGCGAACTGGAATAGTGCGCGAGCTCTCCCTGCACGTGCTGGACCTGATGGAGAACTCACTCGCAGCCGGGGCGCATCGGCTGGAGGTGAGCATCCTCGAGGACACGGTCGCCAACACCCTCACCATCGTGGTGGCGGATGATGGGCGCGGTATGGATGCCGAGACCCGCGCGAGGGCGGTCGATCCCTACTATACGACGCGCACCACACGCCACGTGGGGTTGGGGTTGCCCTTGACCAAGGCGGCCGCCGAGCGTTGCGCTGGCAGCTTCAGTCTCGAGTCAGAGCCTGGCAAGGGCACCACCGTGGTGGCGCGCTTTCAGCGTGACCACATCGATCGTGCCCCGCTGGGTGACATGATCTCGGCGCTGATGGGCGCTTTGCTGAGTGATCGGGATAACTGGGACCTGCACTATGTGCACCGGATTGACGAGCGCGAACTGGTGCTGGATACGGCAGAGCTGCGGGAGGTCCTGGGCGATGTCCCCTTTGGACACCCCGCCGTGCGCGATTGGTTGGTAGAGTATCTACGCGAAGGGTACAAAGAGCTTTACGGGCAGGTTGAGGCCTGAGCACCGTCGTCAGACAAGGCAGTCATAAGGAGATATTCAATGGCACAGATCAAATCGCTGGAAGCACTGCGCAGCCTGCGGGAGCGGGTGGACAAGGACATCAGTACCCGTCGCGACACGGGTACGACCATCATCGTCGGTATGGGAACCTGCGGCATCGCTGCCGGTGCCCGTGACACCATGCATGCCATCATGGAAGAGATCCGAAAGCGCGATATCGAGGCCCACATCACCACCGTTGGGTGTATTGGCATGTGCGCTCGTGAGCCCTTGGTCGATATCGTGCAGGCTGGCAAGCCGCGAGTGACCTATGGAAACGTCACGCCCGACATGGTGCCCAGGCTGATCGACGAGCACCTCAAGAAGGGGCAGGTTGTCGAGGAGTGGGTTGTCGGCCGCCTGCAGGACGCGTAAGGTGTTTTCCGGCTGCCGATGAGGCCGCCACAAGTTTCCAACCCATTTAGGCCAGGAGGGCAAGAGATGTTGGATCCGTTGTACCGGGCGAATGTCCTGGTATGCGCTGGCACCGGTTGTACGTCATCGGGCTCGCAAAGCACACTGGAGGCGATGAGGGCCGAGATCGAGCGACGCGGGCTGCAGGATGAGGTCCGGGTCGTCGAGACTGGATGTCGTGGCTTTTGCGCCATGGGCCCTGTGGTGATCGTGTATCCGGAGGGCATCTTTTACTGCCAGGTGCACGCCGAGGATGTAGAGGAGCTCGTCGAAGAGACGCTGGTCAAGGGCCGTGTCGTAAGCCGACTGGTTTACGAGGCACCTGACACACAACAGGCGGTTCCCCTCTACGAGGACATTCCCTTTTATTCCAAGCAGCAGCGTATCACGCTGCGCAACTGCGGCGTGATCGATCCCGAGAGCATCGATGAGTACATCGCCCGTGGGGGGTACGAGGCGCTGGGCAAAGTACTCACCGAGATGACCCCTCAGGAAGTCATCGCCGAAATGAAGGCTTC
>JAAYED010000288.1 GCA_012728955.1 Chloroflexota bacterium
CTGCCGGGCGTGGCAGTCAGCTTCCTTTTGAAGAGGTGGTGGCTGACCTCGCCCGTCGTGACCAGATCGACAGCTCGCGTCAGTACGCCCCCCTCAGCCAGGCGCAGGACGCTGTGTATCTGGATACCACTCACCTCTCTATCGAGGAGGTGGTGGCGGCTATCCTGGAGCTGGTGACCCAGTCCAGCGTGGACGGCAGCCATGCCTAGCACCAGGGGGGCCGCACGGCCGGGCGGGCGCGTGGTTGGAGTGCAGCCGGGCAGCATCGCCGAGGAGATCGGCGTCGAGCCTGGGGACGTGCTGTTGTCGATAAACGAACGTCCTCTGCGCGATGTGATTGACTATCAGTTTTATGGTGCCGATGAGGAAATGGTCCTGGGGATCCTGCGGGATGGCAGCGTTCACCGCGTCGAGGTGCAGCGCGACTATGACGAAGAGTTGGGCTTTGTCTTTGCCGAGCCGCTCTTTGACGGTGTGCGGCAGTGTCGCAACCATTGTCCCTTTTGTTTCATAGCGCAGATGCCCCGGGGCATGCGGGGTTCTCTGTACATTCGCGATGACGACTATCGACTCTCCTTCTTGCACGGCGCCTACATTACCCTCACCAACCTGACTGAGGATGACTGGTACCGCATCGGTGAGCAGCATCTGAGCCCGCTGTACGTCTCGGTCCATGCCACCTCTGTGGATGACCGTCGGCGCCTGCTGGGCAATCCGCAGGCGGACGATATTCTGCCCCAGCTGGAGCGTCTGGCACGCCTGAATGTTCAGGTACATGCGCAGATCGTGATCGTCCCCGGGTTGAACGATGGTGCCGTGCTGGAAGAGTCCGTGCGGGCCCTGTTGCGGATGTGGCCGACCGTGCGAACGCTGGCCCTCGTGCCCGTCGGACTCACACGCCATTGCAACCCTGCTCTCAGACCCATGGATGCCGAAGCGGCCTCGGCCATTCTGGATCTGGCCGAGGGGCTGCGTCCGACCATCCGCAGGCGCACCCGGCGCACCTGGCTCTTTCCCTCGGACGAGCTGTATCTCCTGACGGGCAGACCCGTCCCTCCTGCGGCCCACTATGATGATCCCGCACAGATCGAGAACGGCGTGGGGCTGGTTCGCAGTCTGCTGGAGGACTGGGATGCAGAGCGTGCGGAGCTCCAGTCGGGTATCTTTTGCGGACTGCATGCCACCCTGGTGTGTGGCACATTGATCTCGCCAGTCCTGCAGAGGCTGGCCGCCGAGGCGGCAGAGCGCAGCGGTGCACAGCTCACCGTGGTTCCAGTGACCAACCGTTTCTTTGGCGAGACAGTCACAGTTTCGGGCCTGCTCACCGCTGAGGATGTCCAGGCGGCGTTGCAGGGCTGTGCTCTGGGAGACGTCCTGTGCATACCCAGGGCGATGCTCGATCAAACCGGCGAACATACCCTGGACGACGTGACGCTGGAGGACCTGGCCGAGGTGCTGGGGGTGCCTGTGGAGCCAGTGGCTACCATGGGTGAGGTGATGGATGTGCTCCACGGCCTGAGCGTGTGGCGGGAACCGGATGCCACGCCGCTCGCGTGAACCTTCCCGGTGCCGGGATAACAGGAGGCCCGCCAAAAGCGGGCCTCCTGGCTGTTCAATCCCTAAAACGGCCTGACCTCGGGCAGGTGCCGTATCAGCTCGGTGTGCATGGAGGCCTTCATCGCCTCCATCTTGACCTGGTCCAGCGCCTCGAAACGCAGCGAGAGCTTGGGCGACGTATTAGAGGCCCGTATCAGGGCCCAATCCCGGTCGTCAAAGTAGATGCGGGCGCCGTCGATGTCGATCACCCGGTATTGGTGCGCATAGGCATCGCGCACCATCTCAACTACCTGATCCTTCATATAGTCGGGGCAATCGATGCGGATCTCGGGCGAGCTGATATAGCGCGGCAGCCCTTCCAGCAGCTGAGTCACCATTTGGCTCAAGGGGATGCCAGACCGGTCCAGATACTCCAGCAGTCGCGCTGCAGCGAACAAGCCATCGTCAAACTCGATGGGCGGGTCATTGAAAAAGATATGGCCGCTGAGCTCGCCGCCGATGACCGCTCGCTCCTGGTGCATGCGCGGCAGGATGGAGGTATTGCCGCAGCGTGACATGATAGGGATGCCCCCGTACTTTTGTACGCCGTCAAAGAGCATCTCGGAACAGCGCACCTCGAACACCGCTTTGCCAGGGCCGGCGCGCAGCGCCTCACGGGCAAAGAGCAGCAGATAGACGTCTGGCGGCAGGATGGCGCCCCGCTCATCTACGATGCCGATACGATCGCCATCTCCGTCAAAGGCAATGCCTACATCACAACCGTGTGCGACAACCGCCTGGGAGAGGTCACGCAGGTTCTCGGCCTCTGCCGGATCGGGCGAGTGCGCGGGAAAGGTGCCATCGGGTTCGCAGTACAGCGGCACCACCTGGCAACCCAGTTCGCGCAAGAGGCGCAGGGCCAGCGGGCCGTTGACGCCATGGCCGGCGTCCACCGCCACTTTAAAAGGACGCGAAAGGCTCACCTTGTGCAGGAGGCAGTTCAGGTAGGGATACTCTACGTCGCGTACCAGATGCTGGCCTCGCCCGCTGGTAAAGGCGCCACTGGCGATCAGGCGCTCTACCTTTTGCAGCTCGGCGCCAGCCAGGGGCTCCATGCCCACCTGCAGCTTGAGCCCGTTGAATTCAGCGGGGTTGTGGCTGGCGGTCACCTGAATGGCACCATCCACCCAAAAATGGTTGACCGCAAAGGAGGTCAGTGGCGTCGGCACCTGGCCAATGTCCAGCACCTCGCATCCCGCATCCAGCAGGCCCCGAATGGCGGCCTGGCTGAAAGGCAGAGAGCTCGGGCGTGCGTCGTGTCCGATGACGATCTGTCCGCGACCGGTACGTCGCAGGATATAGGTGCCAAAGGCGCGGCCCATGGCCTCCAGTGCCGAGTTGGTGAGCTCGGCGCCCACGATGCCGCGAATGTCATACTCGCGAAAGATGGCCCGGCTGACCGAGAGTTTTTTCTCCAGGGCATAGTCGTGCAGCACCGAGCGCA
>JAAYED010000289.1 GCA_012728955.1 Chloroflexota bacterium
ATTCTTGTCTACCCCCAGGCTGCTGGTGGCGTTGGCCTGAGGATCCAGATCAACCAGGAGCACACGCTGTCCGATGTGGGCCAGATATGCGCCCAGGTTTACGGCCGTCGTCGTCTTGCCGACCCCACCCTTTTGGTTGGCTAGCGAGTAAATCCGGCCCATGCGCCATTGCCCCTGTCTTTACGCTAATCTCTCAGCACGCCATGGGCGAGCCGTTCCTCCACCTGAGCACGCGTCGGTATGGTGGTGGGGCCCAAGCCCTCTACCACAAAGGACGCCGCCGCATTTGCGAACCGGGCCGCCTCCAACGGATCGTATGTCTCACGATACCGGATCAGGTACGCCGCCGCAAACACATCGCCCGCACCGGTTGGATCCACCTCGTTGACGAGATAGGCAGGAACCCGTTGCTCTTGCCCACCAGTATGAACGATGGCGCCCCGCTCGCCTACGGTCAGGATCAGGAGACGCGCCCGGGCGATGTATTCGGCCAGCAGCGCCCTGTCTCCACCCAAGTCCTCCAGACTCAGCACGACCACGTGCACCGCGTCGAGAATCCGTTCCGCGGCCTCCCACGGAGCCACGGATACAAGCCCCTGCTCATCCCAGCGGCGCAGCCAGCCCTGGGGGGTCACTCCCACCAGGGCGCCCGGAAAGGCCTTGGCCAGATCCGGCGACACCTCCTGCGCGATAGGGCCGAGGTGCACAACAGGCGCCGAGCGCCATGCGTCAGGCACGTCCTGTCCCTGGAGACCAGCGGCCACGCCCCGCACAAACTGTCGGCGACCGGTGGCGGTATAAATGTTCTCAAAAACGGTCGACTGCGGACAAGGGACCCGGTGGACGCAGATCCCCTCCGCAGCAGGGGGATTGGTGTCCACATTCCCGGCGGTGAGCACGCCGACCTCAAGCCCGAGCCGACGTGCCGCCAGCGCCGCGTAGGTGGCGGTACCGCCCAGGCGGTAGTGGGTACCGTCCACGATGTCTTTGGTAATATGCCCTACGATCAGATATTGTGGGGCCTTGCTGCACTCTGCCATAAACCTGCTTACCGCGGGATAATTTGGACCTTGCGCCGATCGTCTTTGCCCGTGCTCTCGGTATAGACATCTGGATCATCGCGGAGCGCCAGGTGGACGATGCGCCGCTCATTGGCCGGCATGGGCTCCAGCGACATGGGCTGGCCCGAGCTGCGAACCTGAGAGGCCACCCGCAGGGCCAGCGCCCGCAAGGTCTCTTCGCGGCGTGCCTTGTACCCTTCCACATCCAGCACGAGATTGGGCCATACGCCTAAACGGCGGCTGACGATGAGGCGCGTCATGAACTGCAGGCTGCGCAACGTTTCGCCACGACGGCCGATCAACACACCCAGATCGTCGCCCACGATATTGAGCACCAGCGGGCTGACTTCGTTGGCTTCAGGATCCAGCACCCCGCCATGCGAGACGACTTCGACTGCCGCCAGCGCGCCCATCTTGTCCAGCAGTGTGGTGAGCACTTCCTGCGCCACCTGCTCGAGCTCCCTGGGATTGCCATCGCGACCGGCAGCCGCGAGCTCGGCCCCGTCATCGTCCAGCCCGGCAGGATGGCTCGGAGCGCTGGGACGCTCTTGCTCGCCATGCACTGGCTCGACGTCTTCTTCCGGCAGGTCGCTCTCTGGAGCTGCCGGCAAAACCACCTCATCGACCCAAGAAACACGAATGGTCACCTCGCCCGTGCGCACAAAGCCCAAGAAGCTTCGCGTACTGTCCCTCAGCACCTCATACTGCAGCGTCGAGACGGGCATCTCCAATGCCTCTGCCGCTGCCTCCAGTGCCTCTTCTACGGACTTGCCCGAGAACTCGGCCTTGTGCTCGCCCGCTCTTGTCTCTCGATCCATATGTCCCTTATTTCCCCTTGCTAGAGGCCGGCTCTACCGTTGTCCCCGCGCTCTCCGCGTTCAACTGTCGCTCTGCCAGCCATTGGATGAGCATGCCAATCAAGTTTGAAATAACGAAATAGATCGCCAGCCCCGCCGGGAACTGCATCGCAAAAAAGCCAAACATCAGCGGCATCATCAACTGCGTGCTCTGGTTCATGGAGGCCTGTTGCGGATCGGCAGGAGCCATGGTGGTCATCTTGGTTTGCAGGTAGGTTGTCCCTGCCACCAGAACGGGCAGAACGATGGATGTTGGGTCAGGCTTGGCGAGATCCATGCCAAAGAGCATTCCCTGCAACGGGATGATGTCCACCACAGCAGAGAATCCGTGATACACGTTCTTGCCCAGGTTCATCAGCTCGACAGGGGTATCGGCCAACACGCTGGTGATGCCCTGATACAGCCCGATCCAGATGGGCAGTTGAACCAGATTGGGGAGACACCCACTGAGAGGGTTCACTCCCGCTTCCTTGTACAACTTTTGCTGCTCGGTTACAAGCTTCTCTCGGTCATTACCATAGCGCTTTTGCAGCTCGGCGATTTTGGGCTGGATGGCCGTGGTAAGACGCATGGAGCGTACAGACTTGACCTGGAGCGGGAGCGTGAGCAGGCGGAGCAA
>JAAYED010000290.1 GCA_012728955.1 Chloroflexota bacterium
CATATCGCTCTTTTCTGGAATCAAGGCTATGTGCCATTATAGGTCTCGCCATGGCCACTGTCAAAAATTACCACGCCTTGATCGTTCGGATGGGTCCGCACATCAGGCAGCAACAACCCCAAGAGTCCCTTCAGTGTCTCAAGCCGAACCATGGTATAATGGTCCGCACAATCATCCAAATCGACCATCATGGTCCACCGGTTGGCACCGCCTGACAGAGCCCGCTGCCTTACGCGTTGCTATACCCACAGGCGGGCGTCCCCAGACCAGTGCCGCTTTCAGGCATGGGAGGTTGCCTTGCGCTTTAACGCCGCAGCATTAACCATCAGCGACCAGGGTTTTCGTGGAGAGAGAGAGGACCTCAGTGGCCCCCTGCTGGCGCAGTTGCTGACAGAGCTGGGTGCGCAAGTCGTGGCTCGGCGCATCCTGCCCGACGAACCCGAGATGATCACCAACACGTTGAGCACGCTGGCTGACGGCGGCGAAATTGACCTGATCATCACCACCGGTGGCACCGGTGCCGCACCGCGCGATCACACTCCGGAGGCCACGGCAGCCGCTATCGAGCGTCCCATGCCGGGCCTGGCGGAACTCTTGCGTTGGAAGGGCTATGAGAGCACGCCGCGAGCGGTGCTGTCGCGCGGCATCGCCGGCCTGCGTGGCAGGTGCCTGATCATCAACCTCGCGGGCAGCCGCGGCGCAGTGCGCGATGGTATGGAGATCCTGGCGCCGGTGCTGGCACACGCCTTGCAGATGGCACAGGGATCGGACCTCGAACACAGGGAGCCCTCCAGTGACTGATCGCCGCCAGTACCCCGTCTTGAGCGTTGAGGAGGCGCGAGAGCGCATCCTGGCCTTTGTGGCACCGACGGAGAAGCAGTCACTGCCTATCCTCCAGGCGCTGGGGACGACGCTGTATGTGGACCAGGTAGCCGAAACCAGCATCCCGCCCCACAACAACTCGGCCATGGATGGCTATGCCATACGCCATGTTGATCTGGCCGCAGATGGCGAGACGATGCTGCGCGTGGTCGGCCAGGTGCCTGCGGGGAGTGTGTGGCCCGGCACCCTGGGTGCCGGTGAAGCGGTACGGATCATGACCGGCGCCCCGATGCCTGCCGGCGCCGACACCGTGGTTCGTTTTGAGGACGCTCGCGCAGAGGGCAGCAGCGTGCACTTGACTCGGCGCCCCCGCCAGGGCGCTGACGTGCGCCTCGCCGGTGAGGACGTGGCGCCGGGCCAGATTGTCCTGCGTGCCGGCACCCGCCTGGGGCCTGCAGAGATCGGCATGTTGGCGTCGCTGGGCAGACCGACGGTGGAGGTTCACAGACGACCGCGGGTGGCCATCCTGGCTACCGGCGATGAAGTGGCCGCTATCGACGAGCCGCTCCAGCCGGGCAAGATACGTAACATCAACAGCTACACCAATGCCGCTCAGGCCGCCCGTGCTGGGGCTGAACCACTGGTGTTGGAGGCGGCCCCCGACCGCCGTGAGGCCCTTCAGGCGCGGCTGCGCCAGGCACTGGACCTGCGGGCAGACCTGATCATCACCTCCGGGGGCGTGTCCGTCGGCGACTTTGACCTGGTCAAGCAGGTCCTCTCGTCAGAGGGGAGCCTGGAGTTCTGGTGGGTGAACATGAAACCGGGGCGTCCGCTCGCCTTTGGCACCCTGGGCGGCATTCCCCTGCTGGCGCTGGCGGGCAACCCTGTGGCAGCCATGTTGGGCATGTTGCTCTTTGGCGTGCCCGCCATTGAGCATGCAGCAGGGCTGACCCGCCAGCCCACCGTCAAACTGCGAGCGCGGCTGGCCGAACCCATTACCCACAAGGACGGGCGCCGGCACTATCTGCGCGTGAGGCTGGCCCCTGGCGCGGACGAACCGCTGGCCCGCCTTACCGGAGACCAAGGCTCGGGCATCCTCACCTCCATGGTTGAGGCCGACGCCCTGGCCATCATTCCCGAGTCGGTGGACCACCTGGAGGCTGGCAGCCTCGTCGAGGTGATACCGCTGCGATAGGATCGATGCCATGACCATTTTTCGAACGCAAAGCAAGTATCCGATGATCAGCCTGGAGGAGGCCCAGCGCCTGCTGGAGGAGTACATCACGCCGCTGCCCGCCAGGCGTCTGGCGTTGGCAGAGGTGCCTGTGGGTGCCGTGCTCGCCGAGCCCATCACCTCTCCCGATGCGGTGCCAGGGTTCGATGCTGCCACCATGGATGGCTATGCCGTGCTGGCGGAGGATGGCGCCAGCCGCCGAAGACTGGCCGGCGCTCAGCGTGCAGGCAGCGCCGGCGCAGCGGCGCTGGAGAGCGGCCAGTGTGTGCGTATCATGACTGGGGCGCCATTGCCCCAGGGCGCCGACGCAGTGATCCCGGTAGAGTACACCCAGGAAGCCGATGGATGGGTCATTACGGAATTGACTCCGCAGCCGGGGCTCAACGTGCGTCCAGCAGGGTCGGATATCGCCCAGGGTCAGTTGGCTCTCCCCGCCGGGACGCGCTTGGGGGCGGCCGAAATCGGCGTCCTGGCCACGCTGGGCATCGCGCGTCCGCGCATCTATCCTCAGCCCCGCGTCACCCTGCTGGTAACGGGAGACGAGCTGGCTGCCTTGGACGGTCCGCTGGCACCGGGGCAGATACGGGACAGCAACTCATACGTGTTGACGGCAGCCATACGCAACATCGGTGCGCCCTGCGAGCGGCTGTCGGTGGTGGAGGATACCCATGAGGCGCTGCGCGCTGCCATCCTGACCGCGGCGCTGCGCTCGGACTTGATCATCTCTACCGGTGGCGTCTCCATGGGAACCCACGATCTGGTCAAGCCTGTGCTGGAGGAGCTGGGTGTGGTGCACTTTGGCCGTGTCGCGATCAAGCCCGGCCTGCCCCTTACTCTGGCGACGGTATTGAGGGTTCCCTTTATCGGCCTGCCAGGCAATCCCGTTTCCACCCTGGTGGGTTTTGAGAACTTTATCAGGCCCGCCATGCGCAGGATGGCACACATCTCGGCCCGTTGGCGGCCACAGCGCACCGTCAAGCTCGCACACGCGGTGCGGGGCGACAAGCGCAGGCTCGAGTTCCAGCGCGCCATCATCAGTCAAGAGAATGGTGAGTGGTGGGCACGGACCACCGGATCACAGGCCTCGTCGCGACTGCTGTCATTGGTGGGGGCCAACGCATTGCTGCGCCTCCCCGCCAGTGATCAAGAGTATCCCGCTGGTTCGGAGGTCATTGCCATACTGACGGACGCTCCCGAGCAGGACACCATCGCATGAGTACGCCCACTCTGGATGGATGCGGGCGAGAGATCAGCTATCTGCGCGTCTCGGTGACCGACCGCTGCAACCTGCGCTGTGTGTACTGCATGCCGGCTGAAGGTGTGCCCGACTTGGGCCACAACCGAATGCTGCGCCTGGAAGAGATCGCACGACTGGTGCGGATCGGCGCTGGTTTGGGTATCCGCAATGTGCGCATCACCGGGGGCGAGCCGCTGGTTCGGCTGGGCATCGTAGACCTGGTGGCCATGATCAGAGCGATCGAGGACATCGAATCCATCTCGATGACCACCAATGGGATCGCGTTGCCGCAGTTCGCCGAGCAGCTCGCAGGCGCGGGGCTGAACCGTGTCAACATCAGCCTCGATACACTGGACGCCGACCGCTACCGGACCATTACCCGCAGGGGCCGACTGGAAGATGCCCTGGCAGGGATACGTGCCGCGTACGCTTTCGGTCTCACTCCGGTCAAGATCAACATGGTGGTCATGGCGGGCGTTAACGATGACGAGGTGGTTTCCTTTGCCGGGCGCACTGTGAGCGAGGGCTGGCACGTTCGCTTTATCGAGTTCATGCCTCTGGGTGAGCAGGCGAGGCTGGCCCGCGCCAGTTATGTCTCTTCCACGGTCACCCGCCAGCGCATCGAGGAGGCGTGGGGACCGCTGGTGCCTGCGGATATTGAGGGATTTGGTCCAGCCCGCACCTGGCGCGTGCCCGGCAGTGACGGGTCCATCGGGCTGATCAGCGCGCTCAGCCAACACTTTTGCAGCAGTTGTAACAGGATCCGGCTCACAGCCGATGGCACGCTGGTGCCCTGCCTGTTCAGCGACCTGGCCTATGACCTCTGGGAGCCGATGCGGGCGGGCGCCGATGACGACTCGCTGCGGGACATCTGGCTGGAGGCGCTGGCGCACAAGCCCGCAGGTCACCATCTTGAACGGGCCTTGACCACCACCAGCCACCAGATGTCGCGAATTGGAGGCTAGATGGGTAGCCAGTTGACCCACTTGGATAGTGAGGGACATGCCCATATGGTGGATGTGGGCGCCAAACCAGAGACCAACCGAAAAGCAGTAGCACGGGGCGAGGTGCTGATGGCCCCCGAGACGCTGGCACTCATCCTGGAGGGCAGCATGCCCAAGGGGGATGTGCTGGCGGTGGCGCGTGTGGCTGGGATCATGGCGGCCAAACGCACGTCAGAGCTGATTCCCCTGTGTCATCCCCTGCTGCTCACTCACGTGAGCGTGGCGCTGAAGCCGAACGTGGAGCGCTGCACTGTCGAGATCGAGGCCGAGGTGCACTGCTCCGGATCCACCGGTGTCGAGATGGAAGCGCTCACGGCGGTGAGTGTGGCAGCGCTGACGGTTTACGACATGTGCAAGGCAGTGGATCGCGCCATGCACATCAACAACGTCCGCCTGGTGCACAAGAGCGGCGGTCGCAGCGGCGAGATAAATTTGGAGTAGACCATGGAACAGACAGGCACGGTCATTGCAGTTTCCATCAGCGACCGGACGGGTGTGCCCAAAGACCCCATACCCGAGGGCACCCTCAAGGTCGATTGGGGCATTGTGGGCGACGCGCACGCCGGTGACTGGCATCGCCAGGTCTCACTTTTGGCCATGGAGAGCATCGAGAAGATGCAGGCCAAGGGCTTGGACGTGCATCCGGGCAGTTTTGCCGAGAACATCACCACCCGTGGACTGGTGCTTTACGAGTTACCCATCGGCACCCGATTGCGTCTGGGTACCGCCCTGGCGGAGGTCACCCAGATCGGCAAGATCTGCCACAGCCGATGCGCCATTTACCGTCTGGCCGGCGACTGCGTTATGCCTCGGGAGGGCATCTTTGTGCGTATCCTCGAGCCGGGCACCGTCAGTGCCGGCAGCCCCATCGTGGTGCTGGGGCAGGGTTCGGAGCCGGAGGAAACACCTGCAGAGTAGGGCTTTGCTCACACAGCCGGCGCGCTGACTGCAGAAAGGTATGAAAAGGGGCTCTGGCCATATGGCCAGAGCCCCCTTCATTGTCAGTCTCTAACGATCACTGCGGGGTGAACAGCGGTGCACCGAATTCCTCGACGCCAAAGCTCGCGATGAGCTCCTTGGTCTCGGGAGAGGTGATCCAGTCGATAAACTGTTGCGCATACTCGGCCTTGATGTGGTCACCCTTATCAGGATTGACGTCCATCACGCCGTAGGGGTTGAACAGTACCGGATCGCCCTCGACGGCCACCTTCAGGGTGTAACCGGTGAGCAGGCGCGACAGATAGGTCGCCCGGTCAGAAAGGGTGTAGCCCTGCTGTTCCTCGGTCATGGTGAGCACATCGCTCATCCCCTGCCCTGCAGAGATGTACCAATCGCCAGCCGGCTCGATGCCGGCAGCCTTCCAGATGGCCTTTTCCTTGCCATGCGTGCCCGAGTCATCACCACGAGAGACAAAGGTGCTCTCGGTCTCGGCGATGCGGGTAAAGGCGGCAGCGGCGTCATTGGTGCCTGCGATGCCAGCGGGGTCGCTCTCGGGGCCCACGATCACAAAGTCG
>JAAYED010000291.1 GCA_012728955.1 Chloroflexota bacterium
CGCCGAATCGTGACTCGACAGGAATCATCTCCAGCTCTGCCTCCGGCGGAGGTACGGCGTAGGCCACCAGCCGCAGATTGCCATACCAACGGTCCATGGTCTTGAAAGTGTGTTCGGCCAGCCACCCCTCGATGATCCCCTCCGGGTCGCTGTCAGCGGTCGCCCAGAAAATGCCGTACAGCTCGTCGTGGTCGTGAACGATCTGTTCGAGCTCTGCCAGCGTCGTGCCCACGTCCAGGGGGCGCTGGCGGGCGAGGGGGTACATGGGCGGGGGCGGGTTGTGGTAATAGTCAATGGTCTCAATTTGTGAGGGGGCATTGATCAGAATGGCGGCATGGGGCCCGGCATGGTCGCGGATATAGTTCACAATCCCACGATAGTCGTCGCGGGCGTAACGTGGGTCGTGGTACAAGCCCTGCAGCGAGCGCGTGGCGCCTGCCAGGATGATGAGTGCCATCGCAGCAGCCAGAATCGGTCGCCAGAACTGGTGGCGGCTGCCGGTGGCGGCACTTCTCAGAGGCGCCGTGAGCCCTGCTGCCAGCAGGAGGTGCACGGCTGGAGTAACTGGCAGGAGAAACTTGACGTTGAGCATGGGACGATAGAGCGATCCCAGCACCATCGCCAATACCGGCACGGTCAACCAGAGTACCAGCATCGCCACTGGCCAGTGGCGGCGGTGCGGCTCTGAGCGGTGTTGCACGAGGGCAACCGTTCCTGCGATGGCGAGCCCCGACGCAAGTGCGGCGATGGAGGTGCTCAGTCTGCCTGAAGGGGTAGTGATACCCAGCGTCAGGGCGATCATCACCTGGCTCAACATGTGGGGCAGCGTCGCGGGGGCGCTCACCGCTGGCCAATGGGCCACCGTGTGCCACGCCCGCAGTACCCAGGGCAGATAGGCGGCGATGATCAGCAGCATCAACCCGGTCCAGATACCCAGCCGGCGCCAGGGAAGGCTGCCTTGGGCACGCCACTTCGTCCACGCCCAGTAAAGAAAGGCAACGTTCACCGCCAGCAGGACAGTAGCGCTAAAGTAGTGTGTATAGAGCAGGGCTGTGCCTGCCAGGGGGACCGTCGCCACCTGCCAAGCCTGGCCGCTGTTCTGTCCCTCCCAGGCTTCCAGCAGTCTGTGGGAGGCGGCCACCAGCCACAATGCCAGCAGCGTGGCCAGAATGTACATCCGCGCTTCTTGTGAGTAATAGACCTGCAGAGGGCTGGTGGCCGCCAGACCCGCTGCCAGCAGAGCTCCCCACGGTGGGAGAAAGCGCTTGCCCAGCAGCCAGGTGCCCAGCACCACCAGCGTTCCGGTGAGTACCGAGAGCCCCCGCGCAGCCGCTTCACTGGTGCCCAGCATGGCGACCCAATAGTGCAGCACGATATAGTACAGAGGCGGATGGATGTCGTCGGAGGCGTTCTGGAGAATGGTAGGTATGTCCCGCTGCACCAGTGCCACGGTGGTCCCCTCATCGTTCCAGAGGCTCTGTGCATCGAGGCGGTACAGCCTCAGGCCGAGTGCCAGCAGCACCACCATCACCAGAGCGATCCTCGACAGGCGAGAACAACGCGTCATGATGAGCTGCGCCTCCGCAGGAGCCCTGTGCAGCCGAGTCCGGCCAGCGCCGCCACTGCCATGGGCAGCAACCTGGCTGGCCAGGGCGACCGGCGCCGGATGATCACCCCATCCAGCGTCAGGGGCTGCTGGACAATCAGCCGCAGCCGATGTTCGCCATCGGTGAGACGGGAGGCAATGCGCCAGGTGGTGGCTCCGGTGACCGGTGCGGTGCCGGTTCCCGTCCGCCGTACCAGCCGACCGTCCAGGTACACCAGGGCGTTTCTCTGCTGTTCCTCGGGAACCACCAGCTCCACGTCGGTCCCATAAAAGCGCAGGCTCAACTCGGCCCCTGGCTCGGCCCGCCTCAGCTCACCAAAGGTGGCCCGCTCGGAAGGGGCGGCCTGCCAGGGCCCGGCGTAGCGCAGGGCATAGTGGTCCTCCTGGTGATAGCCCAGGTGTACCAGAGGTTCACGCAGTGCCAGCTCCTGCAGGGCGGCGTGCACCGGCAGTTCCCGCCAGTCGGGCTCGACCATGCGGAAATAGTACCAGGCTTGATCTCGCTCTGCCTCGGATGGGCGACGGAAGAACCAGTAGTTCATCACCCCCATCCAGGGCCACTGGCACGAGGCACGCTCATAAGCCTGCACGGCATACAGTGCCTGTCTCTCTTCCGATACCCGGCCATAGGTGGCCCTGCCCGCAAAGTCCTCTGGCAGGGCGTTCCAGCCGACCTCTGTGGCCCAGATGGGCACGTCGGCATCGCCGTTGGCCACCATGATCGCACGCAGCAGCTGGGCCCGGCTGAAATTCGTTCGGTCGGCGCTGGTGCGTCGGTCCAAAGGGCCGGTCCACAGGCCATAGACCATCGCTCCCATCACATCGAAACTGCCCCTGGCGCCGGCGGCGTACATGCGCTCCAGAAACACCAGGTCACTGAGGTTGCGCGGGCCGTTCTCCGTAGTTTGTGCCAGGCCGGCGGCGATGACCACGCAGTCAGGATCGGCCTCCTTGGCGCGGCGATAGGCTACCTGCAGAAGCTGTGTGTAGGCCTCCGGGCTCACCGCTTGATCTCCCCATTCGGGGTAGATGTTGGGTTCATTCCAGATCTGATAATAACGGACGCGCCCGCGGTAGCGGGACACTACCGCATACACAAAATCCCCATAGTCGTCCGGGTCGTCGGGCGGGGCCATCGTCCAGCCGGGCGCGTTCCCCACCGCACGGGACCAGGCGGGAGGATTATCCAGCCGCGCGATGATCTCGATGTTGTGCTTGTTCGCAAGCTCGACGATGCGGTCGTACTTGGTCCAGGCGCTCTGGTTCCAGCGATGGTCCCAAAAGTCCCCTTTGCCAGCGATCTCGATGTCCTCCCAGGGGAACTCTTGGCGAATCCACCCAAAGCCGCTGGAAGCAATCAGCGACAGTGAATGCTCGACCACCTCGGGGTCCGCTTCCTGCTCCAGGAAGGTGTTGATGCCATAGGGCGAGAGGCCGGCGTGCCGCATGGGGGTAAAAGGGGCGGTGCCGGGTGCCGGTTTGGCTTGCAGTAGCAGCCACGCGCCCATGCCCCGCACCTGTTGCCACAAATCCTCTTCACCGGTGACTGCCGCCATCGCCTGGCGGATGCGCAGTGGAGCGTTCCACAGTATTGCACTGACACACAGCAAGAGCACCACTGCGACGGTCAACACCCGAGCGAGGCGACTGCGGGTGGGGTCCGTCATGGAAGGACATGCCGTCGCTGGAAAAGGGGCAGCGTAGTCACCAGGGTTGCTCTCATGAGGACGGGCGGTCTCGCCGTTGACGCGATGTGCGCCGTGGGGGAGCCTTGGGGGCGACCGCTCCGCGATAGGTGGGCGTATTGATGTCGATGATCGTGCACACGTCGGCGTCCATCATCCTGCTGCGCAAGCGGGGATCGAGGTTCTCCCAACCATCAGTAGAGACTGTGAAAATGGTCGCCAGGCGACTCACATAGCGGTGGTTGAGAATCTGAAAGAGTTTCTCCTCTGCCCAGGGCGTGGCATTCTGTGCTCCCAGGTCATCGAGCACCAGTACCCTGGCGCGCCGCACCTCGTTAAAGCGCTGGTCGTATGACACGGGGCTGTTGGGGTGATAGGTGGCGCGCAGATGGTCCAGGAGGTCCGCCACCACCACCAGGAGGACGCTCATGCCCTTGGTCGCGATGCGGTTGGCCGCCGCAGCAGCCAGATGCGTCTTGCCCACCCCGTAGCTGCCGCGCAGCAGGATCCACTTGCTCGGATCCTCCGCCCAGGCGCGGAGCAGCTGCACCGTATGGGCCAGTGCCTGCGCCTCTGAGCGCTCCAACTCGCCTTCACGCAGCGAAAAGCTGTCGAAATTATAGTTCCCATAGTCCTTGAGGCTGCCAAAGGACTCATTGCCCAGCGTGCGCGCATCTGTGGCATAGATCGGAATCTCTGTCACCAGGCGCCTGTCTCTGAGCCGCGATGCCAGGCGCGGCTCCATATCCGTCAGGTTTTGGTTGGTGGTGATGACGGTAGGCAGCTCGGCGTTATAGCGATAGTTGAGGATCTGGTACAGCTTTTCCGCCGCCCAGGGCGTCGAGTTCTGCGTGCCCAGGTCATCCAGAATCAGCAGCGGGATAGACCTGATCTGTTCAAAGCGTTCATTGTAAGTGGAGGGGCTGTTGGGGGCATAGGCGCTGCGCAAATAGTCCAACAGGTCGGGCACCACCACGAATAATGCGCTCTGACCCTGCTCGATGCGCTCATTGGCGATCGCTGCCGCCAGGTGTGTTTTGCCGCTGCCATAGTCGCCTGTAAACAGCAGCCATCCCTGGGGCGAGGCGGCGAACTTGGCCGCCTGTGAAAGCGCCTCGTGCAGGCTGGTAAATACCTCGGTAGAGACATCGGGGCTGATGGTAAAGGTGTCGAAACGCATGTTGCGCAAATGTGCGAGGTTGCTGTCCTCTCGAAGACGGGCCAGGCGGCGCTCACGCAGCTCCTGGCGTTTGCAGACGCAGGGGACCGCCTTGCCGAACAGGGGGTGACCCACGGGCACCTGTACGCGCACATACCCCACGCCGCCGCACACCTCGCAGACCGGGGTGGAGGGCAACTGGTTTGGATCATCTGACATGGTCACTAACTCCGCTCAAGACACCCATTACATGCGCTGGCCAGGTCGTCGTCGGCGTCGGCTATGTTCACCGCTGGGGCCGGTGTCATCACGGCCCTCCTCGGCCCACCGGCGGAGGATGGCCTCCACATAGCGCCAATTGCGCGCGTTCTGTTCTACCGCAATGCGAAAAGCATCCTCAATCCACACGGCCGGATAATCCCGCTCTGCTTCCAGCAGCTGCTCTGCCAGCAGCGGTGAGAGCAGGCCGATGTTCTGCTCGTACAGGCTAAAGATGGTGGGCCGCTGTCGTTCCACATGGGGCTCGCTGGGCGCTCCGGGGCGTTCCAGAACAAGCTCGCCATCCATCACCTCGCGCACCGCCGCGCGCCCCAGCGCTGTGTTGGCCAGTACATATACCGTCTCACTCTCGCCCTCGTCCACGTGCAGGCTCAGCAGCGAACCTCGCGCCACGCACCGCTCCACCGCAGCATGCAGGCGCTCTACCAGCAAGGCCACCGGCTCGTCGTCACCGTGCTGCAGCGCCGAGAGCAGCATGCCTTCAGACGCCAGCTCGGTCATGGTCATGTAGCGCGGATAGCCCACCTGCTGGTTGAGATAGTAGAACATAAAGCAGAGCACCTTGAGCTCGTCCAGGTCGTCGATGTCGACCAGCAGGCGCGTAAAAAAGAGATCCGGAATCGGCGTCAGGCGCGTCTTGCCGTCCGGAAAGCCCGCAAAGGTGCTCACAGCGGCATCGGGTCATCGGACCCGAAAAAGTCTGCGTCCAGCGCGTGCAGATCCAGGTTGGAGAACTGGGTAGTGTGGGAATCAAAGTGCAGCGAGACGGTAGCCAGCGGTCCGTTTCGATGTTTGGCCACGATCAGATCCGCGATATTGGCACGATCCGAGTTCTCGTTGTACATCTCGTCACGATAGATGAACATGACCACATCCGCGTCCTGCTCAATGGAGCCACTCTCGCGCAGGTCCGAGAGGATGGGGCGCTTGTCCTGGCGGCTCTCCACGGCACGAGAGAGCTGGGAGAGGGCAACCACTGGCACATTGAGCTCGCGTGCCAGTCCCTTGAGGGCACGGGAGATGTAAGAGATCTCTTGCACACGGTTCTCGCTGGGGCGTGAGCCAGCCTGCATCAGCTGCAGATAGTCGATGATGATCAGGTCCAGATCGTACTCTGCAGCCAGCCTGCGGGTTTTGGTGCGGATCTCGGTGGGGGTGGGCGATGGCGTGTCGTCGATAAAGATGGATGCTTCTGACAGCACACTGCTCGCCTGCGTGATCTGATCCCACTGGGTATCTGCGATGTGCCCCAGCCGCAGGTTTTGCGCATCGATGCCCGTGCGCGACGAGATCATGCGCTGCACCAGCTGCTCTGCGGGCATCTCCATGGTAAAGATCGCAACCACCGCATCGGCGCGCAGGGCGGCATTGGAAGCCATGGTCAACGCCAGGCTGCTTTTACCCACTCCTGGCCGCGAGGCAATAATGATCAGGTCTGACGGCTGGAGGCCGCCCATCAGGCGGTCAAGATCGATCAGGCCGGTGGGCACACCCATGGTTTCGTCCTGATGCTCCACCAGGAATTCGATCCGCTCATAGTACTCGCGCACAACCTCTTTGATGGGCACCAGCGATTTGCTGACCCGTCGATGCGACACCTCGAACAGGATCTGCTCCGCCTGATCGATGACCTGGTCGATGTCACCCTGGTCTCGATAGGCCAGCGAGGCGATCTCTCCGGCTGCGGCAATCAGCCGGCGCATCACCGCACTGCGTTCCACAATGTGCGCATAGTGCTCCACGTGGATCGAGGTGGGCACGTTGCTGATCAGCGATACCAGATAGCTTGCTCCACCGACGAGCTCCAGGTTCCCCTGCCGTGTCAGGTCGTCCACCAGGGTCACATAGTCTGCAGGGAGCCTGCGCTCGTGCAGGCCGAGAATCGTCGCATAAATGATCTGATGCGTTTCTCGATAAAAGTCCTCTGGCTGCAGGAAACTGGCGACCTTGATCACTGCATCCGGGTCGATCAGCAGGCTGCCGAGAACCGACTGTTCTGCCTCTATGTTTTGTGGGGGAAGGCGATCTGCCATGGGCTGCTACTCTTTGGGCTCGTTATCGCCCAGATCAAGGGTATCGACAAAGTCGCGGAACACATCCAACCCGTCCAGAGACTCATCGGCGGGCGTGCTGATATCGGGAGAGGGCACAATGCCCGCCTTGGCGAGGACCTCGGGCTCGGCATAGATGGGGGCACCCATCCGTACCGCCAAAGCCACCGCGTCGCTGGGCCTGGAGTCGATCAGGGTCAAGGCCTCTCCCTGCATGACGGCCAGCCGGGCATGAAAGGTACCGCCATCCAGCGCGCTCACCAGCACATAGTCCAGCCGCCCCTTGAGTTCTGTGATCACAGATCGGAGCAGGTCATGCGTGAGCGGGCGCGGTGCCACCACTCCCTGAAGGTGCATCGCGATGGCTTCCGATTCATGTTGGCCAATAGAGATGGGCAGGAATCGCTCGCCATGGGTCTCTTTCAGGAGCATCATTCGATGCCGCGAGAGCAGGCTGTACAGAATAGAGTACACCTCTAACTCGATCATCCGCAATGGTCCTCATGCTGAGCACTGTGAGGGAGATTATAGCATAGCGGGGCGAGCCCCTGCCAATGGGACTGTTGTGGGGCGTAGCCTTGCGCGGAGGGCAGTGGGAAGGCTATAATTCGTCG
This sequence comes from Chloroflexota bacterium, assembly GCA_012728955.1. Taxonomy (GTDB): domain Bacteria; phylum Chloroflexota; class Anaerolineae; order UBA1429; family UBA1429; genus JAAYED01. The sequence continues at coordinate 7,395 of JAAYED010000291.1, forward strand.
AGACCGACCCGGAGGAGTGGAACTACCATGGACTGCCCCAACTGCGGTGTCTACAACCCCGAGGATCGCAAGGTCTGCTGGCGCTGTGACAAGCCGCTGCCCAAGCCGACCCCCGAGAAACGGCGCGATCCTCGCCGGATGTCACAGGTGTGGTTCTATGTCGCCCTGGCGCTGGCACTGGTGGTGTCGCTGGTGCGGCTGTGCGGTAACGTGCCTACCATGGGGGGCTGATCTGTACCGAGGGCAGTGCGGCAGGCCTGTTACGCCTGCCCTTGAGCTCCAGCCAGCGTGCTCCCCAGGATCTCGGCCCAGGGCGCCATCACGTCCACACGCTGGTAGTCGGTCAGGTCGGTGGATACCGGCGTAACCGAGATATAGCCCTCATTGAGCGCGCCAAAGTCCGTGCCAGGCTCAGCGATTCCTGTTGGGGGCTCCCCGCCGATCCAGTAGTACGGCCGGCCTCGCGGATCCTCACGGGCCACCAGCGCATCACGATATACCCGCGTACCGAGCCGCGTAACCTGCACCCCGCGGATGGCGCTCGCCGGCAACGCCGGAACGTTGACGTTCAGGAACGCCGGTTTCTCCCAGCGCTGGGCCAGCAGTTGTTGCGCCAGGCACACACAAAAGGCAGCGGCAGGACCGTACTCATCGCTGGAGACGCTGTTCAAAGACACGGCGATGGCGGGCACGCCGGCAAACACCGCCTCCCGCGCGGCAGCGACAGTGCCAGAATACACCAGGTCCGTGCTCAGGTTGGCGCCCTGATTGATGCCGGAAACCACCAGATCCGGCCGGCTGGGCAGCAGGCCCAGCAACGCCATGGCAACACAGTCCGAGGGCGAGCCGCTGGTCATGGTGGCTGGGGATCCATCGGCGAGGGTCGTGGCACGCACATAGAGGGGCCGGTCCATGGTTTTCGAATGCCCCGAAGCGGACCAATTGTGGTCCGGTGCGACAATGTCGACCTGTGCGATCTGCCGGAGGGCGGCCGCCAGCGCGCGCAAACCTGTTGCGGCCACGCCATCATCGTTAGTCACCAGAATACGCGGACGCGCCAGGGCGGATTCTTTGGCGCTCAAGCCGGCACCTCCCTGACATCGTTGGCTGCTGCCGCAGGCACACTCTGCGGTTCGCTCAGCAGGCGTTGTCGCAGCCTGTTCACGCGTTCGGCCAGCATCGCACCGTACTGGGGTGTTTGGATGGGAGGGGTGGACATAATCCAGGCGTCCTCACGGTTATCCGGATAATAGTGCGGTCGTCGGCCCACCACCTCGAACCCGTATTTGGCGTACAGGCCCTGCGCCGGCCTTTTGCTCAGCCGCACCTCCAGGGTCACCTCGCTGCACCCTGCCAGAACGGCGCGTTCTACCAGAGCGGCAAACAGCACCTCGCCCAGCCCTCGCGAGCGCCAGATGGGCCTCACCGCGATGGTGGAGACGTGTCCCTGCTGAAGAATCTGCCACAAGCCGCCATAGCCGATAAGGGAGTGGTCGTGTGGCAGGCTCCAAGGCCGCACCGGAAAACGCTCCTCCAGGGCTTGGCGCTCGGTATAGTGGAGCGTGAGGTACTGGGCAGCGGGGTGGTTGGTGACCTCCTGCCGGAACATCTCTGCCGACCAGGGGGTCTTGAAGATACTTGCTTCGATCGCCGCTACGGTTTCAATGTCCTCCAGCTGCATGGGAAGGAGCACATAGGGCAGGCCGCTCAGATCCATGGATGGTCAGCTGCCCGAGCCCGTCAAGGGCTGCTGCACGTACATCGGCTGGAGGGTATCGAGATCATCAACGCTGCCACTGGCGAGCCGGTCCCAGGCCAGTTCTGCCAGGTACCCTGCGCGGCGCAGACTGCCGGCAGGCGAGACGAGGGAAAGGCGTTCGGCGCCCTCCAGTGCGTTGAGCCGATCAACCAGCTGTCCGTCCAGCTCACCGGTGACCAGGGCATAGTCAGAGAGGTCGGGCGTCCACTCGGCAGAGCGATGCAGCTCTATCTCGCCCTGGAGCTCGGGCACTCCGTCCACATAGCGGAAGGCGCCCACGCAGATCCTGCCGCGGCCCGCCTCGGCGATGGCGTACAGAGGGCATCCCG
>JAAYED010000025.1 GCA_012728955.1 Chloroflexota bacterium
CAGTAGTGTCCTCCAGAGGTACGTGTCGCCGGACCAGCGACATGGCCGTGACCACGCCCAGCCCCCGCTCGCGATAGAACGTGTCCAGCACGCTGAGGCTGCTGCCCCCGGCCAGCGTCTCCAGCGCCAGGTCCACCAGTTGGGCGGACACCTCCGCTGCAACCGGCTTGCCCGATGCATCGCTGACGCTGATTGCAAAGGTTACTTTGTCACCGGGCTTGACGGGGCCCTCCGTGTCCGGTGTCACGCTGACCGTCAGCTCCCGTTCGGCCGTGGAAACAGGCAGGATTACCGTGCCTACGCGAGCCCCCGGTTCTCCTTCGTTGCTGTCGGCGCCACTGATCAGCACCACAGAGACATAGACATTGGGCGCAAAAGCCTCCTCTATCTCGATGGGGATGACCTCGCTGTTGCCTGTGAGCGTCAACACGCGGTGCTCCAGCAATCCGCCCCGTTCAATAGTGAGCAGCGCACTCACCGGGCCTTCAAAGGGGGAGGGGACCAGGATCGAAGCGGTGTCCCCGACCTCGTACAGCTTCTTATCGCTCACCAGATCCATGTGCAGATTGTTGCCCCTGCCCCAGTTGACATAGCCATCGCTGCTGACCCACACGTACAGTGCGCTGCGGATAGCGTTGCCCTTGGCGTCGCGGGCCTCTGCCAGAATCTTGAAGGTCCCCCCTGTCTCGGGCGTCCAATTGACAGTGGCGTAACCATCGGCGTCGGTGGTGACCTCAGTCTCGTGGACGCTCGTCTCGCGAACCTCATTCTCCCAGGCAAAAGAACCCGGGGAGACCTCCCGACGGACGGTGAGCCACTCCTGTTGCAGGATGGACACTTGAACCGGAACGTTGCCCGTGGGCTCGCCTGCCACGCTCACCGATTGCAGCCCAATTTCGAGTGGGTCGCCCTCGGATCCGACGTACCGATCGGTGTTGATGCCGATATAGCCATCGCCAGCATGCAGGACGGCCTGCGCTCGACCGGTGATGGTCTGATTGCTCAAGTCCATCACCATGACCTCAAAGGTGAGGTGTCGGCTCTGTGTGCCGGTCAATTCGGCAGGAAAGCTGATGGTAAACCGGCCATCGGCGCCTGTTTGCCCGGCGCCCTCGGTCAATACGCCAAAATCCTCAATCGCCGCTCCCGAATCACCGTATAGAAGGCGTTCGCCAAACTCAAAGGTGGGCTGCTGCTGCCAGCGATCGAACGAGTATCCCCCGGCGATCACTCGCCAGTGCACCTCGGCATTGGAAACGGGCCCACCGGAAAAGTAGGTCGCCTCTGCGCCCAACTCTACCACGTCTCCCGCCACATACTCGGGCTGGTCTGTCTGCACGGACACGGCGAACTCGGGCACGCGGTATTCGGCTACGTGGAACCACTGCTGCTGGATTTCGGTGCCGATCTTGATCACCAGCGCATACTGGCCCAGGGGCGCGCTCTCCGAGAGCGTTACCCGGCCGTCCAGCGAGCCCAGCTCGCTCAGCGGAAACCTCTCTGACCACACCGTCTGGCCTGTGCTCTCAAGGAGGCTCACCTCCGCCACCGTATCGGGCTCGGGCAGGCTGTAGTTGCCATCGTCGTCCAGCCGCACAAAGCCTTTGAAGAGCACCTGCTGGCCAGGCTGATAAAGCAGCTTGTCGGTATAGATGTGCGTGCGATAGTCGTGCAGTTCCCAGTCGGCATTCACCTTCAGGTCCCACGGCGAGATCCCCTGCATCCAGTTTGAGATCACCACTCCCTGACCGTCCTCTGTCTCGGCGAGGACAGTGACGCCCTCCCAGCGCTCCTGTTTGGGCATGGGCAGGCTGAGCAGCCCCTGCCGATCGGTGGTACCCTCGGCAAACACCGACCCGCTGTTGTCATAAAGAGTAACTGCTGCCTTGTTGACTGGCTTGCCGCTGGCGAGATCGGTAACCCAGACCAGGGCCTCCTCGGTACTGGTCTTGAGCGTCACATTGAGTGGCGAGACTACAAAGAGATGCATCAGTGGTTGGTCGGCTGCAGGAGCCCGGACTACCAACAGGTACGTGCCTGACTCCAGGGTGTCATCCTCGCCCGGCGGCAAGGGGGCATAGAGGACCGTGCGCTTGTTGGTGGGGGCCTTGGTCTCTACCGTCCAGGATGCTATCCGGCCAGAGGCCGGTGGATTGTAACGATCCCATTGGGGCCAACCTCCCTCGCTGGCGAGGACGATCAGGTCCTCTACGGTGAGCTGGTACAGATCCATATCCACCGCAGGCACGTTCATGACCTGCAGTCCCAGCGAGAGCTCACTCATCGAGGGGTACATACCGATAGAGCCTTCGGTGAGCAGCGCCAGTGCAGGTGGCGCATCGCCCGTGGTAAAGCTCAGGCGAAAGCGCTTGTCGAGCGGCACGCCATAGCGGTCTCTGGCTGCAGTGCTGATCTCGACGGTGTAGCGGGTGGCTGGCTGCGGGTACCAGGAGATCGTCAGGGCATGGTCGTCGTTGCCCCAGGTCATAAAGGTACTGGTCTCGGGTGTGATCTTGAGCGCCTGGATAGTGGCCTCGGTGTCCATCGGTGCCGAGAACCCGATATAGAGCGATGCGCCCAGATCCACACCACTGTCTCCATTGGCCGGTGTGCTGCCCGTTACCTGGGGCAGGGCCGGAATGGACATCTCCCACGACTGATCCTCTGCCATGGTGGCGTCGCCGTTGGCGACCTGGGATCCTGCAGGCAGGCGGATTTGAAAGGAGCTCCCCCGGGGCAGTGGATCTCTGGGCAAAAAGCGCAGTACGCTGCCCTCCCAAACCAGGGTGCCATCCACCGGCTCTTCATCCCCCAGTTGAAGCAGTTCAAACCGCTCCGATACCGTGTCGCGGTCCATTGGTTGATCAAAGGACAACACGATCGCCGTTTCCGGGTCGACGGAGCCCACCCCCAGCTCCGGCTCTACCAACTGGACGGATGGAGGCCGAACGGAGAAAGACCAGCGATAGTCCTCGGCCAGCGTCTCTCCGCGGACTGCCCGCAGGGTCGCCGGAATGGTGACGTTGTAGGTGGTACCCGATGCCAGCGGCTCGGCAGGAGTAAAAGTAAACACCGAGGTGTTGGTCCAGACCCCCTCGCCCGCCACCGCCGGTTCGATCTCGATCGGGTTGGGCAGTGACCCTTGCCCCTCGAGTGACGACAACGGCACCACCGGTCGATTGAACGTCACGATGATCTCAGCATCGGCGCTCGCAGGGGCACCCTCCGTGACGGGGAAGGCGCCTGTGACCTCCAACATGCCCAACGCTCGTACGGTAAAGGTGACATCGCGCTCCAGGGCAAGGTCGTTCTCTGCGCGGGCAGTGGCGTCCAGTGCAAAGGTATAGCGGGTACCGGCCAGCAGTGCACCCTCACCAGGGAGGAATTGCAGGGTGCTTGCGTCCAGCCACTGCAGGGTGCCCCCCAGCTCTGGGCTAATGGTAAGGGCCTGCTCTACGCTGGCCGCATTCATGGGTTGGTCAAAGGTGAAAACCACGGGCTCACCCGGAGCCAGTTCCTCGCCCTCCTGAGGGGAATGTTCCAGCAGGCGAGGAGAGTGAGGCCGTGAGGTCACCGGTACCGTCGGCTCCGCCGTCGGCTCTGGCGCAGGCGCCTCCGCTGTGGCTTGCCCGGCCAACGCGGTAGCCGTCGGTGCGCTGGTCGGTTTCAGCGTGGGATCGGTCGCCATCGCAGTGACCACAGGGCGCTCCAACAAGGGGACCGGTGTCGGGGTTGCTTCAGTCGTACCGCAGGCGGCGGTGAACACTGCGAGGACCACGCTCACGATCAGGATATGGATCAAGGGGCGCTTCATCGTGTTGCCTCTCCTTCTGTATCCGCCAGTACCGTGATCGACACGGACTC
>JAAYED010000292.1 GCA_012728955.1 Chloroflexota bacterium
GATCTTTTTGGGGCGCGAGATCTCGGAGCAGCGCGATTATGGCGAAGAGATCGCCTCGGCCATCGACCGCGAAATCAAGGCGCTGGTGGACAAGGCGTATGACAGGGCACGTCAGGTACTCGTGACCAACCGCGAGACGCTGGATCGGATCGCCCATCGTTTGATCGAAGAAGAGACCTTGGACGCCGATCAGTTTCACCAGCTGCTGGAGGCGCCCCTGGCGGCCCCTGAGGACGAGGGCGAGCCGGTTATCGCCTGACGTAATCCCGTAATCGCCAAGAGCCGAGGGAGAGGACCAACGCCGCTCCACCCCTCGGCTCTTTTTTTCCTCATTCGGAGGTCCTGTGCAAGAAACGCAAGAGACACTGGAGATCGGACTGCAGGCCGAGGCCCGCTTTTCGGTAACCGCCCACTGCCTGGCCACCCATTGGGGCAGCGGCGCTGTGCCCGTGTTGGCGACTCCGCAAATGATAGCCTGGATGGAGCAAGTTGCCTCGCGGGCGGTTGCAGCCAGTCTGCCCGAGGGGCAAACCACCGTGGGCGTCCACCTGGATGTGCGACACCTGGCGGCCACTCTACCGGGGCACACGGTAACGGTGCGTGCCACGCTGATTGCCATCGATGGACGCCAGCTGGGCTTTGCTGTCGCTGCGGAGGATGCCGCGGGCCTGATCGGCGAGGGAACGCACCGGCGTGTCATCGTGAACACAGAACGCTTTGTCGCGCGCGCCGCCACGCGCGACTCTGCCGCGAGCGGCACCTGATGCGCGTGAAGCGCTCATTGACGGCCATGGAGCAGCCCTCTAGAATTCAGCCATCACAGTCACGATGGAGAGCGAGATCATGAGCGACGTCGTTGTTCTCGGCAGCCTCAACATGGACCTCGTTGTGCGCACCACGCGCATCCCCCGGCCCGGGGAGACCGTGCACGGCCATGACTTTGGCACTGTCCCCGGCGGCAAGGGCGCCAATCAGGCCGCTGCGGCCGCCAGGTTAGGGGCACATGTGACCATGCTCGGCCGTGTAGGACAGGACGCCTTTGGGGATGCCATGGTCGAAAATATGCTCATCCAGGGGGTCGAGACGGGCTATATCCTTCGCGATCGTCGCGAGCCCAGCGGCATCGCGCTGATCCAGATTCAGGACGACGGTGATAACTCGATCGTAGTGGCTCCCGGCGCCAATGGGCGTGTCAGCACGGAGGATGTGGACCGTGCCGTTGACCTGATTTGGGGCGCCTCTTTTTTGGTAACACAGTTTGAGGTTCCTTTGCCAACAGTGCATCACGCCATCGGTGTCGCCGCTTCCAAAGGGGTGCCGGTGATCCTCAATCCAGCGCCGGCCTATGCCGTGGACGCGGACTGGCTCACGGGCGTCTATTGCCTGGTGGTGAACGAGACAGAGGCAGAGACGCTCACCGGGCTGCCGGTAACCAGCCTTGCGGAGGCGCGCACGGCTGGCATCGAGCTGCAGGCCATGGGAGTGCCGGTAGTCATTGTCACCCTGGGGGCGCAGGGCGCGCTGCTGGTAGCCGATGGCAAGCCTCTGCACGTGCCGGCACGCCAGGTGGATGTGGTTGATACCACTGCTGCAGGCGATGCCTTTATCGGCGGGTTGGTCGCCTCCCTGGATCGGGGCATGGATCTGCGCGATGCGGTGCACTATGCCACCTGTGCGGGCAGCCTAGCCACCACCGTATTGGGCGCCCAGACGTCGCTGCCCGACAAGGCCGCCGTGGATGCCTTTTACAGGGAGGGCCAGCGCTGAGCGCACGCAGAGTGAGTGACGGGCATGGGCTGCTGCCGCACCTCGGGGGCACCGGGCGTGATGGGACGGTGGGTATCATCGCCAACCCCGCCTCGGGCAAGGATATCCGCCGCCTCGTGGCCGGTGCGA
>JAAYED010000293.1 GCA_012728955.1 Chloroflexota bacterium
CAGTGCCTCCACCACGGGTTGATGAAAGCTGCCATCGGTGAGGGCCGCCACTTCGCGAGCGATGCCCACCATCGAGAAACAGCGCGCCAGATTGGGCGTGAGATCGATCTCGAGCACCGTGTCTCCGTAATAATCCACAAAGGGTACGCCCACAGGGGCATCGGCCGGCAGCAGCAGAATGCCCGAGTGCTCTTCCGAGATTTCCAGCTCGAGCTCGGAACACACCATGCCTGAGGACTCGACGCCACGGATCTTGGAGCGCTTGAGCGTACTGTATTTGACGCCCTCGGCGTGTCCGTCGCGCAGGCGCGCGCCTTCCATGGCAAAGACCACTTTTTGGCCGGCGTCGCCCACGTGCAGGTTTGGCGCGCCCGTCACCACCTCCATGGGGGCTGGGCCGCCATAGTTGACGGTTACCAGCACGAGGCGATCGGCGTTGGGGTGCTGTCGCACCGAGAGGACCTCGCCCACCACAACCTTGTCACGATCCCAGCTCTTGCCAATGTGCTGGACACTGGCGACTTCGAGCCCCGCCAGCGTAATCCGCTCCACGAGCTCATCGAGCTCCAGATCCCAGGTGACGTATTCCTTTAACCAACCAAGAGGTACCAGCATTTTCCCATTACCTCGCTATCGCCATGCCGTGCTTCGGCCGAGAGTGTTTACAGCGTCACGGTTCTTGCCGCCAGTGCCTAGCCGAACTGTTGCAAAAAGCGCAGATCGTTGGCATAGAACAAGCGGATGTCGTTGATGCCGTACTTGAGGAGGGCCAGCCGCTCGGGGCCCATGCCAAAGGCGAATCCGCTATACACGTCGGGATCATAGCCGCCGTTTCTCAGCACCTCAGGATGGACCATGCCACCGCCGAGGATCTCGAGCCAGCCCGAGTGCTTGCACAGCTGGCAGCCTGCACCACCACAGATGCTGCAATCCACATCGCATTCGGCGCTGGGCTCGGTAAAGGGAAAGTAGCTGGCGCGAAAGCGGAGCTTGCGCTCGGGGCCAAACATCTGGCGAGCAAAGTGCTCCAGTACGCCTTTGAGGTCCGCAATGGTGATATTCTGGCCGATGGCCAGCCCCTCCACCTGATGGAACATGTGTTCGCTGCGTGTGGTTACCTGCTCATAGCGATAGCACTTGCCCGGCAGAATCACCCGAAACGGATCCGGATAGAACTGACGCATGGCGTGAATCTGCCCAGGGGAGGTGTGCGTGCGCAACAACACTCCGGGCGTGGTAGCATAAAAGGTGCTCCACATGTCTCTGGCTGGGTGATCGGGAGGCATGTTCAGCAGCTGAAAGTTGGTGGTGTCATCCTCAACTTCGCGCGTCTGAAACACAGAAAAGCCCATCTGCCGAAAGATGCCATAGATGTCACGCAGCACCTGTGTGATCACGTGCACGTGCCCCAGCGTTTGTGGCCGACCGGGCAGCCGGACGTCCAGGGCATCTGTGGCGAGGGTGGCGGCCATGGCTGCCTCGTTGACCGCTGCCTGCCGAACCTCAAATCCCTCTGTGAGCGCCTGACGGACCTGGTTGGCCTGTTGTCCGGCCGCAGGCCGTTCTTCGGCGGGCAACTGCCCAATGCTGCGCAGGGCCAGGGTAAGCTCTCCAGTTCGCCCCAGATAGGCATGTCGCCACTGCTCAAGCGCCTCTTGACTGTCGGCGTTGGCCAGCTCGTCCAACGCACGCGCCTGCAGCTCTTGAAGATCCAACATCGCATCACCCCCAGAATTGTGCGGGTCCAACAAACCAAACGGCCACGACCTCAGGGACGAAGTCGTGGCCGCAATCTCCGTGGTGCCACCCTGTTTGGCTCATGGTAGAGCCCACTCTGCCCGACGGTCGCAGGATACCCCGTGACGATCGGTTGTCCGATAACGGTGGACTGCCGGAACAGCCTACACACCCGTTGGGCTTCAGCCGTCAGCTCCAGAGCGAACTCGGTGGGCGACCCGACAAGAGGACTTGCAGTCCAGGATCCCCTCTCCCTGGGAGGCGCCGCTCCACCTAACCTCTCTATCACCGCAGTTTGACTGTTAGGTTATCGCAAGTGTAGGCCGATCGCCGGCGGATGTCAATCTGGCAGAGGCTGTCGCCTGGTCGGTGCCGCTTGACATCCTGACGACTAGAGCTAACCTTGTCAGCACGTAACCATATGGCTCTGATACCCGGAGGGGGCATGTCTCGATCCACTCCTGCCAACGGATTCACCTTTGCCGAACGGTATGATGCGCTGCGTGCCACCAAGCTGGCCCAAACACGGGAAAAGCAGCAGGTGGTGGGGTCCATGGACCATGACGACTGGGGCATGATTCTGCCACCAGAAAACGAGCGCATGCTGGTGGATGCCATCAG
>JAAYED010000294.1 GCA_012728955.1 Chloroflexota bacterium
GCAAGAACAGTATGTCCGAGGACTCATCGCCACGCCACAGGCTCAGAGGCTCCTCGTTGGCCAGGATCTTTTGGCTCAGCAGGTTGCGGGTGATGGACTTGACCTGGGTCTCGATGCCGATCCGTTGCCAGTGCTCGTTCACCAGCTCGTGGATGGGCATCACCGGCGTGGCAAGTTCCACCGTATCAAAGGGGATGATGATGGGCGTCTTGCTCACCGGCCAGAGGCGGTGGGTCTTGGCGCTGTTCCACTCCAGGCCCATCTCATCCAGCAGGGCGTTGGCGCGCTCCACATCCATCTCGGCATAGGCCGTCTCGTACTCGGGACGAAAGTGGCGCGAGGTGGGTATCACGGTGTACTGTCGGTTGAACGAGTTGCCATAATACACGACGTCGTTGATGTCCTGCCGGTCCAGGGCCAGCGAGAGCGCCTGGCGAAAGCGCAGGTCACGAAAGACGGTGCGCCACTCTTCGTCGGGCCAGGTAAAGTTCAGGTTGTAGACCTGGTCGCTGCCGCGACCGGTGGGCCAGATGATGATGCGGCAGTTGTTGTCCTCCGCGGCGGCGGCATAGGTAGTGTAATTCTGAATCGTCAGCGAAAAGGCGGAAAAGTCATAGGTGCCGCCCACGACCTTGGCGTCGAACATGCCCAGCTCGGCGGCCCGCTCCACCACCATGGTGTCGATATAGGGCAACTGCTGCCCCTCCGGATCCACGGCATGATAGTAGGGGTTGCGCTCAAAGGTCACCGTCTGCGGCGTGTCCTTGATGGGCACAAAGGCGTGCACCCGCGGCCGATCCAGCGACTGATCCACATTGTTGACCTTGCCAAAGTTCTGATACCAAAAGTCAAAGCCGGCGGCCTTGGCCAGATCGTTGGCCTTGTCGTTGTACTGGATGTGGAACTGTTTCATATAGTGCGCGGGCACCCAGCACCCGCTCTCGCCCACGCCATAGTGCGCCATGTTCACCAGTACAAAGGAGGGGTTGGGCGCCGCAAAGGTGAGCTTGAAGGCATAGTCATCCAGGATGTCCAGGGTCATCAGGTCGCCGCCCCGCCGAAAGGCGATGTTGGGCAGCGGGGTGAGCTCGGTGTTTTTAAGGATATCCTCGTACCAGAAGCGGATGTCCTCCGTGGTGACCGGCTCCCCGTCGGACCACCTCATGCCCTTGCGCAGGTAGCAGGTCACCTCGGTAAAGTCGGCGGACATCTCCCAGTCGGCCATGGTATTGGGCACGGCGTGGGTGAGGTCGTGGGAGGGGCGCAGCCAGTAGGGCCGATCCTGCGCGCTGGCGCAGTCTGGACCGCGCAGGTTGGTGGAGGTGTCGCCCACCACGAGGGTGCCCCCGTAACTGCCAATCTCGCCGATGATCTCGCAGATGCGCGGCTCGTCGGGCAGGCGCTCCTCCACCGGAGGCAGATCGCCGGCGGCCACCCGTTCCGCCAGCATGGGCGACTCGGTAAAGCGGGCCATCGGTTCTGGGGTGGGTTCGGAGGTCGGTTCCGAGGTGGGCTCGCCGGCGGATTCCTGCTGTTCCGCGGCGGGAGTGGCGGTGACGACCTTTTCCACCACCTTTTCCACGATCACGGTCTCTTGAACGATCTTTTCTACCACTTCCGGTTGGGCGGTGCAGGCGGCCATAAGCGCGCCGGCGCTGCCGAGGCTGGCCATTTTTAGAAAATCTCGGCGGGTGTGTGCGTTGGATCCCATGGGATACCTCCTCGAAGACTGGCGGAAGGCACGTTGCGCGATGGGGGTTGCCGACGAACTGCAATGGGTCAGGTGGTGTTGGTGCTCCTCTCTGCGGTGGGGTGCTCACACCGCTGATCTTGCTTTGCATCGTAATCTACGGCGGAATGGACGTCAACGTTTTTCGGTAGAAATGAGTAGTACCGGATTGTCAGAGATGACGACGGGCAGCTCCTGCCGTCGCTGGTGGCCGTGCTCCACAGGCCCGTGGGATTTCTGGGGACGCGCCGCGGCAGCGTGGGGTATTGCTGCAGCGACGGGCGGCACCTGCCGCCGCTGGTGGCCGTGCTCCACAGGCGCGTGGCTGTTCCGGGGCCTGCCGCGGCAGTGTGGGCCGCCGCTGAAGGCGAGAGGTGGCTCCTGCCGCCGCTGGTGGCCGTGCCCCACAGGCCCGTGGGATTTCTGGGGACCCGCCGCGGCAGCGTGGACTCGACCAGCGCGGCTGTGCCGGTCCGTCCCTCGAGAACACCCCTCGCCCGGCGATCGGTGCACGTACCGACGGTTGAGGCTGTTTGAGGCGGGTGAGGGCCGATCGTCCTGCATCGAAGCGCGCTCGGGAGAGGCGAGGCGGGCTCGGTGCGCTCACACCCGTTCTCTGATTCACACCAGCGCAGGC
>JAAYED010000295.1 GCA_012728955.1 Chloroflexota bacterium
CTGCTGGTGGCCGGGCGGGGCGTGCTGGTAGCCGATGCCGGCGCCGAGCTGGCTGCCCTGGCAGAAAAGGCCATGGTGCCCATCGCCACCACGCTCCTTGGCAAGGGGGCCATCCCCGAACACCACCCCCTGTACCTGGGGATGGGTGGCATGCACGGCGAGGGATACACCAACCTCGCGCTGCAGGCCTCTGACCTGATCATTAATATCGGCGCACGTTTCGACGATCGCTTTACGGGTACAGCCCCTACCTTTGCGCCCCATGCCCGCATCATCCATGTGGATGTGGATCCCGCCGAGATCGCCAAGCGCATCCGCGTGGACCTGCCCATCGTGGGGGATGCCGGCAACGTGCTGCGGCAGCTGGTGCCTTTGGTAGAGCCGGCGGACCGATCGGACTGGATATCGGCCATCGGTCTCTGGCGGAATGAAACTGCAGAGCGCAATCACCAGTGGGAGCAGAGCAAAGAGCTCGTGCCACAGTATGTGGTATCCACCCTGAGCCAGCTGACGGACGGGCAGGCGGTGATGGTATCGGACGTGGGCCAGAACCAGATGTGGGAAGCCCAGTACTATCAGCACAACCGTTTTCGTGGTCTGATCTCCTCTGGCGGGCTGGGCACCATGGGCTTTGCCCTTCCGGCGGCCATGGGCGTTCAGGCGGGCCTGCCCGATGCCCCGGTGTGGGTCGTGGTGGGTGATGGCGGCCTGCAGATGACGCTCCAGGAGCTGGCCACCGTACGCCAGGAGGGCTATCCCATCAAGATCGCCCTGCTCAACAATGGTTATCTCGGCATGGTGCGCCAGTGGCAGGAGCTCTTTTACGATAGAAACTATAGTGGGACGCCACTGGTGGGCCCCGATTTTACCCGCCTGGCAGAGGCCTATGGCCTGCTGGGGCTGCGGGTCACCACAAAGGAAGAGGTAGCACCGGCCATCGAGCGAGCCATCGCCCACCCCGGTGCGGTATTGATCGACTTTCAAATTGAGCAGGAACACAACGTTTATCCCATCGTTCCGGTGGGTCGCGCCATTGACGACATGATCCGCCGGCCAAACGCCTCCGGGCAGCCGCACTAGAGGAGGGCAGTCACCATGTCTGTTGCACAGAACAGCGAAAACTATTCGCGGCGGACGCTCGTGGCGCTGATGGAGGACAAGCCCGGCGTGTTGGCGGCTGTATCCAACCTCTTCAGGCGACGCAACTATAACATCGAGAGCCTCACCGTCGGGCACAGTGAGACTCCGGATATCTCGCGCATGACGGTGGTGGTCTACGCCAGTGACGCAGTGCTGGAACAAGTCACCAAGCAGCTCTACAAGCTGATCAACGTCACCAAGGTGACCGACATCACCGATGACGACGCCGTGATCCGCGAGCTGGCGCTGATTGGCGTGCACGCCGTGTCTGCCAATCGCGCCGAGATCAAGCAACTGGTAGACATCTTTCGTGCCCAAATCATCGACGTGGCCCACGACTCGATGACCATCGAGATCACCGGCACCGAGGACAAAGTGGACTCGCTGATCGAGATCCTGAGACCGTTTGGCATCAAGGAGCTGACGCGCACGGGGCGCGTGGCCATGGTACGCGGTGGGCTCCAAACCAAGGGCCGCCGCTAGACAATATCGGGTTACGGCCCCGCATATTCGGGGCATCAAGTAAGGAGGAGCACTCATGACGGCGATTTTCTACGACAAGGATGCGGATCTGGCCCTGCTCAAGGGAAAAAAGATCGCGATTATCGGGTATGGCAGCCAGGGACATGCCCATGCGCTCAACCTCAAGGACAACGGTTGTGACGTGCGGGTAGGCCTCTACAAGGGCAGCCGCTCCTGGGCAGTCGCCGAGAAGGCAGGCTTGACCGTCAAGACCACCGCAGAGGCCGTGGCAGAGAGCGACATCATCATGGTTCTGGCGCCCGATACGGTGCAGGCGGCACTGTATGCCAGCGAGATCAAGCCCAACCTCTCGGCGGGCAACATGCTCATGTTCGCCCACGGCTTTTGCATCCACTATGGGCAGATCATCCCTCCCGAGGATGTGGACGTCACCATGATCGCGCCCAAGGCGCCCGGCCACCGCGTGCGCGAGGTGTTTGTCGACGGCCAGGGTGTTCCCGGCCTGCTGGCCGTGCACCAGGATGCCACCGGCAAGGCGCATGCGCTGGCCTTGGCCTATGGCAAGGGCATCGGATGCACCCGCGCAGGGGTCATCGAAACAACCTTTGGTGAAGAGACCGAGACGGACCTCTTTGGCGAGCAGGCAGTGCTCTGTGGCGGTGTGAGCGCCCTCATCAAGGCTGGCTTTGAGACGCTGGTAGAAGCCGGGTATCAGCCCGAGATCGCCTACTTTTAGTGCCTGCACGAGCTCAAGCTCATCGTTGACCTGATCTACCAGGGTGGCCTCTCGTACATGCGCTACTCGGTGAGCGATACCGCCGAGCACGGCGATTATGTCGCCGGCCCGCGGGTGGTTACCGACGAGACGCGCAAGGCGATGAAGCAGATCCTCACCGACATCCAGGACGGCACCTATGCCCGCGAATGGCTGCTCGAGAACCAGGTGGGCCGTCCCAGCTTTAACGCCATCCGTCACCGTGAGCAGAACCAGCTGATCGAGCAGGTAGGCAAGCAGCTGCGCGCCATGATGTCCTGGCGCAAGAACGACTAACCTTGCGGATGCAGCCCGGGGCGAGCGGCGCAGCGCACCGTTCGCCCCGGCACAGTACCACGAGATCGGAAACCCATCATGCTCAAACGTGTATCCGTACTGGATACGACCTTGCGCGATGGCGCGCAGATGGAAGGCATCTCCTTTTCGGTAGATGACAAGCTGCGCATCGTCGCCAAGCTGGATGATCTGGGCGTTGCCTACATAGAAGGCGGCTGGCCGGGATCTAACAGCAAGGATGTCGAGTTCTTTCAGCGTGCGCAGCGCCTGTCTCTGAGCCACGCCAAAATCGCCACCTTTTCCAGCACCCGCAGGGTGGGCCTGACCGTGGATGAGGATCCCAGCATCGCCGCACTGCTCCGCGCTGGCATGCCGGTGGCGGTGATTGTGGGCAAGTCCTCGGCCATGCACGTTACCGAGGTGCTGCGCACCACGCTTGATGAGAACCTCGCCATGATCACCGATACGGTGGCCTGCCTGGTGGGCCACGGTATCGAGGTGATCTATGACGCAGAGCACTTTTTTGATGGGTACCTGCTGAACCCGCAGTACACTTTGCAGACGTTGCGCGCCGCTCACCAAGCGGGTGCCACGATGCTGGTGCTATGCGACACCAACGGCGGAACCCTTCCCTCGGCCATCTCCAGGATCGTCAGCGAGACACGCGCGGCGCTCCCCGAGGCTGCCCTGGGCATCCATGCCCATAACGACACCGGTGTCGCCGTTGCCAACACACTGGCGGCGGTGGAGGCGGGCTGTGTGCACGTTCAGGGGACCATGAACGGCTACGGCGAGCGTTGTGGAAACGCCGATCTGTCCACCGTGATCCCCAATCTGCAGCTCAAGATGGACTGCCAGGCTCTGGCCAACGGAAATCTTGGTTTGCTCACCGAGACCTCGCGCTACATCAGCGAGATCGCCAACCTGCGGCCCAACCCCCATGCGCCGTATGTGGGCGGCAGCGCCTTTGCTCACAAGGCAGGGCTGCACGTCTCTGCACTCTTGAAGAGCGCGGACACCTACCAGCACATCGACCCCATGCTGGTGGGCAACCACATGCGCGTGCTGGTTTCGGAACTGGCCGGCAGGAGCAACATCGTCCACAAGCTCACTGAAATGCGGTTGGGCTGGACGCTCACGGCAGAAGAGATCCGACAGGTGGCCGAGCGCATCAAAGACTTGGAGAGCCGGGGTTACCAGTTCGAGAGTGCCGAGGGCTCCTTTGAGCTGATCATCCGCCGGGCTCAGCCCGGTTACCGCGCCCCCTTTGAGGTACTGGACTTTATCGTGCTGGTGGAAAAGCGCTCCAACAACCGAATTCTTTCCGAGGCCACCGTCAAAGCCCGTGTGGACGGTCAGGTGATGCACACAGCGGCCGAGGGGGAGGGCCCCGTAAATGCGCTGGACCTCGCGATGCGCAAGGCTCTCATGCCCTTTTATCCGGAACTGGCCGCCTCTCAACTGACAGATTTCAAGGTGCGCATCATCGACCCTCGCAGCGCTACCAGCGCGGTAACGCGGGTGGCCATCGATGCCAGCGACGGTGAAACCACCTGGACTACGGTGGGCTGTTCGGCCAACATTATCGAGGCCAGCTTTGAGGCGCTCATTGACAGCCTGGAGCTGCCGCTACTCAGGCGGGCCTCTGCCTGAGTGACCTGGCGGCCAACAGGCAGCCGACCAGGGACCAGGGGCCCGCAAGACGCGATGGAGCCTGAAGCCCATTACGTCGAACGAGGAGCAGAACATGGACGTCGATCACGTTGTTATCTTTGATACGACCCTGAGGGACGGGGAGCAATCTCCCGGAGCTACGCTGAACACCGATGAAAAGCTCGAGATCGCCCGCCAGCTGGAGCGTCTGCGGGTGGACGTGATCGAAGCGGGCTTTCCGGCATCGTCCCCCGGCGACCTGGATGCGGTGCGCCGTGTGGCCCGTGAGGTAACGGGCTCGTCTATCTGCGGGCTGGCCAGGTGCGTGCGGTCCGACATCGACGCTGCCTGGGAGGCCGTCCGCGATGCGGCCAAACCACGCATCCACGTGTTCATCGCCACCTCAGACATCCACCTGGAACACAAGCTCCGCATGACGCGCCAGCAGGTGCTGGAACGTACCCGCAGCATGGTTGCCTATGCTCGCTCGCTGTGCAGCGACATCGAGTTTTCGCCCGAGGACGGAACCCGTTCAGACCCCGAGTTTCTGTATGAGGTGCTGGGCATCGCGATCGCCGAAGGTGCCACCACCCTCAACATTCCGGACACGGTGGGCTATACCAATCCCGTCGAATTTGCACAGTTGATTCGCGGCATCCGACAGCACACCCCTGGCATTGAGAAGGCCATCATCTCGGTACACTGCCACAATGATTTGGGGATGGCCACAGCCAACAGTCTTGCGGCGGTGATGGAGGGCGCACGACAGATCGAGTGCACCATCAATGGGCTGGGCGAGCGCGCCGGCAACGCAGCTTTGGAAGAGATCGTGATGGCCCTGCACACACGGCGCAGCTTTTACGGCATCGAGACCGCCATCGTTACCCAGGAGCTGTATCCCAGCAGCCGCATGGTGAGCTCCTTTACCGGCCTGAGCGTCCAGGCGAACAAGGCCATTGTGGGCGCCAATGCCTTTGCACACGAGGCCGGTATTCATCAGGATGGCATCCTCAAGAACCGTCTTACCTATGAAATCATGGATGCCCACATGGTGGGATTGGGCGAAAACACGCTGGTGCTGGGCAAGCACTCGGGCCGTCATGCCTTTGCTGACAAGCTCGACCAAATGGGTTATCACCTCGACGGTGAAGAGCTCAATCGCGCTTTTGCCCGCTTCAAGGAGCTGGCCGACAAGAAAAAGACGCTGGACGATCGCGATCTCGAGGCCATCGTCTCGGACGAGATCTTTCAGCCCGACGATGTCTATCGCCTGGTACAGATTCAAGTATCGGCAGGCGACCGTGCCATCCCAACGGCAACCGTGACCCTGGAGAGCCCTGATGGTGCGCTGATCACCGACGCAGCGCATGGTACCGGGCCGGTGGACGCGGTGTACAAGGCCATCAACCGGATCGTTCAGGTGCCGAACGAGTTGATCGAGTTTTCTGTGAACGCAGTCACAGAGGGCATCGATGCGGTAGGCGAGGTGACCATTCGCATTCAGGCAGAATTGAACGGAACCAACGGCCTGCCCGTGAACGCCCAGACGGGGCGCCACACCTATCTCTTTAGCGGCCACGGAGCCAGCACCGATATCATCGTGGCCAGCGGGCGTGCGTACATGAGTGCTCTGAACAAGCTGATCGCGGTGCGCCAGGCGTCCGCTTTGGTTGCGGAATAGGCCACCGGACAGAGGGATGGTATAACGAGAGGGATCAGTCACAGGGAGGCAGTGTGGCAGCAATACGACCGATGACGATGGCAGAAAAGATACTGGCGGCTCATACCGGCCGCGAGAGCGTTCGCCCGGGCGAGCTGGTGGATGTACGGGTGGATATGGTGTTGGCGAATGACATCACCGCGCCGATCGCCATTCAAGAGTTTGGCCGGCTGGGCGTCGATCGCGTATTTGATTCACAGCGCATCGCCCTCGTGCCAGATCACTTTGCGCCCAATAAGGACATCAAGTCTGCAGAACAGTGCAAGGTGATGCGCGAGTTTGCTCGCAAATATGGCATCGCCCACTACTTTGAGGTGGGCCGCATGGGTATCGAACATGCCCTGCTGCCGCAGGAGGGGCTCGTCTTGCCCGGAGACGTGGTGGTAGGTGCCGACTCGCACACCTGCACCTACGGTGGAGTGGGTGCCTTTGCCACCGGCATGGGCTCTACAGATATCGCCGTGGCCATGGCCACCGGCAGCATTTGGATGCGCGTCCCCACCACCATCAAGATCGTCTATACCGGCGAACTCAAGCCCTGGGTGGGGGGTAAGGACCTTATCCTGCACACTATCGGCCTGATCGGCGTGGATGGAGCGCGCTACCAGGCGATAGAGTTTGCCGGGCCCGTGGTCGAGTCGCTCTCGATGGACAACCGGCTGACCATGTCCAATATGGCCATAGAGGCAGGGGGCAAGGCGGGTATGTTCGCTCCGGATGCCATCACCGAAGCCTACGTGTCGACCCGTGCCAGGCGGCCCTATCAAGTCATACGCCCCGATCAGGACGCCGAATACGAGCGGGTGATCGAGATCGACGCCGGTGCTATCGAGCCCACGGTGTCCTTCCCGCATTTGCCCAGCAATGCCCGCCCTCTGAGCCAGGTGGGCCACGTGCCCATCGACCAGGCGGTGATCGGGTCCTGCACCAACGGGCGCTGGGAAGATCTGCAGCAGGCAGCCAGTATTCTAAAGGGGCGAACCGTTCACCCCGACGTGCGCTGCATCATCATCCCGGGTACCCAGGAGATCTACCTGCGCGCCGTGCAGGAGGGCCTCGCCGAGATCTTTGTGCGTGCGGGGGCTGCCTTTAGC
>JAAYED010000296.1 GCA_012728955.1 Chloroflexota bacterium
CCAGGTACGGCTCTTGACCTCGACAAAGGGCCCAGCCTCGCGAGGAACCCTGATGTGATCGAGATTAACCGCAAAGTCCAATCCACGATAGCGGATGTGGTAACGCTCACGCCGCTTGGTGATCTCTACTTCGCGATCGGGGCTAAAATACTCGCGATAAAAGCGCAGGCTTCGATCGGCGGTAGCGCTGTAGCTCGCCTGACCCAACACCACATAGTGCTTGTTGGGATCATTCTTGGCGGGCTCGGTCAACACCAGATTATAGATGGGCGGTATGGCAGCCTCTTGCGACAGCAGCTGGTCCTCACGATAGCGCAGGCGCCGCTCTCCCGCCTGAACAAAGATAAAATATGTGTCGAACTGGTCACGGACCGAGTGCGACACCATGTGAATGTCCGGATGCTGCATGCCGCGCTCGAACTGCTCCCGGTCACGAAGCACCCCCTTGGCCTGTACCTCAAAGGACTCGCGCTGTTGAAGAGGTGCAATGGCCACCAACTTTTCCAGTACGGATTGCTCGCGGGCCACAACAAAGTGGCTGATGCCGTTGGCGAGGTCCTGCGCGCGCGCCAGGGTCTGGTCGAGATCGATAGAGAGCAAGGCGCCGTCGCGCACCAGATTGCGCCCGTTCACATACACGTGGCGCACGTCAGAGGCGCGAGAGGTATACACCAGCCGCGAATAAATGTTCGAGGGACGGGCCGCGTAGGTGGGTTGAGAGTGTATGCCATCGTCGCGGACCACCACAACGTCAGCGCGTTTGCCCACCTCCAACGAGCCGATGAGATGGTCCAGTCCTATGGCTCGCGCGCCCTGTATGGTGGCCATGGCGAGCGCCTCCTCGGCTGGGACAGCAACGGGACTGCCGGTCACCACTTTGGGCAACAGCGCGGCAAGGCGCATCTCCTCAAACATGTCCAGATCGTTGTTACTGGCACAGCCATCGGTACCGATCCCGAGTCTCACTCCGGCCTGCAGCATCTGCGCAATCGGGGCAATGCCACTGGCAAGCTTGAGGTTCGAGGTGGGATTGTGCGCCACGCCCACACCGTGCCGCGCCAGAAGCTGAATCTCTTCGGCGTTGACGTGTACACAGTGCGCCGCCACCAAACGATGATCGAGCAGACCATGTTCATGCAGCCAACGCACCGGCCGCAAAGAGCTTTGTGCCACCAGCGAGGCGGCCTCATCCTCCGACTCGGATACGTGCATCAGCTGAGGAACGCCGTGGCTGCGTGCAATGGCCAGCGTGGCCTCTAACAGATCCGGCGTGGTCATGTAGATAGAGTGTGGCGCGGGCACCGCCGTCACCAGCGGATGATCTTGCCAGTGCGCGCAAAAGTCGTCACAGTACTGCAAGCCCTGCTCATAGCTGGCCGCATCCGGTGTGGGATACTTGACCACCGTCTCGCCACAGATGGCCCGCAGGCCCGCCTCAGAGGCCGCCCAGGCCACTTCCTCCTCAAAGTAATACATGTCCACGAATGTGGTGGTACCGCCGCGGAGCATCTCGGCGCATGCCAGCGTGGTGCCCAAGAAACAGAACTCGGGGGTGACAAAGGCTTGTTCCACGGGAAGAATATAGCCATACAGCCAGACATCCAGGCGCAGATCATCCGCCAGCCCCCGCAAGAGGCTCATGGGAGCATGGGTGTGGGTGTTGACCAGCCCAGGCAGGATCAGGTCGTGTTCGCAATGCACCGTCTCGGCCGTCTCAAAACGCTGCAACAGCTCGCGCAGCGGCCCTACGGCGATGATGTCTGATCCCCTGATGGCAACGCCGCCCTCGGAGATAACCCGCCTGGCCTGGTCCATGGTCACCACGGTGCCCCCTGCCAGCAACAGATCGACGTGCTCCAGCCTGTGGGTTGCGTCGGCCATTGCTACCTCCCTCCTTCCCCTGGCTGGATTATATCCGTACCGCAGCAGCGAACCAAGGCCGCCGCAGAACGGAATTGGTCCCGCTCGGCTTCGGTGATATAGTCACGGGATCAACTTGATGCACTCTCTGGAGTTGGCTTGGATGAAGAATAGTAGACACCTTTTGGTATTGCTGTGTATCGTACTGAGCTTGGCAGGTTGTGCCGGGCGAACGTCTCCAGGGCCAGAGGCCACGCTCGCGCCCGGTGCCACCCCCCTGCCCAGCTCAACGCCGGTTACCCCGGAACCGGGCCAGGAATCTGTTACGCCCGCAGCAGTTCAAACCCCAACCGCCGTCCCAGGACCAACCCGCAGCCCAGCGGAGGAGGCGCGCGACCGTAATGACGCCATCAGCGCCGCGCTGGAGTACCTCATCCGCCCCGAGTCAGGCGAGGTCGTGGCCACGGTCAACGGTGAGGAGATCACCGTGCCAGAGCTGGAATCTGCGATGCGTTTGCGCATGGATGGGCTTGCCGTCCAGTACGGAGTGTCCTGGGACGAGGAGGATGCCGGGAAACTGGTACCGCAGCTGGAGGCGGACGTGCTGTCGGCGCTGATCGAGACCAAACTGATCCTGCAAGGCGCCCAGCGAGACGGCGTTACGGTGGACGAGGCCGAGCTGGCGGGCCTGGCGCACGAAGTGCAACAGGCGATTGTCGAGAATCAGGGCTATGCCAGCTGGGACGAGTATCTGACCACGCTGCAGATGTCCCAGGACACGTTCATGCAGATGATCTCGCAGTCGCTCCTGGTCAATCAGCTGATTCGTGGGCAACAAGTGCCCAGCGAGGAAGAACAGGTCCATGCGCGACACATTCTGGTACGAGACCCTGCCCTGGCCCAGGAGCTGCTCAAGAAACTGGAGGCTGGAGGGGACTTTGCCACTTTGGCGCAGGAGAACTCGGTAGATGAAGGCACCGCAGCACGGGGAGGCGACCTGGACTGGTTCCCCCGTGGTCTGATGGTGCCCGAATTTGAGGATGCCGCCTTTGCACTGGAGATAGGCTCCGTGAGCGACGTGGTGACCAGCACCTTTGGCTTTCACATCATCCAGGTGCTGGAGCGAGAAACACGCCCC
>JAAYED010000026.1 GCA_012728955.1 Chloroflexota bacterium
CCGCCCCATCGCGCCGCTGGCGCTGTTCCGTCCTCTGTGGCCGGCGCGGTGCCGGTCAGCGGCGCCACCGACCTGCCCCGCCCGCGCAACCTGCCAGCGGCAGGCGCAGGACGGCGCGCCACCGTACGGCAGTCCCTGAGCACCTCCCGCTTTTGCGCCAGGCGGGCCTCGCGGCGCGCCGCCCCGCCGCCGGACACCCACGCTGCTGCACGGCAAGGCGGTATCTGTGGCATGCGTCGAGATACCGGTGGCGGGAAAGGGGCTCCCGGAGGTGAACTCTGACTGCCAGCCGGCACTCCCCCTGCTTCCCTGACACCGCGGGGGGACATGTTGCCGCCCCATCGCGCCGCTGGCGCTGTTCCGTCCTCTGTGGCCGGCGCGGTGCCGGTCAGCGGCGCCACCGACCTGCCTCGCCCGCGCCACCCGCCAGCGGCAGGCGCACGCAGTCCCTGAGCACCTCCCACTTTTGCACAGGCGGGCCTCGCGGCGCCCCGCCCCGCCGCCGGACACCCACGCTGCTGCGCGGCGACGCGCTATCTGTGGCATGCGTCGAGATACCGGTGGCGGGAAAAGGGGCACCCGGAGGTGAGCTCTGACTGCCAACCGGCACTCCCTCTGCTTCCCTGACACCGCGGGGGGACATGTTGCCGCCCCATCGCGCCGCTG
This sequence comes from Chloroflexota bacterium, assembly GCA_012728955.1. Lineage (GTDB taxonomy): Bacteria > Chloroflexota > Anaerolineae > UBA1429 > UBA1429 > JAAYED01. Next base: position 667 of record JAAYED010000026.1, read on the forward strand.
GCGCTGTTCCGTCCTCTGTGGCCGGCGCGGTGCCGGTCAGCGGCGCCACCGACCTGCCTCGCCCGCGCAACCTGCCAACGGCAGGCGCACGCATTCCCTGAGCACCTCCCACTCTTGCGCCAGGCGGGCCTCCCGGCGCGCCGCCCCGCCGCTTTGGCCGAACGGCTCGACAGCCGGTTGCCCATACCGACCACGGGTTCGCGGTCGCGCTGCACAGAAAGGGGGTGGCGACCACCATCGCCACCCCCTGCTCATCGCTGCGCCTCGGCCCTCAGCTCAGCGAGGCCAGCAGCCGCTCGCGGACGCCCTCCAGCGCGGCGGCATCCAGCACCGCCTCCGCCGCCTCCAGGGTGATGCTCAGACGCCCGTTCACCGCCACGGCCCCCACGTTGAGCAGCAGGTTGCTCAGCGGCAGAGGCGGCGCCGGCCGGTACACCAGCTGATCCACCGCCAGCGAGCCCCGCTCCCAGGGCCCCTCGGGATCCCCCAGCACATCCACCACGGCGCCCAGCGCGCTCTCGCCGGGGGTGGCTCCGCCCGGCCGGCGGACCGCCGCCAGCGCCGCATCGTCGCGCCGGCCAAAGGCCGCCAGGCGCGCAAAACGCGGCACGCCGGGCTGCACCGTGCCTCCCAGACGCTTAAAGGGCAGGGCCTCCAGCAGCGTGGGATCGGTGGCCAGCGTCGTCGACACCTGCTCAAAGAGACGCCTTGTCTCCAGCTCCGGCGCAAGGGTCTCCTGCAGGCGACGTGCCGCCTCCCAGGGCCCGCGGTTGACGTCCTCCCGCAGCGTCACCGGCAGCAGCGTGGTAAAAGCTCCCAGCGCCTCCGCGGGAGGCTGCGGCAGCCGCTGGCGCAGATCCACCACGATGCCCAGCTTTTCCCGACCCTCGGTGGCCGGCAGCGACGCGCCCACCAGAGCGGCGAGCGTGGCCTGCAGCGAGAGTCCCCCCTGCCCCAGCCGATCCATCAGCGACGCCGTCTGCTCCGGCTCGAGCACGGCGGTCAACACGCGGGAGCGGGCCCGTCCCCAATAGGCGCGATGCAGGGAGCGATAGTCCTCCTGATCGAGCACCATGCGCTCTTTCTCCCAGCGGCCGTTGGCGCGGTTGATGCCCATGCGCGCCAGGGTGCCCAGCGTGGCCTCCTCGGGAAGGTTGCCCTCGGCCATGGGCAACGGCGCCGGCAGCGGCTCCACCGGCAGTACGGGATTGGAGAGGTGGGCCAGCAGATCGCGGGCCAGGCTGATCAGCGAGGCGCCATCGGTCAGCAACGCGTGCCCCAGGATCACCAGATCGGTGGAGCGGGTGCCATCCAGCAGCAAGAGGCGGATCGGCGGCCGCGCCCCCACATCAAAGGGCTGGCGACTGGCATCGGCCACCGCCCGCAGCCAGTGGTCCTCCGACTGACGCGGCACGGTCTGCACCCAGGGGCCCCCGGCGCCTTCGGGGGTCAGCGTGGCCCCCTGCGCTCCGGCATACTGCACCCGGGCCCGGAGGGCGGGGTGCCGCTGCGCCACCTTGTCCAGCGCAGCCTGCAGCATGGTCTCGTTGACGCGGCCCCGCAGGCGCACCAGCAGCGAGGCGATCGCCCAGGGCGCCCAGATCCACTGGCGCTCCAGCGGCGTCAGCGCACGGGGGAGCTCGGCACGGTTATTTTCGGCTGTCATGGGCAGTTTCCCTCCCAGCGAACCATCCTGAAGCCAGTATAGCGCGAGGGGCCGCCGCGGCCAATGTCGGCACGGCGGGCGCGGCACGGGGAGCGGCACCAGCCTGCACAGGGGCAACGCTGGTTGCCGGCGGCGCCCCTGCTGCCCCGGTGGCGGTGAGAGGCAGGCACCGTTGATGGACCCGTACCCGGTGCAAGCGTGACCAGGGGACTGCAGCCCCGCGGCGGGGCTTCCGTACGCATGGCAATCGTGCAGGGCGATGGGCAAAGCCGCTGCTCCCGTGGCCACCGGTTGCCGGCGGCGGCGCCCTGCGTCAGCGGTGCCGGGCAGGCAGGCAAACCGGGCCCCCCTGCGTACCCCTGCGCCCTGGCATGCTCAGGAACAGTGCCTCCCCGCTGCGCCGCGGGTGCTACGGGCAACCGCCAAACTCGGCGTCCGCCACAAATAAAGGGCGCCGGAGGGCCGGCCCGTTCCGCCACATCCCTCCGACGCTGCAAGCCAGAGCATCGCGCCCGGGCGCTACATCGCCAAAAAGCGCTCCATCTCCTTGTCCGCCCCTGCCTGCACGTCGTCCAGCGCCTGCTTGGGCGTCTTTTGTCCGTGCACCACCAGGTCGCGCGCCTCGATCAGGGCCGTCCACAGGTACTGGCCCGTGGGCACCGGCGGGCGCGAGTTGGCCACCGGCAGCAGATCCATAAACACCTTGTGCATCGGATCCTCGCTGTACACCGGATCCTCCGCCAGCGCCTTGAGCGTGGGGATCTTGACGGTCTCGGTGCAGTAGAACTGCATCTCTTCCGGACCGCCAAAGTACATCAGGAAATCAAAGGCCTCGGCGGGATGCTTGGCGCCGGAGGGGATCACCAGCGACCAGCCGCCGGCCAGCGTCGTGCTGCGACCGCCCTTGGGATAGGGCATGGGCACCACGCCAAACTCGAGCTCGGGCGCATACTTGGCGATCGACGCCAGCTGCCAGTCCCCCGCGTACTCGGCTGCGTACTGATCCACAAAGAAGGGGGCCGTGGCTCCCGATCCCGAGGCCGAGGCGAAACTGTCGTACATGGCGATATCGTACTTGTTGGCATAGGCCAGGCGCCACTCCATGGAGGCGATGGCCTCTTCGCTGTTCACGATCACGCGGTTGGGATCCTCAGGGGTCCAATAGGTGGCGCCAAAGGTCCAGCCCCACACATAGGGACACTTGCCCTGGTTGGCCCAGGGGATAAAGCCCACCTGCGTCATGCGGCCATCCCCGGACTTGAACAGCTGCTCGGCCCACTGATCAAAGGTCTCCAGGTCGGTGGGGATATTGTCGGGATCCAGGCCGGCCTCGCGAAAGAGCTTTTTGTTGTAGAACAGCGCGCGGTTATCGGTCTCATAGGGCAGCGCCCAGACCTTGGCCTTCCAGCCGCTCACCTCGGTCCAGGCAAAGGGAAAATAGTCCTCGCCGGTGATGCCGTTGCTGGCGCAGAGATCGGTGAGATCGGTGAGCGTGCCCTCGGCGGCCCAGGCGTTGATCACGAAACGGTCGAACCAGGCAGCATCGGGCGGGGTGCCGGCGGCGATAGAGGTGATCAGCGTCTCGGACATCTGTGTGTCGCCCACTTTGGGCTTGGAGACGGGCACCAGCTCGATCTCGGGGTGCAGCGCGGCGTAGCGGTCGAAAATGGCCCACTTGGCCAGGCCGTTGATGTCCTCCGGCGAGGCCGTGTCCCAGTACTCAACCCGCGTTTTGCCTGCCGGGGCGGGCTCGGCGCTGCCAGTGGTGGCCGACGGCGCGGTCTCGGGCGCCGTAGCCGTGGCACTGGCGCCCTCGCCGGGCTCGGGGGCAACCGGTGCACAGGCCGCCAGGCTGGCGCTGGCCGCCAGTGCAGCGAAACGGAGAAAACTCCTGCGGTTGAGAGATGTCGACATGCAGTCCTCCTGTATGGGGGCCCTTTGGCCCGTTGAATCGTGTGGATCGGCCGCCCTGAGCGGCGTCTCCAACAGGAATCATACCCCAGAATGCCGCCCGATCAGGCCCGTTGTGTAAGATGGAGGTAAAAGTTTGGACAAGGATTGGGTCAGTCCCCCCTGCTGGAGGGAGGGCCTGTGCCCGCCGGGGAAGACTGGCCACGGGATGGGGATCCCCTGCCTCCTGCGAACCCACCGCCGGGGCAAGCGACGGGCCCGCAGAGGCGTTGGGGACCGCGGCAGGGGGCACAGATCGCAGGGGCTGCGGGCCGGCGCCTCAGCGCCGAGGGCGAACCAGCACCAATGTGGGAGCGCCCGGTGCCCGGAGATAGCCCCCCGGCGCTGCAGCGGGGCACCTGGTGGCACCATCATCCTGGGCGTGAGGAGCAGCCGCCCTGTCGGGCACGGCTCGCAATGGCGCTTCCTGCTCGTCGTCGGCGGGATCCTCCCCGCGATAGACCAGCACCTGGGCGCGGAGCACATCGGCATCGTACTCGGCCCACACGTCGGCCAGCGGCACGCCATAGCGGCGATCCATCGCCCTGCGCTCGCTCCTCAGGGCCTGCTCCAGATCCAGATACCCCAGATGCAGCGCCTCGATCGACTCTGAGGCGGCCAGAAAGCATTCGCGCTGGACCTCGTCTGCGCCCGTCCAGTTGCGCCAGGGGCTGTGCCGGCCCCAGCGCTGCCCCTCGCGGGCGGCACGCCGGAGCGCCCCGCGGGGCGTCGGTTCCTGCGCTGCGGATGCCGGATCCGCCGGAGATGGGTCTGCATCTCGAGGCGGCTCGGCAATCGGCGGCGCCCCGGTGGGCGCAGCATCCACGGCGGGCGATGCTGCGGTGGCCTGTGCCTCGGGCACTGTGGGCAGGGCTGACGGGGTCTCGGCCGGGCGCACCGTCACAGTGGTGGGGCGGACCTGCCGCTCCGCTCCGGGCGGGGTGGGCTGCGCGAGAGCCGGCACAGGCAGGGGCCAGTGCGGGGCCTCCGAGGGAGGGGATACCGCGTCCGGCGGCGGAGGCGTCCAGGCATCCACCTGCGTGCGATCCACCAACAGCCAGAAAGAGCGCAGATCCTCCCGCAGAGGCTCCGGTTCAGCCGACCAGGGACGACGCTGGCGGCGACGCCGGCGCGACTTGAAACGGACCGCGACGCCCGGCAGCGGGCTGGGGGGCGCACCGGAGGGCTTGCGCCGGTCGGAAGGGGAGCTCTCCCTCGAGGCCGGGCCGGCGGGATCGGCGCCGCTGGTCGGTGCGCGCCCCGCCCCGCCGTCGGAGGCGACCGGTGCGCTGGAGGGGGTTGCGCCTTGGGCGCCGCCAGCCGGATGCCCGGTGGAAACATCGTCGGCGGAGGACGCCGGGGCATCCGGTGATCGCGGCGCAGCGGCTTGGTCAGCAACGGGCGCTGGCGCCAGCGGTACAGTAGCGACAGCGGCGGACTCGCCCGCACCCAACGCTGCCGCCTCCGACAAATCGTCTGCGGCGGCGAGTTCTGCGGAAACGGGGATGGCTGCGGCAGCCTCGGCCGGTGCGGCGCCCCCCTCTCCCTCAGCACCGCGAGCCGGATGTCCGGTGGAAGAACTGTCGGCGGAGGACGCCGGGGCATCCGGTGAACGCGGCGCAGCGGCCGGCTCAGCGGCTTGGTCAGCAACGGCCGCTGGGGCGAGCGGTGCGATAGCGGCCACTGCGGACTCACCCACTGTAGAGGCTGCCGCCTCCGGGAAATCATCTGCTGCGGCGGGTTCTGCGGAAACGGGGACGGCTACGGCAGCCTCGGCCGGCGCGGCGCCACCCTCTCCCTCAGCGCCGCCAGCCGGATGCCCGGTGGAAGAACCGTCGGCGGAGGACGCCGGGGCATCCGGTGAACGCGGCACACTGGCTTGGTCAGCGGTTTGGACACCAACGGGCGCTGGCGCCAGCGGTGCGGTAGCGGCGGCGGCGGACTCGCCCGCACCGAACGCTGCCGCCTCCGGGGAATCGTCTGCGGCGGCAGGTTCTGCGAAAACGGGGACGGCTACGGCAGCCTCTGCCGGCGCGGCGCCACCCTTTTCCCCAGCGCCGCCAGCCGGATGCCCCGTGGAAACATCGTCGGCGGAGGACGCCGGGGCATCCGGTGTACGCGGCGCAGCGGCCTGGTCAGCGGCTTGGTCAGCACGGGGTGCTGGCACGAGCGGTGCGGCAGCGGCGGACTCCCCCGCACCAGTGGCTGCCGCCTCCGGCACATCGTCTGCGGCGGCCGGTTCTGCGAAAACGGCGCCACCCTCTCCCTCAGCACCGCGAGCCGGATGCCCGGTGGAAGAACCGTCGGCGGAGGACGCCGGGGCATCCGGTGAACGCGGCGCAGCGGCCTGGTCAACAACAGCATCGGACTTGAACGGGGGACGATCCATTTTGGCGGCCGCCCGCCGCCCGGCGGTATCGGACACAGGGCGACCCTCCCGGGCGGGCGGCCTGCTGTCCAGGGACGCCCAGAGGCCCCTCAGCCACTGGAACAGCCGCCTCAGCCAACCTCGCCCTTGTCCGCGTCTCCTCATCCCCTCTCCTCCCGCTTGACCGGCACAGGCTCTGATCCTCTATCTCAAGTATCCCACTCCGGTGCGACACCTGCGGTCGCACTGCTGCGCTCTTGCGGCCGGGTTTCTCGACGGGGCCGCCGCGGTAGACCGCTCCTGCCGGCACTGCGCCGCCCTGTCTCACTTCAGTATCCCACGCCGGCGCGACAACCACGGTCGCGAAGCAAGGGCAACTGTGGAGCAAATAGTGCCGGTGAGATTTTCCGGATCGATCAGGCGGAGGGGGCAGCCGGTTTGGGGTGCCTGGCGAGGGGGGTGTCTCGGCAGCGCTATCCGATCAGCGGGGCCGGATAGCTCCGGGGGGTTGTGAGCGAGAATCTGTTATCAGCACCGGGCGCGTGCGCCGATCTCGCCGGATCCCACAGATCCAGCCGCGGCACGCAGGCGCCCCTTGGCTTGGCACTACCGGGATCTGGTCTGTTGACGCCATGACACCAGCGCTCTTGCGGCGATCGAGACCAGCGCAGCCCGCGTCAAGACGCCCGAAACGACCAGAACGGCATAGGTTCTGTCCAGCAGCGCCTGGTCCGCCATGCCCGCCGCGATCATGCGGGACGTCACCAGGGTGGCGATGCCCGCCACCAGCAGGACACAGGCGGACACGATTCCCCATGCTTTGGTCTTCAAGGTGGATCCTCCTTCAAAGCGGGTGTCGAAACCTGGGGCGGTCGGCACTGGGTATGTGTGCGCAGTCCCCGTCCACAACGGACCCCGTAATCCCGCCCTCACAGCGACCGATTCTGACGCCGGAGCAGCCGATCGACCGTGCGGCACCCGCCCGGTGTACCAGAGCCAGGGAGGCACGCCCCGTAACCCCCACCGAAGCAGGCGGGGGTCCCCGCCCGGGGTGCGCAACCGACAGGCGGTCGTGGTTGGCCAACATGCGTGCCAGGGGTCCCCGCCCGCGGGTGCGCAACACGTCACTGACCGACCGTCTCGGCCACCTGCCTCGGCGCTGGACCGCCTCATCCTGTCAGGCCAGAGACCTGGGAGCGGGCAGGCGTGCTCCATCCTGCTGCCCACCGCGCACCAGACCGCGGCCACCTCACCTGAGTGAGGACGCTCTCCCACGCCATCGAATCGCTGTCTGCAGCGACGCTCAGCCTGACCTTGCGCGGGATACGGGAGAGCCGGCCCTGTACGGGCCGGCTCTGGGGGCAGCACCACCAGCTCAATGGCGCAGGCGGAGGCCTCACGCCGAGGGCATTATCGCTCCTGGCCTGACAGCTTGTCAAACCCGCGCCGTCGTCTCACCTCGGGGTCCCTGATCCAGGGCCGGTAGGGCACGGGGCCGTCGCCGGCCTCCGCCTTGCGCCGCAGCCACTGTTGGATCACCGGCAGGGCCAGCACCTTGGTCAGGGTCATCCCCGTCCTCTCGGCGAACCGCTCCGGCGTGAACTCGTCCCACGGGATATCGTAGGCTTCGGCCACCGACTCCGGTGTCTTGATCCAGTCGCCGCCGTCGGGCGTAGCATCGAGTCTGATCATCTTGCTCCTCCCTCGCGTCATGGTCTGCCCGGGCAGCGCCCCCTCCATCCAGAGGGCTCTCCTGCCCGGCAATACTATCCTGACAGACCTGTGCGACAGAGACGGTCGCACGACAAGCCCTGTCCAACAGGTTCCTGCCCATCCTACGCCAAGCCCAGCGCGACTGTCGCGCCCCGCTCCACCTCACCAATTTGCGCTAATTCCTCAGTAAACCCCTTGACAATAGCTCCGCCATACCGTAATATTTTGTGTGGGTAACCTAAAGATGGCGTAAGGGAGGTGTAACGGCCAGGGGTGGTCCCGGCCACTCAACAAGGATCGTCCGCTCTATTCTCATCAATTTCTTGCAGTGCACAGGTCACATGGGAGAGTATGACATGCGCACGTGGAGTCGTATCGCTTTATTGGTTTTGGCGCTGGCCCTGGCGTTCACTACGGTGACGCTGGCCGAATCGCCCACATATACCGAGACTTGGGACGGCCGCGGCGCCGATTCCCTGCATTGCGACAAGGTCGGCGAGGGCGATCGCCCCGAAACCGGCTGGATTCACTGGGTGTTTGCCACCAAGGGTGCGTCCACCGGAGCCAGCCTTACCCTCAGTGGCACCGGATCGGGCACCTATGCCCCCGGCGAGCCACTCAACGCCAACATCTGGCACATCTATACCCCGTACTTTGATCTGGAGGGCCTGCAGGCCGAGATCGCGCTCTTTGGCGGCGCGGCTGGGCCGGGCGGCGGGCTGGTGATCTCGGATTATTGCCCCGGGCTCGTGGAAGAGTTGACCGTCAGCAAGACCGCCGAGACCTCCTACACCCGCACCCACGCCTGGGATATCGCCAAGATGGTCAGCACCGAGATGGGCCTGACCACCGACGGCATCCCGCAAATCTGGTTGTACACCGATGGCAGTGGCAACGAAACGGCCACTTGGACCGTCAACGTGAGCTATCTTGGTTTTGAGGATTCTGATTGGAAGGTGTCCGGGACGGTCACCATCGAGAACACCGGCAATCTGGACGCGGTGATCACCTCGGTGGACGATCTGCTGGCGGGCATGCCCGTAGCTGTGGACTTGGGCGTGACCCTGCCCTATACCCTGCCGGTTGGCGCGACCCTGACGGGCAGCTACACGCTGGAGGGTATGGTAGAGGGCACCAATGTGGTGACGGTGACCACCGAGCGCGATGTATACGCCGCGGAGGCCCCTGTGGTGTGGGGCGACCCGACCACAGAGCTCTACAGGACGGTCAACATTGCGGACCTGAGCGACTTGTTTGGAGAGGTCAGCCTGGGCTCGGTGACGGCGCCCGATGGCGCGACCTTTACCTACAGCAAGGCGTTCACCTGGGACGAGTTTGGCCAGGAGGCCTGCGGTGCCCATCAGTTCGATAACACCGCCACCATCGTCGAGACCGGACAGTCGGCCGAGGCCAGCCTGCTGGTGAACGTACAGTGCCTGATCTTTAAGGGAGATACGGCCTGGGCCGCCAACGGCGACACGCCCGGTGAACTGCGCTACACCAAGAGGGGCAACTGGGCCACCTATGTGGCCTATAACGGGCCCAAGACCGTGTCGATCTTTGCCGGACAAAAGAACTATGCCGGCACCGCCACCTTCTCGGAGGTGGTGGATGGGATGATCACCATCACCATCCATCTGGAGGGTGATTGGGAGTTTGCCGCGAGCGGCGAGACGCTCAAAGTGGAGGGCTATACGCAGGCGCCCTCGGGCAACCCTGCGCCGGGCCTGTTCAGCTTCAAGAGTTCGGTCACTGGCACGGCGGCGAGCATCATGGTGCCCGCCAGCAACATGGAGGGAGAGCCATTCAAGTTCTTTGGCGTCCACCTCGATGTGGGCCGCTGGGTGCCTGATCCAGACTTTGGCCCCTGATCGCTACCGATGCTCGGGCCGCGCCCGCGGCGGGGGGAGCCTGCGCTCTCCCCGCCCCTTTTTTTGTGCGCTGGCGGCCCCAAGCGCCCGCGGCAGCGTGCAGGTCAGGCCCGACGGACCCCAGCCGGCCGCCCCGTGCCCAGCCACCTCTCCCCGAAAGCGCAGCGGCGCATCACGGCTGCCTGCCGCCCGAGCGATCCGCACCCTGCGCACGGATCGAAACCGCCGTTCACCAACCCACGCGTGTGGGGAATACATCGGCACCGACCGCATGTCCAGGAACTGGCCGGGTTCACCCCCACGCGTGTGGGGAATACGACGCGAAACTGTTCACGCTGACTCGCCCTGTCGGTTCACCCCCACGCGTGTGGGGAATACTCAACAACGTAGTTAAGAGCGATAGCGCTAGAAGGTTCACCCCCACGCGTGTGGGGGAATACGATCAGCGCTCGGGTAACACTCGCATTCTCCGCGGTTCACCCCCACGCGTGTGGGGAATAC
>JAAYED010000297.1 GCA_012728955.1 Chloroflexota bacterium
AGGGACGCACCAGCGTTCTGAGCGCCTCTATGGCTGCGGTCAACTCCATACGGTTATTGGTCGAATCGGGCTCTGCACCGTACAACTCGCGGGTGTGTCTGCCGCTGATCAACACGGCACCCCAGCCGCCCAGGCCGGGGTTCGGGTCGCAACCACCATCCGTGTAGATCTCTACTATGGTTTCTTCCGTCATATTGGTTCTGCAGAAGGGGCTGATGCCACTGGAACGTGGCGCGCTACAGCGCCATGGTGCGGGCCAGCGACAGCAGTCCCGCGTCCACCTGCTTTTTCTTTCCGCCCACCTCGTGAATGTCGGTCAAGCTCACGGCATCGTTGGTCAAGCCCACCAGCACGCCGCTGCGACCGGCCAAGAGGGCGTCGATGGCTCCGCTGCCCAGGCGGCTCCCCAGCAGGCGGTCCGCCGCTGTGGGCACGCTCCCGCGCTGCACGTGCCCCAGGATAGTGACGCGCAGCGAAAAGCCTACCTGAGAGTGGTGTTGTTCGCAATAGCTGGCGATATCCGTGGCTCGGCAGCGGACCCCCTCGGCTACCACAACCAGTGCGTGGCGCTTGCCCCGTTCAAAAGCGGCGCCCAGATCGGCCACGATCTGCTCCGGCGAGAGCTCCTGCTCCGGTATCGAGACCAGCTCGGCCCCGCCTGCGATGCCCGCCATCAGCGCGACATAGCCGGAATCCCGTCCCATGGTCTCTACCACAAAGCCTCTGCCGTGCGACTCGGCGGTCACCTTGAGCCGGTCGATGGCTTCTACTGCCACGTTGATGGCCGAGTCCGTTCCGATAGTCACATCGGTGCCCAGCAAGTCGTTGTCGATGGTAGAGGCGACGCCCACCACGGGAAAGCCCATCTCGGCCAGAGCCAGCGAGCCCGTCTGCGAGCCATTGCCGCCGATCACCACCAGGGCGTCTACCCCGCGTTCCGCCAGGTTTGCCAGGGCGCGCTGGCGGCCCTCTACGAACTTGAACTCTTCGGAACGGGCGCTGCCCAGCATGGTGCCGCCACGCTGCAGGATGCCGCTCACTTCGCGGGATCCCAACGGGATCATCGTATTGGCCATCAACCCGGCATAGCCGTTCTGCACGCCCAGCACTCGGAGCCCTTCGCTCACGGCGCGGCGCACGATGGCACGGATGGCGGCGTTCATGCCGGGCGCGTCACCACCACTGGTCAGCACGGCGATCTGCTTCATGGACAAGCCCCCCTTTGATCGGCGGCGCGGGCAGCTTGGCTGCGGTCACCCGGCCAAGTGAGTGCACCACTGCTCACATTCTAGCGGCGCGCTGGGGGGCCTGTCAATTCGCCGGAGCTACGGCCCTTTGCGATCGACACCGGCGAGGGGCTTGGCTTCGTGGTATACTCAAGCAGGAGGTTCCCCATGGTCACGCGAACAATACGGGTGCGCTCCTGGCTCCCCGTGGTGCTCGTAGCGGCGGTTTTCCTTCTGCAGGTGTTCTCCCCTGCACGCGCCATCCTGTTCGTGTTCATCGCCCTGGCCAGCGTGCTCTTTATCTCCTGGCTCTGGGCGCGAGCCCTGGCTCGCGGCGTATCGGTTCAGCGGCTGAGGCGTTATGGGTGGGCGCAGGTAGGCGACGTCCTGCAGGAACGTTGGATCATGCATAACGATGCGCTGGTACCGCTGCTATGGGCCGAAGTGCGCGAGCACAGCGACCTTGTGGGGTTCGACTCGACCCGCGCCGTGGGCATGCCAGCGCGTGCCTCGCACCAATGGACGACTCAGGGGGTGTGTCGTACCCGCGGTGTGTTCACTCTGGGGCCGCTGGTGGTCACCATGGGAGATCCCTTTGGCCTGTTTGAGGTCGAGCTGTACGACAAGCACACCGAGACCTTTGTAGTTTATCCGGCAGTTGTTCCGCTGCCCGGTCTCTTGGAAGAGCGGGGTTTGGATCGCGGAGCCGGCCGAGCTGCTGCCCGCAGCCTGGCCTTTACCACCAACGCCTCGTCGATCCGGCCCTATGTCCACGGAGACGCGCTGAAGCAGATCCATTGGCGTTCCAGTGCCCGCCTGTCCATGCCGGGAGCAGAGAACCTGCAGGTCAAACTGTTTGACCGTGAGCCGGCGGGCGACCTGATGCTGGTGCTGGACATGGATCGCTCGGCGCACGTGGGCCACGGTGAGGACTCTACCGAAGAGTATGCCGTTACATTGGCGGCGTCCCTCGCGGCGCAGCGTCTGCAAGAGAACCGCGCCGTAGGGTTGATTACCCACACCGATGCGCCCGTCGTGATCGCGCCACGCAAAGGCCAGGAGCAACTCTGGGCGGTGCTGCGGGCCCTGGCGCCCATCTATGCAACCTCTGCCATCAGCCTGCAACAGTTACTCGCCATGGCCCTGCCGCTGATGCGTCAGAGCACCCAGGTGGCCATCATTACCCCCTCCGCTGATCCAACCTGGTTCGAGGGGCTGGGCATGCTGCTCACCCGAGGCCACGTGCCGACGGTGCTCTTGATGGAAAGCATGGGCCCACGGCAGGGCGCTGCCTTGCTGGGCGTGCAGGGCGCCCTGGCGGATCTGGGGGTGCCCTCTCACCTGATTGGAAGCAGCTTTGGCCTGCGTGGGCCCTCTACCCAGCCGCCAGAGCCCGAGTTCAAGGTGCTGGGCACCGGCCGGGCTGTGCGGGTCGCCCCCACGCCCGCCGGCGACTGGGCGCCGGTGGGGCCGTCGGGAGAGCAGCCATGACGGCGGGCGCATTGCAGCATCGGCGTGAGCGAGCGGACTGGCTGTTGTACCTCCTGCTGGTGGTCGCGGTGGTGTCGCTCCCGCTCAGCATCCTCTCCAGCGGCTGGGTGCCCGAGGCGGAACGCCTGCTTGGGCCGGCATTATGGTCCCTGCTGGCGGCAGCCATTCTGTCGCGAACTCGCCTGCGCACGGGCCCGTTATACCTTGTCGGGCTCGCGGGAGGACTGTTGTACGCGGTGCAGTACGCTACCGGTCTCTTTCCGGGCCTGGGCCTGCTGCTGGGCGACGCCATGGGCGCCGTGGGCTGGGCGGTAGAGTGGGCCTCTACCCGGGCGATGCCCCAGCCTCTGCCCTTTGCCGAATCCTCGGACTACCTCGTCAGCCACCTGCAGGCCAGTGAGGCGGCCGTCAGGGGCTGGCTGTCTGCCGTGCAGGGTGGGGGCACCGGCGAGGATGTCACTGTACTGCTGTTTCTCGTAGCCCTGGTAGTGTGGCTGCTGGCTTGGAATGCCGCTGTGGCCATGCTGCGGCAGCAACAGGCCATGCGCGGGCTGCTGCCGCTGGGCATCGCGGTGGTGACCAATTCGGCCATCACCCGGCAGGGGGTGGGCTATGTGCAGATGTACATCGCCGCCATGCTGCTGATTCTTGCCTATGCCAACATGACGCGCATGCACGCCGTGTGGGAAAAGTATGGTGTGGACTTTTCCACGGAACTGCGGCGCGACTCGCTGCTGGCGGGGGCTCTGATTGCCGCGGTGGCGCTGGTGCTGGCTCTGGCCACGCCTTATACTACCTACAATCGCGCGGTATATGCCTTTTGGGATCGTTTTGGCCCGCGTCTGGAGGCCCTGTACGACGAACTGGATCGCGCCTTTGCTGGACGCAATCCTGTGGAGGAGACCGAGCAGTCGACCCCGCGGGACATTGCCGTTGGCGTGTTACCCCACGATGTGGGGCTGGGTGCGGATGTCAGCGATCGCACAGTGATGCTGGTTACCATCAGCGATCCGCCTCCTCCGCCGATGGACGAGCTGGAGCGCATGACCGGGAGCGAATCCGAGGATCCGCGACGCTTTGTCGAGCGCCGATACTGGCGTCAGCGTACCTATGACCAGTACAACGGCAGCGGCTGGGACACCAGCGAGCCCGCCGAATCCACGCACATGGCGCTCGAGCCCTGGCGCGAGACGCTTTATCCCCAGACGGTGCTCACTCAAACTTTTACCTTGCTGGCCGTTCGGGGTGATATCGTCTTTGGAGTCAACGAGCCGGTCGCTGTGGACCAGGACTATCAGGTGCTGACCCGTGCCGACGAGGATCTGGTGGCGCTGTCGGTGGATGCTGACGAATACACGGTGGTTTCCCACGTGCCCCAGCCGACGGTGGAGGAGCTGCGTGCCGCGGAAGACGCATATCCTGCCGAGATTGCCGAGCGCTACCTGGCGCTGCCCGAGATCCCGCAGCGGGTCGCCGATCTGGCGCAAGAGATTGTGGCCACTTCTGGTGCCGAGACACGCTATGACAAGGCCAAGGCGATCGAGGCCTATCTGCGGGGCTATGCCTATGACCTGGACGTTTCACCTCCTCCGCTGGATCAGGACATTGTCGAGTACTTTTTGTTCGACCTGCAGCGGGGATACTGCGACTATAGCGCGACCTCCATGGTGGTTATGCTGCGGGCGGTGGGCATCGCCAGCCGGTACGCTTCTGGCTTTGGCATGGGAGAGTATGACTATTACATCGAGCGCTGGCGGGTGACGGGCAAGAATGCCCACGCCTGGCCCGAGGTGTACTTTCCCGGTCTGGGCTGGATCGAGTTTGAGCCCACGCCCAGCGAGATCCCGCGGGTGTTTGCAGGGGGAACCAGCGACTATCAATTGCCGGAGCGCCCGCGCATGCCCGAGGAGTCGGCGCGGCGCACTGTGGATTGGGAGAGTCTGGGGGTAGCCGTGCTGGTGCTGGCCCTGGCGGGCGGACTCGCCGCTGCTGTGTCGGGCGTGGTGCCCTACCGGCCCGCGCAGCGCACCGACAGTCGCCACGTGATTGGACGGGTATATCGATCCCTGGTGCGACGTGCCGCCTGGCTCAAGCAGTATCCAGAGCAGGGGCAAACCCCGGGTGAGTTTCTCTCCGCCCTCTCACAGTTTGTGGAGCAGCGCGGCACGTTTTCTGGCTCTGCCGCCCGTGACCTGTCGCTGATTCGCGGGGCCTACGAGCAGGCCCGCTACGGCCTGTATGCGCCCAGCGATGGTCAGCGGGATGAGGCTCTGCAAGCGTGGAACCGGCTCAAACCAGCGATGTTTCGGCTGATGTTCGTCAGAACGCAGCGCTCGGGATAAGAGGCCCCCGTACAAACCAAGGGCCGCGCTGGTGCTCCAGTGCGGCCCTTGGTGCTTGCGGTATCGCCAGCGGCCTAATCGCCAAAGGCGGCGTCAAAGGCCACCGAGGAGGCCGGAAAGTCGACCTTGCGGGTAAAGTCCGCAGCGTCGCGAGCGCCAAACTCGCGATCCATCCCCGAGTCCTCCCACTCAACCGAGAGCGGTCCCTGATAGTTGATGCGGTTCAGCTCGCGGATGATGGCCTCAAAGTTGACGTCGCCGTGCCCGGGCGACCGGAAATCCCAGCCGCGGTGGGCGGTGCCAAAGTTGAGGTGTGAGCTCAGGATGCCCGAGAAGCCATCCAGCGTGACCGCCGAGTCCTTCATGTGCACGTGATAGATCTTGTCGGGGAACTCTTGCAGGAAGCGTACCGGGTCCACGCCCTGCCAGATCAGGTGGCTCGGGTCAAAGTTAAACCCAAAGGCCTCGCGATAGTTCAGGGCCTGGAGCACGCGTCGCGCCGTGATGATGTCATAGGCGATCTCGGTGGGGTGGACCTCCAGCGCAAACCGCACGCCCATCTCGTCGTACACGTCCAGGATGGGGTTCCAGCGATCGGCAAAGTCCTTGTAACCCGCATCCACCATGTCCATCGACATGGGCGGGAAAAAGTACAGCAGGCGCCAGATGCTGGAGCCGGTAAAGCCGTTCACCACGGGCACGCCAAAGGCCTTGGCGGCACGGGCGGTATCGGCCAGCTCCTGGGCGGCACGCTGGCGTACGCCTTCCGGATCACCGTCGCCCCACAGGCGTGGCGGCAGGATGGCCTTGTGGCGCTCGTCGATGGGATCATCGCAGACGCACTGTCCAACCAGGTGGTTGCTGATGGCCCAGGACTTTAATCCGTGCTTGTTGAGGATGTCCCAGCGGGACTGCAGGTATCCATCCTCCGACAGTGCCCGGTCGACCTCAAAGTGGTCGCCCCAGCAGGCGAGCTCGAGGCCATCGTACCCAAAGCTCGCAGCCTTTTCCGCAACGGCATCGAGCGTCAGGTCTGCCCACTGACCGGTAAACAGGGTGACTGGTCTTGCCATGGTCGTTCGCTCCTCTCCAGATATGCAGGGTTTGCTGTAATGACTCAGACAGGCGGGTTGTAGGGCAGCCACTTGACGTCAGAGGCCGAGCTCTCGACGCTGCGGTGGATAAAGTACACGCCCCGTGCCCCTTCGCGCGGACCAGGAAAGTCGAGAGCCAGCGGGCTGGGCTCGACCCCCAGAATCTTGGCGCGGATGGTGTCAGTAAAGGCCTTGTAGATGTTGCCAAAGGCCTCAAAGTAGCCTTCGGGATGACCGGTAGGGATACGGCTGGCTGCCGCGGCTTCCTCGTACAGATAACCGTTGGCGCGCGCCATCACTTTGACCGGATCGGTGTTGCTCACGACGCGCAGATAGTTGGGGTTCTCCTGTTCCCAGGCGATTCCCGCCTTGGTGCCCCACACGCGGATCTTGATGCCGTTCTCTTCGCCCACCGTGACCTGCGAGACCTGCAGGATACCCTTGGCGCCGCCCTTGAAGCGCAGCAGGATGTTGCCATCGTCGTCCAGCGGACGGCCTGTCACAAAGGTGGTCAGGTCTGCGCAGATCGACTCGATCTCGAGGCCTGTGATGTAGCTCATCAGATTTTCCGAGTGGCTGCCAATGTCGCCCATGGCACCTGCCACGCCTGAGCGTGCCGGATCTGTGCGCCAGCTGGCCTGCTTTTGGCCATCCGCCTCGATGCGCTCCGAGAGCCAGCCCTGTGGATACTCGACGATCACCTTGCGCAGCTCACCCAGCTCACCTTCACGCACCATGCGGCGCGCCTGTTTGACCATGGGGTAGCCGGTATAGTTGTAGGTCACCGCAAAGACAATGTTGTTGTCATCAGTGGCCTTGACGAGGTCCATGGCCTGTTCCACAGTGTGGCAAAGCGGCTTGTCGCAGGCGACGTTAAAGCCCGCCTTGGCAAAGGCCAGGGCCACAGGATAGTGGACGTGGTTCGGCGTTACCACGCTGACAAAGTCCAGTCGCTTGTCCTCAGGCATGGCCGACTCGGCCTCGAGCATCTCCTGCCACGAGCCATAGATACGGTCGTCGGGAACGTAGAGGTCGCGTCCGCTCTCGAGAGACTTTTCGGCGGTCGAGCTAAAGGCGCCAGCGACCAGCTCTACACCACCATCCAACATGGCCGCCCTGCGATGCACGGCACCGATCATGGCGCCACGTCCTCCGCCGATCATGCCCATACGCAGTTTGCGGGGAAAGCGCTCTTCGGCCTGCTTGGCAGTGGCACTGCCCAATGCGTCACCCATCGTTCGCTCCTTTCAGCTGTTTCCAGGCTAGATCCAGATCGAGATCCGCACCGTACCGAGTCGGGCAGACCCCGTTGCGCTGATTGTGATTGTCCACGCACGCAATGGCGGTGTCAAGTCATTTTTGTTGCTGCCTGCAACACCGAGTGCCCAGGCTGTCAGGGCCTTTTATTCACTGAGCAGCTGCGCTGCCGTCTCTTCGAAGGAACTCATCGCTTCAGTAAAGCTGCTGGCGGTGGCCATGAGGCCGGGCAACCCATCGAACTCGTCAGGCGCCGCGCCTTGAGCCTCATACGCTTGGACAAAGTAGGGTATCTGCTGGAGCCGCTCCAGCACAGCGGAGGGCACCGGCTCGTTGATGGTGGCGACAATGGGCCTGTCGGCATAGGCCTGCATGTAGGCCGCCAGGATATTGGGGAATATGGTCAGCACGGTGTTTCCGCCGGCGAGCTGCTCCAGATGCCAGATCCGGGTTGTCCCCTCCACCGTCGGTCCCAGTCGCATGGATGCCAGGAGGAGCTTGGTCTGCATGCCCCGTTCGCAGAGCAGGCCATACGCCTGCCGTGCCACGGCGACGCCGGCCCAGCGGCGCTCCAGCTCACTGAGCGACAGGCCCACCGAGGTGGCGCTGGCGTCAAAGGCAGGGGCGTCCTCCAGGCGACCGAGCATGAGGGTGGCCATGGAGCGCGTAGTGGAGAGGTCCACCCCTGCGGCGCGGGCCAGCTCAAAACCTGTCCGTGCAGCCTCGGCGGTGGCCAGGATCTGCGCGACAGAGAATCCCAGTGTGGCGTTGGTAGAGATCCCGCGTGCCGTCAGCAGGCGGATACCCTCGATGCCCGCCTGTGTAGCAGGCAATTTGACCATCACGTTGGGGCATTCCGCATGCAGGGCGATACCCTGCTGCACCATGGCGGCGGCATCATGCAGCAGCCGTGGATCCACCTGCCCACAGATCTGGCCGAATCGGCCGTCTGATTGCTCCCACAGGGGCAGTGCCCGTTGCGCCCCCGCCCGCAGGATGGAGCGGTACAGATCCCAAGCCAGCCCATCACGAGCGTCGCGCTGCTGCGCACGCGCCCATGCTCGCCACCGTGGCAAATCGGTGCAAAGCGCTTCCAGCGCGAGGGGTGGGTTGGTGGTACAGCCGCGGAGCACACCGCTCAGCGCACCCCAGTTCAGCTCCTGCAGGGCGCCGCTGAGAGTGGGCTGGTCTCGCCAGAGGGCTTGTTGTGCTTTACACCAGGCATCAAAGACGAGCGGTGACGAGTCCCACCAGATCTCGGTGCCGGGGTTGAGCAGGCTTAACCGACGCAATGCGCTGTCTGTGCCCATCGTAAGAGCTCCTTTGCTCAGGCGCCAGGGCGCTTGTACCCGATCAGCGGCGCACGTGATAGTCGCCCTGGACGACCCACTTGTAAGTTGTCAGTTCTCTGAGGCCCATGGGACCCCGTGCGTGCATGCGCTGCGTCGAGATTGCCACCTCTGCCCCCAAACCCAGCTGGCCACCATCGGTAAAGCGCGTGCTTGCGTTGACATAAACTACCGCCGAGTCCACCATATCGAGAAAACGGTTGGCGTTGGTATAGCTTTCGGTGAGGATGCCGTCCGAGTGATGGGTGGAATACTGGGCAATGTGCTGGATAGCCTCCTCCAGATCGCCAACCACCTTGACCGAGACCACCAGCGACAGAAACTCGCGGCCAAAATCGCCCTCGCCAGCGGGAGCCAGCAGCTCATTCTGAAGGCCGGCATTGACGGCAGCGGACATTGACTCGGGGTCACACAGCACCTGCACGCCCTGCTCGTTGAGCGCCCGCACCATGGCCGGCACCAGTTCCGCCACCACCTCGCGGTGGACGAGCACCGTGTCCAGGGCATTACAGACCGATGGTGCCTGTACTTTGGCATTGACGATCACCGGGATAGAGCGGGCCAGGTCGGCGGAGGAGTCCACGAACAGGTGGCACACTCCGATCCCGCCATAGACCACTGGCATGCGGGCGTGCTCCTTGACGAGGTTCTGCAGCTGCTGCCCACCGCGCGGAATGACCAGATCGATCAGATCATCCATCCGGAGCAGCTGGGGCACCAGCGCTCGATCGGTCGAGGTGATCAGCTGCACCGTATCCTCTGGCAGCCCCGACTCTGCGCAGGCTGCCCGCACCAGGCCCACCAGTACCTTGTTGGTCTCCAGACTTTCGCGCCCACCGCGCAGGATGACACTGTTGCCCGTCTTGATGCCCAGTGCGCTGATTTCGGTGGTTACGTTGGGGCGCGATTCGAATATGACGGCGAGCACACCCAGGGGTACACGCTTGCGTACCACCCGCAGGCCGTTGGGTAGGGTGGCTCCGTCAAAGGTCTCTCCCACAGGGTCGGTCAGGGCGGCCACCGAACGGAGGCCATTCACCATGGAGGCCAGCCTGCCGGGGTTCAGCGTTGCACGGTCCAGCATGGCGGGGGAGATGCCCAGAGCGGCCGCTGTCTCCAGGTCCTTTCGGTTGGCGGCCCACAGCGGCTCACCGATCTCTTCAAGGCGTCGGGCGGTCTCCAACAGGGCGGCCTTGCGTGCCTCTGCGGGGATCAAGCTCAGCGCGTGACCTGCGGTCCGGGCCTTCTGTGCCAGTTGTCTGATGTCGTCTTCCATGGGGGTCTCCTCGAATGGCGGTCTAGATCAACGCCAGGTTATTGCGGTGAATGACCTCGGGTCCATAGTCATAGCCCAGCGTATCCACCAGATCGACTGAGTGGTGTCCCTGAATGCGTGCCACGTCCGCAGCGTCATAGTTCACCAGGCCACGGGCGATCTCGCGTCCCGCGTGATTGCGTACGGACACGATCTCTCCGCGGGCAAAGGTTCCCTCGGTGGAGGTAACGCCCACCGCCAACAGGCTGCGCCCCTCCTCCGTAAGGGCACGGCAGGCACCGTCATCGATGTACACACTGCCAGACGTCACCGCGTGGGCCAGCAACCAGCGCCGACGCCCCTCAGAGGGAGAGATACGTGCCGGGAACCAGGTGGCGCGAACGGTGCCATCCAACACGCCGGAAATCACCTGTTCGTGGCTGCCGTTGGCGATGGCCACCGTCGTGCCGCTGTGCACGGCAAGGTCCGCAGCAACGATCTTGGTGTACATGCCACCACTGCCCATGCCCGAGCGGCTGGATCCCGTGGCGATCTTGTAAATCGCGTCATCGATAACGGGCACCCTGTCCATGAACCGGGCGTTGGGATCTCGAGAAGGGTCGGCGGTGTACAGACCATCGATATCGGTCAGCAGAACCAGCAGGTCCGCCTCGATCGCGTTGGCCACCATGGCAGCAAGACTGTCGTTCTCTCCGACTTTGATTTCATCGGTCGCCACAGCGTCGTTCTCGTTCACCACGGGTACAATTCCGCGTTGCAACAGCGCCTCAAAGGTATCCCGCACATTGAGGTAGCGCTGCCGGTCCTCGATGTCTTCGCGAGTGAGCAGCACCTGGGCCACCGTGAGGCCATACAGGTCAAAGTAGTGCTCCCACAGACTCATCAGGCGGCTCTGGCCCACAGCCGCCAGCATCTGGCTGTAGGGGATGTTTCGGCGCTCGACGGGATGGCTGAGGTGTTCACGGCCCGCCTGCTGCGCGCCCGACGTCACCAGTACCGTGCCGGTGCCCGCCTGGACCACGCTGCAGATCTGGCGCGCCAGATCCACCATGCGGGGAGGGTTGAGGCGCGGTGTGCCCGCCGTCAGCGTAGAGGTCCCAACCTTGATCACCACGCGGCGCCACTTTTTGCCTGTCAGATCACTCATCACGGGCACCAACCCTCGCGTTTTCGAGATTAGAACATGGCGCCATGGCCGGACCAACTGGGTGACCCATCGGCGGCACCTCTGCGATAGCACCAGTGTTTCTTTCGGCAGCGATTGACAGGGTTTATCGGAGGTCCGGTCGGTGATATACTGCAATCCGAGGTCAGGCCCGGCGGAGGTAGCACTCTGAAAGAACACCTGCGACGGTTGTGGCGTTTGATCCCTCGTGTGCGCGACACAGAGCAGCGTAACATCGCGCTGCTGTCGGCAGAGGTCATCCCTGCAGCGGTGCTGGCGGCCGCTGCCTCGTTCAACTCGACCTATGTGCTGCGTGGAGGCGGCTCTGCAGCGCTGGTGGGCTGGTTGGCGGCCGCCCCTGCGCTGGTGGCGGTGCTTTGCTTTATGCCCGCCGCCCGTTGGATGGAGCGGCAGGGGAGCTACCGCGCGCTCACCGTCCTCAGCCTGCTGGCAGCCAGGTTGCCGTACCTGGGCATCGCTCTCCTGCCCCTGGTCATGTCGCGCCTGGTGCCCGAGATCACCGTGGGGGTGCTGGTTGCCATGGCTATCCCCTCGGTGGTGTTCTCCACCGGTTGGAGCACGCTGCTGGCGGACACGGTGCCCGAGCGTCGGCGCGCAGCTACCCTTTCGTTGCGCAGTATTCTGAGCAGCGGCACCATGGCGGTGCTCACCTACCTTTTTGGTCTGGCTCTGGACCGTGGGGTATTCCCAACCAATTACCAGTGGCTGTACTTGATCGGTGCCCTGGGAGGACTGGTCAGCACGGCCCTGGTTGCCTGGGTACGGGTGCCCCGGACCGAGGCCGCGATGGAGGAAACCTCCCGACCGGCGGTGTCCCAAAAGCAGGCCATCACCGAGGCATTCCGTGGCAGCCCGGGCTTTGTCCGGCTGACCGTGAACACCTTCCTCTTTAACACGGGTGCCTGGCTCGTGGGTCCGCTGTATATCCTCTACTATGTCCAGGATCTCGGCGCCACAGACAGTTGGGTGGGTTTGCACACTGCCCTGGTACATGTAGGCATCATGCTGGGGTACTGGGGCTGGCGCAGGATTAATGCCTTTGCAGGCGATCATCCCTCCCTGTTGATGGCACTCCCCCTGGTAGCGGCCTACCCGGCCATCGTCAGCGCCTTTCCGAACCTGCCGGTGCTGCTGATGGTTGGCTTGCTGGGCCACCTGTTCATTGCCGGTGTCGATCTCAACCATGCCTTGATATTCATGCGCAAGCTGCCAGCGGGGCATCGCCACACCGCGATCGCCGCCTACAGTCTGGTGATGAACATCGGCGCCTTTGTCGGGCCGGCGATCGGGGTCGCGCTGGCTGAAGCCATCGGCATTCGGACGACGCTGCTGATCGGTGGGTTGGTGCGTGCTGTGGGCGTGGTACTGTTTTATTTGCGTCCGGTTGATGAAGGCATGTTGCGGCGTGGGCACCTGGGCGTTGCTCTGGGAGCGCTGCTGGGGGGCCGACATCGCAGAACGATTTCACAGGAATAGGAGTTGCAAGGCATGACCGATGGTGCGACAGCAGAGCAGAAGCGTGTGCTGGTGATAGCCGCTCATCCGGACGATCCCGAGTTTGGCTGCGCCGCCACCATGGCCAAGTGGGCGGCTGAGGGCCAGCAAGTGGATTATTTGCTGCTTACCAGCGGAGATCAGGGCAATCGGGATCGCATGGTGCATCCCAGCCAGATCGCCGCGCGGCGCGAAGTGGAACAGCGTAACGCCGCCGACGTGCTCGGTGTGCGCAACGTGACCTTTCTTCGCTATCCGGACGGGATGGTGGAGAACGACATGTCCTTGAGGCGTCGTCTCATTCGCATCATTCGAGAGGAGCGGCCCCATGCCGTGGTCACCATTGACCCGTGGCGGCCTTATCAGCTCCATCCTGATCATCGTGCGGCGGGTTTCGCTGCCTTGGACGCCGTCCGAGGTTCGCACGCTTGGCACTTGTTCCCCGAGCAGTTGAACGGGTTGGAGCCGTGGCGCGTCAAAGAGGTCTTTTTGTTCTGGACCAACAATGCGGATTACTGGGAAGATGTCAGCGACTATATGGACCTGCGCTGCAGGTCGCTGCGCTGCCACGTCAGTCAGGTGGGGCCCAATCCCGATGGCTTGGAGGAGAGGGTGCGCCAAACGGCGCGCGAGAATGGTGCGGAACGGGGAATGGCCTATGCGGAAGGCTTCAAGCGGCTGGTAACCGGTTGATCTGTGG
>JAAYED010000298.1 GCA_012728955.1 Chloroflexota bacterium
ACCATTTATCGCTGGGACATCAATGTACGCATGAGTACCATTATTGGCTTGGTAGGTGGTGGGGGAATCGGTCAGCTGCTGTTCCAGTATCAGAATCTGGGCCAGTGGCGCAGTGTCAGCGTCGCGGTGATACTGATTGTTGCCGTGGTGATGGTACTGGACACACTGAGTGCCCGCATTCGGGAGCGTATCATCTAGCGTACGAGTTCCGGCAAGTCCAATTCACAACGAGGAGGACACAAGATGTACTTTGGTGCCGACTATTACCCTGAGCACTGGCCTGAGGAGCGCTGGGAGCAGGACGCTCGCCTGATGCAGGAGGCCGGCCTCAATGTGATCCGCATGGCCGAGTTTGCCTGGACCTACATGGAGCCCCGGGAGGGCGAGTTTAATTTTGGCTGGCTCGATCGGGCCATTGCGCTGTTTGGCAGTTATGGCATTCGCTCCGTGCTGGGCACACCCACGGCTGCCCCGCCTGCGTGGATCATGGCCGCTCATCCTGATGCCGCCCTGGTGCGGGAGGATGGGGTGCGGGTGACCTATGGCAGCCGCCGCACCTACTGCCCTAATCATGGGGAGTATCGTCGCCACAGTGCGCGCATCGTTCGAGCCATGGCGGAGCATTTCGCTGGCAACCCCAATGTCATCGGCTGGCAGATCGACAACGAATTTGGCGGACGCTGTTACTGTCCGACCTGTCAAGCGGCCTTTCAAGAGTGGCTCAAGAACCGCTACGGTACCCTGGAGGCCCTCAACGAGGCCTGGGGCACGGTGTTCTGGAGCCATATCTATACCGCCTGGGAACAGATCCCGTTGCCCTGGTCTACAACCGGCATTCACAACCCCGGTTTGGCTCTGAACTATCGCCGCTTTATGTCTGACAGCTACGTGGACTATCAGCGACAGCAGTTGGAGATCATTCGAGCAGCTGATCCGGGTGTGCCCATCACCCATAATCTGATGGGTTTCGGCTACCCGAATCTGAACTATTTCGATCTCGCTGCCGACCTGGACTGGGTGAGCTGGGATAACTATCCGCGGTTTATGGGGCAGCCCGATGCTGCTCGCCGTGCCCTGGCCCACGACACCATGCGCGGGCTCAAGGGCAAGCCCTTCTGGGTGATGGAAGAGCAGGCGGGGCCGACGGGGCAGAACACGGTCGCCATGGCGCCGCGGCCCGGCGAAATACCCTTCTGGTCGTGGGAAGCGATCGCCCATGGAGCGGACGGGATCGTGTTCTTCCGGTGGCGCACCGCGCGCTTTGGTGGCGAAGAGTATTGGCACGGCATCCTCGATCACCACGGCATCCCCGGGCGTCGTTATAACGAGGTCAAGGAGATGGGCGCGGTGATAAGGCGGCTCGGAGATCGGCTGGTGGGCAGTGCCCCTCGTTCGCAGGTGGCCATGCTGCTCTCGTATGACTCGCGCTTTGCCCTGCAGAATCAGCCTCACAATCGCTACTTGGACTATCCTCAGGCCTTTATGGCGCTCTATCGGGGCTTGCGCACACTGAACGCCGGCATCGACATTGTCTCTCCGTCGGCTTCTCTGGACGGCTATTCCGTGGTGGTGGCTCCTATGCTGTACATCCTCGAGCCCCAGCTGGCTGAAAAGCTCACTGCTTACGTACGGGCAGGGGGAACGCTGGTGGTCACCGCTCGCTCGGGCGTGATGGATGTGGACAATACCGTGGTGGAGGACTGGCTGCCGGGGTTGCTGCGAGAGGTCTGTGGAGTAACGGTTCAAGAGTATGATTCGCTCGACGATGGTCGGTCCGTACCGGTAGAGGGCAGCTCGGTGTGCTCGGTGCCTGCAGGAAACGCTACCGCATGGGCGGACGTGCTGGCACTGGAAGGCGCCGAGGCGATGGCCCGCTTTGCAGGCGAGTACTATGCCGGCAAACCGACCATCACCCGCAATCGCTTTGGCAAGGGCCAGGCGATCTATCTGGCTACAGTTCCCGACGAGGGGCTTGCCGAATCGTTGGCGTCATGGCTGGGGCGGGAGACGGGTTTGAGCAGCCCCGTGCCGGCCGAGGCGGGCCTCGAGGTGCTGGAACGGGTTACGCAGGGGGGCAGCTATCTCTTTCTGCTGAACAACTCGGCGAGAGCGCTCTCGGCGGATATCGGCAAGGGTGGCCTGGAATATGTCACCGAGAACAGGCTGTCGGGAATCATCAGCGTCCCGCCCATGGGTGTGCGGATCATCGCCCGGGAGGAATGACCGGCCAGCCCGCTGTGTCGTTTGTCAGCCAGGCGTTGTTGCGCTATACTGCGCAACAGTCAATAACTGAACAAGCGTCGTTCTCCGAATCACCTGTCCTGCAGCCCCTTGGCTATGGCTCGTGATCGCGTAATCGCCAGCGTTGTCGATTACAACGGTACGGCTGGAAACGGTCGTGCCCCCCATCTTTGGAAAGGAGACACCGGGTCGTTGTATAGCGCCGGCGTTCTTTCCCGTTGGGCAAGTGCGCCGGCGTTTCGCGTTTACCCGCAGGAGGAATTGGGCTCTTGGGCTTGGGATCGATTCTGTCAGATACCTTGCGCCTGATCGTCACCGCCGATCCCGATTTGATGGAGATCGTCGCGCTGACGTTCAAGGTATCCGGCGTTGCGCTGCTCTTTAGTTCCCTGCTGGGTATCCCTCTGGGAGCTTTTCTCGGGTTAAAGCGCTTTATCGGCAGGCGTCTGCTGATCTCGCTGCTGTACACCGGCATGGGCTTTCCGCCCGTG
>JAAYED010000299.1 GCA_012728955.1 Chloroflexota bacterium
AGGGGGATCCGTGGCCGCAACGCAGCACCGCTCCACCGACTATTATGTTCACACCATCCCGGGCATCGAGGGGATCGCTCGCGACGAGCTGGCAGACCTGTTGCCCGATATGCAGCTGGCAGGTTTCAAGACCGTTCCAGAGCGCAATGGCCTCGTGCTCTTTTCTACCTCCGAGCCAGCGGAACGCCTGCTGAGCCTGCGCGTCGCGGAGGATGCATTCGTGACGCTGGGCCGCCTTCCAGAGATTCCCTGGGGACGCGAAGGCCTCGAGATGATCGAGCGCAATCTGGGGACCGTACTGGGGCTCAACCATGGCTTGAACGTGCTGGAGACCACCAGACAGGTCCACAGAAACCGCGAGATCCGCTTTCGGACCATCACGCGCATCAGCGGTACCGGCCAACCCTACCGTCGAGTGGACGTGACTCTGGCCGTGGCCCGCGCCATCCGCAGGCGGTCGCGGCAACAGTGGAAAGCCGTGGAGTCGGGCGAAGACGTAGAAGTGTGGGTCAACCTGCTTGGGCGCGAAGTACTGGTAGGCTTGCGCCTCTCTGACGAGACCATGCGGCACCGCGATTATCAAAAGGTGCACCTGCCCGCCTCGCTGCGGCCCTCTGTGGCTGCGGCGATGGTTCGGCTCAGCGCGCCACGGGCAAACGATATCTTTCTCGATCCGATGTGTGGCACCGGCACGCTGGTCATAGAGCGCGGGCTCGCCCACCGGCATGGCCTGCTTCTGGGTGGCGACATCGACCGGGCAGCATTGGCGGCCGCCGCAGAAAATCTGGGCCCCCGACACAAACCGCGAGAGCTGCTGCAGTGGGATGCGCGGCAGTTGCCCCTGTGTGATGCCTCGGTGGATTGTATCGCCTGCAACCTGCCCTTTGGGAAGCAGCTCAGCAGCCCGCGGCAATTGCCGGGGCTCTATCAGGGGGTGCTGAGTGAGATCGCCAGGTTGCTGCGTCCGGGAGGCCGTGCCGTCCTGTTGACCAGCGCCATCTCTGTGCTCCGTGAGCAGGTGCCGAGGGTCGGCGGCCTGGCGCTGGGGCGTCGCTACCCTGTAAACATTCTGGGCCAGAACGCCACTATTCAGACGCTGAGCCGCACATTCGATTCCTGAGGCCTTGACCATCGAGACGAGCCTGATCAAGGTGTAGGCTCAAGCCGTCCCATCGCACCCATACAGCCAGTATCGGAGGGAGTAGTGTGAAGACCTATCAAGAGCCCGCTCGAGACCTACCGGTCAGCAGGGAATACCAGGTGATTGTGGTGGGCGGAGGGCCCGCGGGAGCAGCCGCCGCCATCGCCGCAGGTCGCGCCGGTGCCAACACCCTGCTGGTGGAACAGTTCGGGTACCTGGGCGGTACGGCAACCGCCTCGTTGATGGCATGCATAAATGGATTCCGCAACCAGGTTGCGCCCGACGACACGCAGGTGGTGCGGGGTATCGCGGAAGAGATTGTGCTGCGGTTGAAGGGGCTCGGCGGATTGGGCAAGAGCCCCTACCCACAGCGTGCAATGCCCACGCTGCCCGGAGAGCTCGAGTACTCTTACGCCATCGATACCGAGCTCTACAAATATGTGCTGATGGACCTGTGCCGCGCGGCCGGGGTGGACCTGCTGTTGCATGCCTGGTTTGCGGCACCCATGATGGACGGCGACCGTATCACCGGTGTGCTTGTCGAGACCAAATCGGGCCGCCTGGCGCTGGCGGGCAGCGTGGTGATCGATGCCACGGGGGATGGCGATGTGGCGGCCCGGGCGGGGGCACCCTATTGGCAGACGCACCGCGACGAGGCACCGCGACTGAACGATGCGCTGATGTATCGCATCGCTTTGGGGGATGGCAAGCCCTCCCAGCTGATGACCTGTGATCTCGGCCCGACGCACGTGCTGTGGGGACCAGGGGCG
>JAAYED010000300.1 GCA_012728955.1 Chloroflexota bacterium
GGCCGCAGGCATCGCTGGCGCCAGCCCAACCCGCTGGCAAAGTTACCAGAGCCTTGCGCTCCCAGCTGAGGCTGTTGAACAGCGTCAGTCCGTCACCTTCACCAGTTAGCGCTGCCTGGGCACCATCGCGCACCTCGGCCGCGGCAGCCAGCACGCGGGCATAGCCCGCCTCTGCCTCCTCATAGACCCGATGGATGGAAGAGCCCGGGATGATGTCGTGGAACTGATTCAGCAGGACATTGCGCCAGGCATCCACCAGGGTTTGCCAGGGCACTGCCCGCTTGCAGAGTGCCATGGCGGCGGCGGACCACAACTCGGCCTCACGCAAGGCATACTCGGACTTGCGGTTTCCCCGCTTGGTGCGAGCCTGTGAGGTGAGCGTGCCACGGTGACACTGGAAATACAGCTCACCGACGTAACGCACGGGAGGTACGCCGCGCTCCTGCAGATCGATGAAGTACTGCTCCGGCGGCGCCTGGCGGGTGCGGGGCAGGCCCTCCAGGTCCGCAGAGCGCGCGAGATACTCCAAATGGTCACGGGTAGGCCCGCCACCACCGTCACCCCAGCCAAAGGGCACCAGCCGGCTGAAGATGTCGTCTTTTTGCACGCGCTGCGTCCAGCGCTGCGTCAGAGAAGCGGGGTCTACCTCCGAGTTATAGTCGTTCATCAGGTGCACCAGCACCTGCGACCCGTCGATCCCCTCCCATCTGAAGGTATTGTAGGGGAAGGGGTCGCCTCCGTTATAGGCCCAAAAGATCTTGGCAGTGGCAAAGTAGTCGACGCCGCAACCGCGCATGATCTGGGGCATGTTGCCCGAGTATCCAAAGACGTCCGGCAGCCACAGCAGGCGCGAGTCCACTCCGAACTCTTCTTTGAAGAACCGCTTGCCGTACAGGAACTGCCGGATGAGGCTCTCACCACCGGAGAGATTGGTGTCCGCCTCTACCCACATGGCGCCATCGGGCACCCACTGGCCGCGGGCCACTGCCTCCTTGATGCGGGCATAGATCTCGGGATGGCGTTCCTTCATCCACCAGTAGAGGTGGGGTTGGCTCTGCAGATAGACATAGTCCGGATACTCGTCCATCAGCGCAAGCTGAGTGCCAAAGGTGCGCACAGACTTGCGTTCCGTCTCGGCCAGATGCCAGAGCCAGGCCACGTCGATGTGCGAGTGCCCGATCGCAAAAAACTCGGGGGCGGTGTCGCCATTGTGTGCCTGCAGCAGAGGCGCCAGGCCCTGGCGTGCCTGCACTGCCGAGGCGATCATCTCGTCATAGGGCAGCTCGGGATCGTAAACCAGGGTGAAATCCTTCAAGGCGCGATCGATCTTGGCCACCCGCAAGGACTGGGGATCGATGCTGTCCCGCAGGCGGGTCAAGGTCTCGACGTCCACCGCGAGCTGATACAGCTCCTCCTCCCAGACGCCAAAGGTGGTATTACCCACCACCGACTGCGTATCGGGGGGCTCGGGGACCGACTCGACACCCAGGGGATAGGGCCCCGGCGAGGAGACGCGGGGCCCGTGGCCCGCATATCCCTCCACCCAGATCTCGAACTGCTCCCCGGGGGTGGCTGAACGAGAGAGGGTGATCTCCTTGTGCTGGCGATCGATGCCGCCCGCCGCCACGCCGTTAACAAACACGCCGCTCTCGGCGCCCACATCCACGTGCAGCACAAAGCGGCGGCCCGCCACCTGGGACGGTGTCACTACCGTGCCGTGGAACCAGCCACACTCCCACTTGGCGCCCCAACGGGTGCCCGTCGGCAACGGGTGCTGCTGGCGGCTGGTGGCCTCTTCCAGGCTGAGCGACTGGTCCGTGATAAAGCCGCTCCACTCCAGGGAGCCGACGGGGGTATAGAACTGGCGCGACAGGGTGCGCCGCCAGTTATCGAGACGATGTCGCCATTCCAAGTTGAGCATTTTCCGGTACCTCCTTGTACAATCGGCTCGCGTTACATCCCTAGTATGCCCGTGCAAAAATGGCGATGCGATCGGTCTGCTGACCGGTGAGGAAACAGGGACCGGATCCCAGATCGGACTCTAATGGCAGGCAACGCAGGCTTGCCCGCGTTTCGTCCTGAATGCGGGCCTCATCCTCGCTGCTGCCAGCCCAATGTACTCTCAGGAATCCTCCCTGCTCATCCAGCACTCGCTTGAACTCGTCATAGCTGGTCACGTCATGGGTGTTGGCGTCCCGGCGCGCAGTGGCATCGGCCAGCATGGCGGCCTGAATCTCGGCCAGCATGTTCGGAACCTGCTCGGTGAGGGAATCCACGGGGACTCCCATGGTCTTGCCCTCCCTGCCCGGACGATCGCGACGGGCCAGCACCACGGCATTCTGGGCCACGTCCCGCGGCCCGATCTCGATCCGCAGGGGCACGCCACGCATCTCCCAGTCATTGAACTTGAAGCCGGGGGTCTGGTCCATCCGCAGATCCTTGTGGACACGCACGCCCGCGGTTTTGAGCATGCTCTCCACACGCTCCGCCAGGGCCAACACACCAGCCTGCTCGGCCTCCTTGCGCCAGATCGGCACTATGACCACCTGCGTCGGCGCCAGCTTGGGGGGCAAACGCAAACCCTGATCATCGCCGTGCGTCATGATCACGGCGCCCACCATGCGGGTGCTGACCCCCCAGCTGGTGGTGTGGCAATACCGCGACTCGTTATTCTCGTCCAGGTACTTGATCTCAAAGGCGCGACTAAAGTTGTCGCCCAGGTAGTGGCTGGTGCCCGATTGAAGGGCCCAGCCATTTGCCATCATGGCCTCGATGGTGTAACTGGCCACTGCTCCGGCAAACTTTTCACGCTCGCTCTTGACACCGCGCACCACCGGAATGGCCGCATCATTGATCGCAAAGTCGGCATAAACATCGAGCATGCGCCGCGTGTGTGCCAGCGCCTCCTCAGCCGTGGCATGGGCCGTGTGGCCCTCCTGCCAGAGAAACTCCATAGTCCGCAAGAACGGGCGCGTGCGCATCTCCCAGCGCACTACGTTCGCCCACTGGTTGATGAGCAGCGGCAGGTCGCGATATGACTGGATCCAGCGCGCGTACATGTGCCCGATGATCGTCTCCGAGGTTGGGCGCACCACCAGAGGCTCATCCAGCTCCTTGCCACCGCCAATGGTGACCACCGCCAGCTCGGGCGCAAAGCCCTCCACGTGCTCCGCTTCCTTTTGCAGAAAACTCATGGGGATAAAAAGCGGAAAGTAGGCGTTCTTGTGCCCTGTCTCTTTGAAACGGCGATCCAGTCCGTCGCGGATATTCTCCCACAACTCATAGCCATAGGGGCGGATAACCATGGAACCGCGCACCGGCGAGTTCTCCGCCAGCTCTGCCTCGCGAATGACGTCCAGATACCAGCGCGAAAAGTCCTCGCGCTGTGGTGTTATGCTCTCTGCCAAAGGAACCTCCCTAACAGTTGCGTCTCTCAGGCGGGATACTGGCCCAGCTCCAGCCCCCGCTGGATGAAATAGCGATACGAGTCATAGTCCACGGTGTTGGGGATAGAGTGGTCGCTGTGAAGCACATAGCCATAGTTGCCCTTGACCACAGGGATCTTGGACTCGAGCTCGGCGTTGATGATCTCACGATCGTTGCTGTACAGCGCACGCACGTCGATGCCCCCCATGAACGATAGACGATCGCCGTACTCGCGATACAGTTTCAGCAGGTCCATGCCTGCCTTGACCTCGATCACCTGAAGACAATCGATACCGGCCTCCATCATGCCCGGTACCAGCGCCTCCACAAAGCCACAAGAGTGCATGATCACCGGCAAGCCGAGACTCTTGGCATAGCCCACCGTGCGCTTGTGAGCAGGCAACACCAGATTGCGATACATGGCCGGCGACATAAAGGGCCGCCCCTTGAACCCCATGTCCTCATAATACCAGATGCCGTCAGGATAGCCCTCGCGCGCAAACAGGATCTCTTGCAGGTGCACGATCAACTCTGAATAGACCGTGACCATGTCCACGATCCACTCTGGATCGAGCGCCATGCCCACCAGCATGTGCTCGTGGCCACACACCGGGTGCATCAGCTCGAACACATTGGGTCCCGACCAGGCAAAGAAGCGATTGTGCCGGCGAGCGTGCTCCCTGGCGCGGCGGTATCCCTCAAAATCGATGCGCCGCTCATCAGGCTCCAGAAGAAACGGACGAATCAGTTCCTCCCAGGGGCGGCGCTCCTTCACGGTAAAGTCCACATGTTCGGGAGTGGTTTCGTGCAGCTTGTGCCGGCGGAGCAGTGCGCCATTGCCATCGCGCTTGAGGATGGTCTCCTCGGTCTCCTCCACCACCACCGGTTCAAAATCCAGGTTCGCTACATAGGTGTTGGGGCCAAAGAGCGACATGTCAAAACCAAAGTGATCGTCGAGATTCTCATCCTCGCGGATGTGCCCCCGTTCGGCCCAGGCGCGCTGTGTATCGCCCCAAAAGTGCTCGAACAATCCAATGCGATCGACCGGTCGGCGCTGCAGAATGTTGGTGATTCGTTCAACACCGGTCA
The DNA here is from genome assembly GCA_012728955.1 of Chloroflexota bacterium. Taxonomy (GTDB): domain Bacteria; phylum Chloroflexota; class Anaerolineae; order UBA1429; family UBA1429; genus JAAYED01. The sequence goes on from JAAYED010000300.1 coordinate 4,516, forward strand.
TGGCTTGCATGCTGGCCTCACTTTCGGGTCGGTTTGTGCACACGTCAGCATCCCTATCGTACCCACGAGGGCGTATGATTTCAAATACCCCGGAAGGAACTGTGTTGCCGGCCGCGGCCCTCCTGAACGCGGATGGTTGCGCCTGCGCCCGGCACAACCTACAATGCGCATTATCAGGATGACCCAAGAGAGGGGGACACACATGCGCATCGATGCAGACTGCCACCTGGCGGCACCCAGTAACGGAACCGGAATCGGCGCCGATGAGCTGCTGCGCCGCCTGGATGAGGTGGGCGTGGACCGTGCCATCACCTGGCCGATGGTGTCCTATCGCAGGGACATCGCCCCAGACAATGCGGCCATCCACGCTGCCTGGCAAGCCCACCCCGATCGTATCATTCCCTTTGGCGGAGTAAATCCCATGCTGGGGGTCGCTGAGGCCGCTCAGGAGCTGGAGCGGTGCATCGACAATGGCGTACGCGGAATCAAGCTGAACGGCGCCCGTGATGGCTATGCCATCGACGATCCGGTGCTGTCCCTGCCTCTGATCGAGAGGATCGCCGGGGCCGGCCTGGCGCTGGCCTTTCACTGTGGCGTGAATGATCTGGAGCGTACCCATCCGTGGCGCATCGCACGGATCTCGGCCCAGTTTCCCGAGCTCAACATCCTGCTGGTACACATGGGAGGCTCGGGCTCGCCCGACATGGCCCAGTCCGTCATCGATCTGGCAACAGAGAACCCCCGCTGGCTGTTGATCGATTCAGAGGCGGACTATCGCAAGGTGCTGCTGGCGCTCAACACGTTGGGGGCGGAGCGGCTCTGCTACGGAAGCGATACGCCTTTTTGTCCGATGCGGTACGAGTGGGGATTGCGACAGGTGGTGTATCAGGATCTGAGCGCTGCGCAGCGCGACCTGGTGCTGGGGGGCAACATCGCGCGCGTATTGGGGCTGTAGCACGCCCGGCTAGAGTTCATTGGTGGGGAGAGAGGATGAGCACAGAGACCCTTTTGTTGGCCGGTGATATCGGCGGCACCAAGACGGACATGGCGGTGTACTCGGTGGCGCGGGGCCCACACCAGCCCCTGATCAAGACGACGGTCAAGAGCGCCGACTATCCCAACCTTCAGTCCGCTGCGGGCGAGTTCCTCGCTGAGGCGGGGCTGTCGGTGGCTGCGGCGGCCTTTGGCGTGGCCGGTCCGGTGGTGGACGGCCAGGTGGTGGGCACCAACCTCCCCTGGACGCTGGACGAGGCCGAGCTGCGGCCTGCCCTGCGCTGTGAGCGCGTTACTCTGTTGAATGATCTGCAGGCCATCGCCAACAGCGTGCCCTACCTTCGACCGGAGGACCTGCTGACGCTCTGCGCAGGAGACCCCGCCCCCAACGGCGTGTTGGGCGTCATTGCGCCCGGCACCGGCCTGGGAGAAGCGTTTCTGATCCACGACGGCGTGCGCTACCGCGCCTGTCCCTCTGAGGGAGGGCATTCCTCCTTTAGCCCCACCACAGAGCGAGAGGCCCGCCTGCAGGCATTTCTGCGTGAGCGTCATGGGCACGTGAGCGTGGAACGGGTCTGCTCCGGGCGCTGGATGATCAACCTCTTTGAATATCTGCGTCTGGACGAGGGCCTGCCGGTACCTGCCGCGCTGGAGGCGCAACTGGCACAGGCGGAGGACCCCACACCGGTGCTGGTGGCCGCCGCTCTGGACCAAGAGCATCCCTGCCCCGTCGCCCGCGCGGTGCTGGATCTTTTTGTGCGCATTCTGGGAGGCGCAGCAGGCAACCTGGCTTTGACCGTGATGGCTACCGGTGGCATCTACATCGGCGGTGGCATTCCCCCTCGCGTGCTGCCCGCTATCACCTCCGGGGCTCTGCTGGAGGCCTTTCGCTACAAAGGGCGACTGTCCTATATCCTCGAGCAGATCCCGGTGCACGTGATTCTGCAGGCACAGGCCGGACTGCTGGGCGCCGCAGCCTACGGACTGGAGGCCCTCCACTGATGGCTGAGACACCCATGACTCCCCACGAAGTGGTGTCGCGCGCGATCCACATGGGCACGCCCGACCGCCTCCCACTCAAGTTCGCCAGCCTGGGCCTGGATGACACCTGCCATGTCTCCACCAATGCCGTGGGCACCGGCGACCACGCCCAGCGGCACACGGTGGACGAATGGGGCTGCCACTGGCAACGCAGTGAGATGGCCAACATGGGACTGGTTCGCGCCCACCCCTTGGAGGACTGGTCGCTGGAAGCCAGCTATGCCTGGCCAGATCCGGACGACCCTGCCTACTATGCGGGCATGCAGGAGCGCTGCGCACAGGCGGGAGATCGTTATGTCACCACCTCGATCTTTATGCTGCTGTTTGAGCGCATGCATTCCCTGCGCGGCATGACCAATGTGCTCACCGAGCTGCACGCCGACCCGGGGCGAATGGCCTATCTTGCCGATCGCATCGTGGACTATGACGTGCGGGTGATCGAGAACATCGGCCGGCTGTTGCCCGGACGGATACACGGATTCAGCTTTACCGACGATTGGGGCACCGAGCTGGCGACCTTTGTGTCACCGCGCATGTGGCGTTCCTTTTTTCAGCCCCGCTATGACCGCATCTTTCAGGCGGCACACGCCCAGGGCTGGGATGTGTGGATGCATTCCTGCGGCAAGGTCAACCAGATCATCGAGCCCTTGATCGAGATCGGTCTGGATGTGATCAACCTGCAGCAGCCGCGCCTGCTGGGCATCGAAGAGGTCGGGGCACGCTATGCCGGCCGCATCTGCTTCGAGTCACTGTGCGACATCCAGCACACCCTGCCCTTTGAGGATCAGGAGGCCATCGAGGCGGAAGCACGGCTGCTCCTGGATCACTGGGCCACCGCCCAGGGCGGCTTTATCCTCTCGGACTATGGAGACGGCGACGCCATCGGCGTGCCCCTGTGGAAAAAAGAGGTCATGCTGGCGGCCTTTCGCGAGCACGATCCCTGGCGCCAGCGCCTCTGACGAACACACGCCAGGCATCTCTGCCTGGCGTGTGCGCCGCATCGCCCTCAGCGCTTCAGAGCCCGCCCGATCTGCCAGGCACGCCC
>JAAYED010000301.1 GCA_012728955.1 Chloroflexota bacterium
CGAGCCATCGTTGACTACCAGCTGGGGAACCACCAGCTCGGCGGCGCTCTCGTGATAGCGCTGCAGCACCTCGGGGCTGATGGCGCCCCCATGGTGCGCCAGCACATAGTCAAAGCGCAGGCTGCAGTGCTGCTGGATGGTGCGCACATGGTCCGCCACGGAAAAACCTTCGGTCTGATTGGGCTGCGTCATCAGGTTGCAGATAAAGATCTTGCGCGCGGAACTGGCCCGCACCGCCGAGTTGATCTCTTTGATCAACAGGGAGGGGATCAGGTTGGTGAACAGGGACCCCGGACCGATCACGATGGCATCCGCCGACTCGAGGGCCTGCAGCACCTCGGGGGTAGGGCGAAAATCGCTGGTGGGCCGACCGGGGCTGTCCGAGACCAAAAAGACCCGCTTGATCACAGCGCCGTTGGCGCCCTCGGTGATGGCGCTTTCTCCGAGCAGATGTTCCCCATCAGAGAGTTCGGCGCAAACCTCTACACGGTCCAGCGTAGGGATCACTATTTCGTCGGCGCTGGCGCCGATGGTCGAATGCAACTGTGCAAAAGCCGCGCCCGCATTGGCAGGCGGTACAACCCCGGTGATGTCCCAGGGGGCATCGCGGTAAGCTGACACCAGCATGGCAAGCCCCTGCGTACCGGCAAAGGCGACCACCTGCTGGCGCCCGTTCTTAATGGTGGACATAATACTCCCATCAGGCGCAACCCAGCCCGGCGGGTTGGGTGAAATGGTCACAATCGTAGCGCTCAAGAGACTGGTCGACCTGCATCAGCAGCGTTGTCTCCCCTCATCGCGGCGCGACTATAGCATCCGGGTCAGGGGGTGTCAACCGGGCACAGCTTTGACACGGGGCGCGCCCTCGCCTACTATCCGCTATGCTGCAGATTTCTGTCTGTATTGTCAGTGGGGGGGTGTGTTATGGTCGCCGGTTTTCAGAATCGCATCTTGCGCGTGAACCTGACCGACGGGAGTACCTGGGTCGACGAAAAGCCCGAGAGCTTTTACCGACGCTACCTGGGGGGTAATGGCTTTATTGCGTATTACCTGCTGCACGAAATGCCCGCGGGTGTGGACCCGTTGGGCCCGGATAATCTCTTGATCTTTGCCACAGGCACCATGACGGGGCTTCCCATCGCGGGGCGGGACGCAGCACCGTAGGCTGCAAGTCGCCGCTGACGGGTGGCTATGGCAGCGCGGATGTGGGTGGCTTTTTTGGTGCCGAACTCAAACAGGCCGGTTATGATGCCATAGTGGTCCAGGGTCGTGCCGAAAAGCCGGTCTACCTTTGGATCAACGACTCTGAGGTTGAGATTCGTGATGCCAGCCACCTGTGGGGCATGAACACACTGGAGACGCAGGAGACCATCCAGGCCGAGCTGGATGACAAGCGTGTGCGCCTGGCGATGATCGGCCCCGGCGGTGAAAACCTGGTGCGGTATGCCTGCGTGATCAACGACCTGCGACACGCTGCCGGTCGCAGTGGCACCGGCGCCGTGATGGGGTCCAAGAATCTAAAGGCGGTAGCCGCTCGTGGGCAGGGGCGCCTGCCAGTGGCCAATCAGACCAAGTTCCGTGAGCTGGCGCGCTATATGACGCAGAACTGGAAAGAGTTCAGCTGGGGCAGCCATGACGTGGGCACTCCTGGAGGCGTGGTGGGCCTCAGCCAGGTTGGTGCGCTTCCCACCCGCAACTTTCAGGATGGCCAGTTCGATCAAGCCGAGCAGCTCAACGGCACGACCCTGCGCGATACCATCATGATCGGTCGCGAGGGGTGCTATGCCTGCCCCATCCGCTGCAAGCGCGTTGTCCAGGTCGACGAGCCGGGCATGAAAATCAACCCCATCTATGGCGGTCCCGAGTACGAGACCATTGGTGCCTTTGGGTCCAACTGTGGTATCGGGGACCTCAAGGCAGTGAGCAAGGCTCACGAGCTGTGCAATGCCTACAGCCTCGACACCATCTCCTGCGGCATGGCGGTCTCCTTTGCCATGGAGTGCTACGAGAAGGGGCTGCTCACCAGGGAGGATACGGGAGGCCTGGACCTCTCCTTTGGCCAGGCCGAATCGATGCTCACGCTGGTGGAGATGATCTGCCGCCGTCAGGGGCTGGGAGACCTGCTGGCCGAAGGTCCGGAGTATGCGGCACGCCGTATTGGTGGCAGCGCCATGGACTATGCCATCACGGTCAAAGGCCAACCTTTTCCGCTGCACGAGTGCCGCACACGGCACGGGCAGGCGCTGGGCTATGCCGTCTCGCCCACCGGTGCGGATCACATGCACAACTTTTGGGACGAGGGGCTCACCATGGATCCCCCCGGTCAGGGCCTGCAGGAGCTCGGTATCTACACGCCGGTGGGCCGGTACGAGCTCAACCCACAAAAGGTGCGCGCCTACATGTACAGCAGCAACTGGCAGTGGGTCTACAATCACGTGGGTTGCTGCATGTTCCTTGCCTGGTCGCGCGAGCAGATGGCCGAGATCGTATCGGCCATCACCGGCTGGCAGACCAACGTGTGGGAGCTGATGCGGGCCGGGGAGCGCGGAGTCACCATGGCGCGCGCTTTTAACCTGCGTGAGGGCCTCACCCGCGATGACGATCGCCTGCCCCGTCGCATGCAGACCTACTTTGTGAGCGGGCAGGTGAACGAACAGCCTGTGGACCCGGAGGATTTGGAAGAGGCCAAGGAGACCTTTTACGGCATGATGGGGTGGGAGACCGCCACCGGCAAGCCGACCCTCTCCAAGCTGCAGGAGCTGGACATTGCCTGGGTGTACGAGCAACTCTGATCTGCTGAACGACAAGAGACTGCAGGAGGCCATTTTGGTGGCCTCCTGCTTTTTCTACTGATGGACGCAGGGTGCTCGGAGCGCTCGACCCAATGCATGCGGCGCCGTCCGGGCGCGGCGCGCTTGTCTCGGACCGTTGCACCGCAAGCCTGGTGGCACACCGGCTCAGCAGTTAATTCCGTCCGGCAATCCGTTCCCGTGCACGCGAGGCTCGAGAGCGCGTTTGCCACCACGGGCGATGCCCCTCGGTAACTGGTGATCGAACCGTCGGGGACCGCAATACCCCTGCGGGCCCCTTCAGCTCTGCTCCCAGCCATCGACAAAGTAATCTAACGCCCGCGGTTCACCCTCCAGCTCCAGCACGATCACGGTATCGAGATCGTCAGGCGCTGCTGCAGGCAACTCTTGGAGGAACACACGGTCACCCCGCTGTTCCCAGGCGATGGGCTCTCCGTTCGCCAGAAAGCGTGCCGAGCTGACCGGCGTGAGCAGGCGCGGCACCACCAGCTCGCTGCCGGGCCAGCGCAGCACGTGCACGTACAAACTTTTGCCGCGCAGCGTGGTCATGCCTGTGGAGGTGAAAAAGGGAGAGCGGTCCGTGCCATAGATGGACTCACCATTGACATCCAGCCACTCTCCGACCCGGCGCAGAATCTGCTCAGATTCCGCAGGTATGGTCCCATCGGGCCTGGGGCCCACGTTCAGCAGCAGATTGCCGCCCCCTGAGGCACAACGCACCAGCGTACTGACCACCTGCCGGGGACTCTTCCATTCGTCATCCGCCGCGTTATAGCCCCAGCTCCCGTTCAGCGTGATACACGCCTCCCAGGGGCGGCCCGGCGCCGAGGCTGCCACATGCTGTTCGGGCGTGTCAAAGTCTGCGGGCAGTTGCGCCCGGTTGTTGATGATGATCCCGGGCTGCAGCTCGCGCACCATGGTGTTCAACTCGTCCGAGCGCCAATCCTGCGCGGTATAGGGCCAGCCTCCGTCGTACCAGAGGATATCCAGCTTGCCATAGTTGGTGCACAGCTCGCGCACCTGCGCGTGCATATATTGGACCAGCTCGAGCCAGCCTGCCGGGTCGCGCCGGGGTCCCGCAAAATAGGCGGGGTAGCGCCAGTCCAGCAGGGAGTAGTAAAAGCCCACCGGCATTTGGGCACGGTGGCAGGCCTCCACAAAGGGGCGCAGCAGATCACGCCCGGCAGCCCGCCTGGGGGCGGTGAACTGGGAGACGCTGCTGTCAAACAGCGAGTAGCCGTCATGGTGCCGGCTGGTGAGCACCATGTAGCGCATACCGGCCTCTCGCGCCAGTTGCACCCAGGCATCCGGATCGTAACACTGCGGGTTGAACTGGTCGGCATAGGGTGCATATTCAGCGTGAGGGATGTGCTCCTGATGCATCACCCACTCGCCTCGTGCAGGGATCGCATACACCCCCCAATGGATAAACATGCCAAAGCGGGCCTCATTCCACCAGCGCATATGCTCACAGGCAGTCATCTGGGCACCTCCTTTGTCTGGGGTCACTGACTGATGGTAAGCGCGCAGCCTGCAGCGGTCAACCGCCCTGCGCCCTGGCTGAACAAAACGCTCAGCAGGTAAAACTCGCCTGCCACTCGAGGGGATATTATGGTATACTACCGGTTATGCATGAGCTGGCCGTTACCGAGAGCATTATCGAGATCGCAACGCGAAACGCCGCCGAGGCGGGCGCCAGCAGGGTGCTGGCTATCCACCTCGTGGTCGGCGATCTCTCGAGTATTGTCGACGATAGTGTGCAGTTCTATTTCGACTTTTTGAGCGAAGGAACGATGGCAGCGGGAGCGCGCCTGATGTTCGAGCGCGTTTCTGTAGAGCTGGCATGCGCTGCCTGTGGCTGGCATTGGCAACCTGTTTCGGCTGATTGGCAGTGTCCTCACTGTGGGCAACGGCAGGCCAAAGTGGTAAAGGGCCGCGAGTTCTACGTGGACAGTATCGAAGTGGAGGACACAGATGACGACACGTAAAGTACCGGTGATCGAGCGCATTATGCGCGCCAATGACACTCAGGCGCACGACAACCGAGACACCTTTGACCGGCATGGCATACATGTGATCAACGTCATGTCGTCACCAGGTGCGGGCAAGACTACCTTGCTTCTGGATACGATCCGTCGTGTCCGTGGTGAGCTGAGGATTGGGGCTATCGAGGGCGACCTCGCTTCTTCCGTCGACACGGACAAGGTCATCGCCGGCGGTGCCCCGGCCGTTCAGATCAACACCGGTGGCGGATGTCACCTCGATGCCAACCAGGTGGCAGGATCGCTCGGCGGCCTGCCCCTTGACCAGCTCGATGTGATTTTCATCGAAAACGTGGGCAATCTGGTGTGCCCCGCCGGCTTTGCCCTGGGGGAACACACGCGGCTGGTGATCTCCAGCGTCCCCGAGGGCGACGACAAGCCGATCAAATATCCCAAGATGTTTGC